>LOES01000207.1 GCA_001515955.1 Clostridia bacterium BRH_c25 | reverse complement strand
CCCGCCTCGTTGAAAGGCTGGTCGCAAGCAAAGCTTGCTGCTCGCCCATGCAACCCGGGTGTGTTGTAATTGCATACGCAATTACTTCCGTTGTTATAATAGTTCTTTTCCTAAGAATTTCAAAAACTCTTCAATAAGCTTTTTGTTAAGAAAGAAGCAAGTCCACTGGCCTCTTTTTTCCTTGTATATAAGTCCTGACTTCTCAAGGACCGAAAGGTGCTGGGATATGGTGGACTGGGCCAGTCCAGTAACCTTAACAACATCTCCTACGCTTATGCCGTTCTCATAATACTCGATCCTGCTGCAGCAGGTTCCTATAGCACGGTCTTTCAACGCTTTTACTATCTGGTACCTTGTTTCGTTACCCAATGCATTACAGATTTTGATTGCATCCATAGTTTGCACCCCCGTGTATCGTAAATTTACGATTTAAATATATCGCAATTTTACGATAATGTCAATATATGTTTTAAATATTTATCTTAAATTTTGCATGGCATGGAATTTTTTTCTTTTTATCTATATAATGGAATTAGCTGGAACAATACCGGCGCATCCGACATTATAAAGCTGAGGAATTAACCGCAGCTCTGTAGGGGAATATAAAAATACCTCAAGTTTTGGAAGGAGTAAAGAAAATGGGTAGGATTGCAGGAGCATTTATTTTTCCTCACCCGCCGATAATGGTAGAGGAAGTGGGAAAGAAAGAGACTGAGAAGGTAAGGAAATCAATTGAAGATGCAATGGAGGCTTCGGAGCGTATTGCGGGTATCAGCCCTGATACGGTAGTAATAATAACTCCTCACGGCACACTTCTTAAGGATGCTATTACCATTGCAGCGGATAATAGCCTGGAGGGAAGTCTTGCCAGGTTCGGAGCCGCAGGAGTAAAGCTGAGCTTTGACAATGATCTGGAACTGATTGATAAAATTATGGAGCATGCTGATAAGAAGGGTGCATATTGCATTCCAATGCATGAAGACGTTAAAAAGACATATGGGCTTGAGCCCGGACTTGACCATGGTGCTATGGTCCCTCTTTATTTTGTATACAAGAAATATAAGGCTTTCAAGCTGGTGCATATAACCTACAGTCTTCTCTCCAGGGAAGAGCACTATAAGCTTGGGATGGCTATACGGGATGCCGTGTCCGAGCTTGACCGGAAGGCAGTGGTAATAGCCAGCGGTGACCTTTCCCACAGGCTTACACAGGGCGCACCGGCAGGCTTTAGTCCCAGAGGCTTTGAGTATGACCAAAAATACATTGAGATAATAAAAACGGGGGATGCAAAAGAGCTGATGTCTATGCCGTCTGAGCTTCTTGAGTCTGCGGGGGAATGTGCGTACAACTCTACTGTAGTACTTATGGGTTGTTTGGATGGGTGCAGCATAAAGGGGGAGATATTATCCTACGAAGGCCCCTTCGGAGTGGGTTACTGTATAGCAGAAATCCACTATGAGGCCTGTGAAGGCAACAAGCCGGAAAAAGGCGGCGACCCCTATGTGAAGCTGGCTATACATACTTTGGAAACCTATGTTAGGACAGGGAAGCAGATTCCTGTGCCTGAGGAGCTCCCTGCCGAAATGCTTACAGGAAGGGCAGGGGTGTTTGTTTCCTTGAAAAAACACGGCGAGCTTAGGGGCTGCATCGGGACTATAGGTCCTACCACTATAAGCATTGCAATGGAAATCATTCAGAATGCCATCAGTGCCGGAACCAGGGATCCGAGGTTTTTTCCTGTAGAGGAGGATGAGCTTTCTGAGCTGGACTACTCTGTGGATGTCCTGATGGAGCCGGAACCCATAAGAACAAAAGAGGAATTGGATGTGAAAAGGTACGGTGTAATTGTCAGAAGCGGGCGCAGGTCCGGCTTGCTGCTTCCAAATCTGGAAGGTGTAGCTACTGTTGATTATCAAGTGGATATTGCACTGCAGAAAGCAGGTATCAGAAGTGATGAGGCATATGAGATGGAACGCTTTGAGGTTATCAGACATTATTAAGCAATGGAGTGATTCAATATGGATCAATTAAAGGAAGCAATGCATTATGAAAGACTTGAAGGGCATAAGGTAATCTGCAGGCTTTGTCCCCATGAGTGCACCATTGCACCGGGCAAATTCGGGGTATGCAGAGTAAGGAACAATATTGAAGGCACCCTTTACACTCATAATTACGGGAAAATTTCTGCAGTGGCAATGGATCCTGTGGAGAAGAAGCCGCTTTATCACTTCTTTCCTGGGAAATATGTTCTGTCCCTGGGAACTGTGGGCTGCAATTTCAGATGCAGCTTTTGCCAGAACCATCACATTGCACAGCGTGGTGCGGAGGAGAAGATGGGAGCAGGAGCTCTGTATGAAGCCTCGGAAGGCTATCTGCTAAGCTTGTGCAGGCAGGAAGAGGATTGCATCGGGATAGCATACACATACAATGAGCCGACAATATGGTATGAGTATGTATTAGAAACAGCCAGATATATTAAAGACAAGGGCTACAAAAATATACTGGTGACTAACGGATATATCAATGAAAAGGCAATATCTGCGCTGCTGCCCTATATAGATGCGATGAATATAGATGTAAAAGGATTTACCGAGGAATATTACAGGGATATATGCGGGGGCAGTCTTGAACATGTGAAGCGCACTGTCGAGACAGCCGCGGTCCAATGCCATGTGGAGGTTACCACTCTCATTGTTCCAGGCCGTAATGATAGTGAAAAGGAGATGGATAAGCTTTCAAAATGGCTGGCAGCTATCAACCCCGCAATTCCGCTCCATCTATCAAGGTATTTTCCAATGTATAAGATGGAAGAAGAGCCTACGCCGGCGGAAACGTTGAAGACTCTGAAAAAAGCGGCAAGCAGCAATCTGGAGTACGTGTACATAGGCAATCTTCACAGTGAGGATTCAAATACATATTGTCCCAAGTGCGGCGCTCTGCTTATAAGAAGGGCAGGAGGCATATTCATTGAACACTTGGACGAGGGTATATGCTCCAAATGCGGTAAAGTAGTAAATATAACAGGAATATAATTATTTACCGGAGGATTGTCTCAGGATGCGAAGCATCCGTCGAAGGGAGCCATAGGGTTCCTAGCGAAAAAAGTGCAACAAAGTTGCCTTTTTATTTGGTATAATAGTCAGTGATATGCAAACAGGGAGGCGGATGGAATGAATTTTTTCATGCAGATGAGGGAAAGCGTAATTGATTTCAAGTTCTACAGAAGCATTAAGAATAATAAGTTCAGCAGAAGTTTTGTATATCTGCTGCTGCTTTTCCTTATTATCTATTTTATAAGTGGAACAAGGACTTTTGTAGTAACCAGAATAGCAGTGGATGATCTGGTCGCTAATCTGAGTTCAAATATTCCGGAGTTCAGGCTGGAAAACGGTGAATTCAGCTTTGAAGGCGAGATGCCCTACTATATAAGCAGCAGTACCAATGAGGCTTTCGTTATCGACACTACAGGACAGGTGACAGAAAGCGTATTGAAGGATGTAGGGAGCGGAATGCTCATAACCAGGAATATGATATATGTGAAAAGAAGCGAGATAGAGACCAGGGAATTCAGCTTGACCGAGCTGAAAGGAATTACTCTTACAAAATCAGATGTGATGGAATTTTTGCCCAAGCTCAGCTGGATTGTGTTTATATTTATTGCTTTCGGTTTTATTTTTGTATTGGGCTGGAAGCTGCTTAATGCCGTCATACTGGCATTATTGGGGCTAATTGCCAATTCAATGCTGAGAGGCAGGCTTAAATTTAATAATATGCTGAATATAAGCATATATGCCCTGACACTTCCAATGCTCGTACAGCTGGCTGTTAACCTATATGGCTATCCTGTACCGGGATTTGGACTTATATATTGGGGGATATCCATGCTATATGTGGCTATGGCTGTTATAAGCTGCAGGGACGAAACAGCTGAGCCGGACGCAGAGAATGAACCGGAGGATACGACAGGTGAAAATAGGAGTGATTTCTGATACACATATCAGAAGCAGTGCCAAGCTGCTTCCCAATATCATATATGAGGTATTTGACGGCGTGGATATGATACTGCATGCAGGGGATATCCTGATTGAAGAGGTTGTCATTGAGCTTGCGACGATTGCTCCTGTATATGCAGTTGCAGGAAACAATGACAGTTATGAAATGCTGGACAGATACGGGACAAAAAGGATAATTACTGCCAATGGGAAGAAAATAGGTCTGACTCACGGGACCAGCAGGGGACGTACCTACATGAACGCTTACGCTGAATTCACAGGGGATAATGTAGATTGTGTGGTGTATGGACACAGCCACAAAGCCCATAATGAGGTTATTAACGGAGTTCTGTTCTTTAATCCCGGCTCACCGACCTCAAGAAGGTTTGAGCCCAGGTACTCCTTGGGGATACTGTACGTGAACGAGGATATAAGGGGAGAAATAATATACTTTGATTAGGAGCGGAGCTTGGGGCTCCTTTTTTATATGTTTATATTTTAACAATTATATGTAAAATGAATTGCAACTGGAATAAAGGTATGATATAAAGGTTATGGATATGAAAATAAGTGCCGGAGGCATATAGTTCTGTGAGGTCAAAATGGCAAATATGGATACAGCAATAATACTTGCCGGAGGCAAGAGCAGCAGAATGGGCTTTGACAAGCAGTTTCTCAAGCTCCGGGATAAGTATTTGATAGAAATGATAACAGAAAAACTGGAGACGGTTTTCAATGAGATAATAATTGTTACCAGTAGGCCGGAGGAGTATGAAAAATACGGGTTCAAGCTGGTAGAGGATGAGGTTAAGGATTTCGGGCCTCTGGCAGGGATACATATAGGACTGAAAAACTCAGGAAGTATGCACAATTATATTGTAGCTTGTGATATGCCCTTCATAAATCTCAAATACCTGGATTATATGAAGGAGCTTATCGAATTGCATGAATGCAAGGTTGACGGGGTTATAACCAGACTGGGTGAATGGATTGAGCCCTTTAATGCTTTTTATTCCAAAAGTCTGATTGGCAGGATAGAAGAGAATATGGAGAAGGGCAAAAAGCAGATAAATTTGCTGTTGAAAGACTCCGATGTACTTTATATCAGTGAGGCAAAAGCAAGGGAATTCAGTCCGGACTGGGAAATGTTCACTAATGTGAATACCATTAAGGATTATGAAAGACTGAGGGAGAGGCTGTCGGAAGTTTAGGAGGCGAAGGCATGGAACTGACCAGGGATATTCCAATAATAAAGTATGAAAATGGCACGATGTCATCAATTGATGATATTGTAGTCAAAGAGTATGCCTTGACCATTATACTGGACGGTGAAGAGTTCATCACATTACTCTGTACCCCATCAAGACTTGACTGTCTGATCGTTGGATTCCTGCTTTCTGAAAGTATTATAAAGAGCAAGGATGACATAAAGAAAATCAGTATAGATGAAGAAAAAGGCATAGCGGATGTAAATACCCATGAGAGCAGCTTTATTGCAAAGAAGCTGCAGGGAAAGAGAACAATGACCACCGGCTGCGGCAAAGGTTCCACCTTTTATAATGCGATGGATTCACTAAGCTGCAGGAAGGTATCTAGCGATATAATACTTAGTGCACAAGCGATACTTGAGCTTATGAGGGATTTTAACAAAAGATCTGAATTGTTCCTGAACACAGGCGGGGTTCACAGTGTTGCTCTCGGTACTGATGAGGGCATCTTGCTTTTTCACGAAGATGTGGGGCGCCATAATGCTATGGACAAGACTATTGGGGAAGCTTCCTTAAAGAATATTGAACTGTTTGACAAGACAGTACTTACAAGCGGCAGGGTGTCTTCTGAAATGCTCATAAAGGCTGCCAAGGGTCAAATACCTGTGATAGTATCAAGGTCTGCACCTACTGACCTGGCAGTAGAGCTTGCAAATAATCTTGGAATAACAATAATTGGCTTTGCCCGGGGGCAGAGAATGAATATATATAGTAATCCCGGAAGGGTAAAGCTTTAAGTTGTAATAGCTGTATTTTAGGAGGTCATCATGTTAGAGAAGATACTGGAGCACAACAGGAGATTTGTGCAGAAAAGAAAGAGTGCAGGAGAGGACAAGCCAATAAGCGGACATGCTCATAAGGACATAATGGTATTCACCTGTATGGATACAAGGCTTGTAGAGCTTTTGGAAGCTGCAATGGGTTTTAACAGAGGCGATATTAAAATGCTGAAGAATGCCGGCAATATTATCAGAAACAATTGCAGTGACGTTATTAGAAGTGTAGCGGTAGGAACAGTACTGATGGATTTGAAGGAAGTATATGTGGTAGGACACGGGGATTGTGGAATGAGGAAGCAGACAGTGGAAGGCATAAGAGTGAAGATGGCGGAAAAGGGTATTCCCGCAGATGCAATTGAAGCGATAGATATAGAAGAATGGTTCGGACTATTGAAGGATGAAATGGAGAATGTCAGGGATGCAGTTCTTAAGCTGAAAGAGTCGCCGTATATCCCCAAGGATGTGAGTATACATGGACTGATGATGGACCCGAACACAGGTGAAATTGAGGTTGTAGCATAAAAAAAAATAAATGCGGTAAAATTTATAAAAACCCTTCAACAATTATAGACAGATTGTTAAAAAAATGTTAAACTTATATTGTTAAAAAAATGTTAAACTTATATATAGTTTTTCACAAAGTTTTTGATTGGAGGGTCTATTAAAATGGAGAAACGAATTCTTACTCCAAAGGAAATTGCGCAGGCAACATGCGATGCCGGTTCAGCAAAAGCAAAGCTTACAATTTCACAGATGCTTGTACTTGGAATTTTCGCAGGCGTATTTATAGGCTTTGGAGCGCAGGGAGCGATTACTGTGGGACAATCGCTGACAAAAATTGATCCTGGCTTACAGAAGTTTGCATTTGCCGGGGCTTTCCCTGTGGGACTTATGCTTGTAGTTATCTGTGGTGCAGAGCTTTTTACAGGTAACAATCTTATGACATTAGGATGCCTTAACTGCCGTTACAAATGGTCAGATATTTATAGGAACTGGATTTTTGTATATATTGCTAATTTCATAGGTTCAGTATTATTGGCAATCGTTATTGCAAATTCCGGGCTAATGGCACCAGGATCACCAGCCGCTGAACTTGCCATAGGAATAGCAAAAAATAAAGTAGCAATAGCTTTTGTACCTGCAATAATAAGAGGAATACTTTGTAATATTATAGTTGTTCTCGCGGTTTGGATGGCTACAGGAGCAAGGGACGTAATAGGTAAGATATTTGCCTGCTGGTTCCCGATTATGCTCTTTGTGCTGTCCGGGTACGAGCACAGCGTTGCGAATATGTACTTTATACCTCTCGGGATGTTCTTGGGAGCACCTGTGACTTGGGGACAGATTTGGCTGAACAACCTTTTGCCTGTTACAATCGGCAACCTGATAGGTGGAGCACTTATCGTTCCGTTTTTCTACTATGTAGCATACATGAAGTCTGCATCACTTATTCCGGCAAGAAACGCAAAAGCTTAAAAAGGCTGTACAAAAGTAATCATATTGTATATAATTGAATAGAAATATAAGTTTTCCGAGTCGTCGCTTCTAAGGTTATCTATGAAGCTATGACCGAATGGGCAAGTCCCATAAGGGTTTAGGAAGAAATTCCTGAGCCTCCCGTGTTAGGAAAGGAAAATGTTTTGTTAAATGTTGCTAT
>LOES01000206.1 GCA_001515955.1 Clostridia bacterium BRH_c25 | reverse complement strand
CAATTCCCGCGGCGTATGCCTCCTTCTATCTGTAAGACCTACAAGCTCCAGAATCTCATCAAGTCTGTCCCTGTACTGCTTAAGCTTCTTCCCGTCCAGCAATATAGGTAGCATTATATTTTCCTCCAGGTTAAGATTGGGAACCAAGTTATAGAACTGAAACACAAAGCCTATTTCTTTTCTCCTCATTTCGCTTTCTTCCTTGTCCTTCATCACCGATAACTCTTTTCCCTTCAGCCTGATTGTGCCCGAGGTGGGTTTGTCCAAGCCGCCAAGCAAGTAAAGCAGGGTACTTTTCCCCGAGCCTGAGGGTCCCATAAGAGAAACGAACTCTCCCTGCTCTATTTCAAGATTAACATCCTTTAACACTTCCGTACTTATTTCACCCAGCATGTATGTTTTACACAAGTCAATCGTTTCAATAATATTTTCCATACGCCCACTCCCTATTCATATTTAACGGCTTCTATTATGTTAAGCTTCGAAGACTTCAATGCAGGCCCCACAGATGCAGCTATGGTAATGACAACTCCTGCAGCCATGGAGGCAGCCAGTGAAATCCATGAAATCTGTATAAAGTCCTTAATAGAGCCTCCCAGTGCTTCTATAACCTTTTCCACATTCATAACGAGAAGCAAACCGATTATGATGCCTATCAACCCGCCTATTAAGCCCCCTGTAAAAGCCTCTATAAAAATCATTTTCAGAGTTTGCCGTTTATTCATCCCGACTGAGCGCATAATGGCCAAGGAACGCTTGCGGTCAATAAAGCTTATTATCAGATTATTGAATACGCCGAAAACACAAATAACCAGAGCCATAATCCCAAAGCCTTTGAATATTCCAAGGATTTTGCTGTTTGCTTCCATGTTCTCCTTCATCATCTGTTTCATCGATCTGACCCATGGCGACCTATTTTTAAACCTTTCCTGGATATTTTTCACTACCTCTTCCGAATCCTTGCTTGTTTTTATGTATATGCTGCTGTATTGTTTTACCGACATATCAGATTTCAGATAACGCTCTCCAACAAGCGCATAATTGCCTTCAAAACGGTTTGATTCAATAAAACCTGTTACCTTATACTCCAGTACGCTCTTTTCTGTTTTTAGCTTTAAATAATCTCCTTCCTGAATCCCATGTTCATCTTTAAATATATTGGTAACAATGATATTTCTGCCTTCGTCCAGTTCCTGCGCCAGCTTTTCCACGTCACCCCTGATGTCCAGGTTCATGTAATCAAGGGTCTTCATCTTATTGACCCCAAGAATACATCTTATTTCCGCATTTTTATCCATAACCCGAATCTGCCCATATTTTCGATATTCCCCGTATGTATCCAGAACTCCATCCACGGAAAGGAGCCTACTTTCCGTGGAGCGGTCCATAGGCCAGGACCAGAAGGATATATCATATTTATAATCCTTGTAGTAATTTACCATATCATTAATTATGCTCTGGCTCAGGGTGTTTATCATGAGAAGCACCGAAATGGACATTCCCAATAGTATGATGTTGTTCAAACTATTTTTATTATCCCTGAGGTTTTGGGCAGCCAGTATTCCTTCATTTCCAAATATCCTCACATATATTGTCTGAAACACTTTAAGAAAAATATTGGTTATATGCGGCACAAGCATTACAACAGCAGGCACCAGCAAAAACATGCATATGACATCCGCTACTATTGCTATATTCTCCGGTACAATCCTGGGCCCAACAATGCTTACAGCCAGGAATAACATCCCTAATATACTTTTTATTCGCCGCTTCTTTTTAACTTTTTTCTCTATTGAATTCAGCACTATATCCTTTATCGGAATCCTTGCCACCCTTCTAATGGGCAAAAAGGAGCTTACCAATGCCAGAAACAGACCGACACAAAATCCCATAATCAATTGCCTCGGGGTATAATAAGCCTTGATACCGATATTCGACTCCCATATAGGCGTGATTTGCTTTATCATAAGCTTCAGAACGCTTATTCCCAGAATATCTCCCAGTATACCTCCCAAAATCCCGTATATCATACTCTCAACCATCAAAACACGGTTCGTCATTTTTTTTGTTGCACCGATGCTGCGGAAGGTCCCTATTACCGGGAGGCGTTCAGCCATAATTACTTTGAAGGAGGTATAAATTATGAACATGCTTAAAATCAAAACAAATGCAACAATAACCAGAAACATCGCAGATATTTGCTGGGTTTCACTTTTTATCATTGCTTTTGATATGGTGGGATCGACCCTGTACATGGGGTAAGCCTTTGAAAGCTCCTCCACCATCATATCCTGTTTGGAAGGGTCATCAAGACCTACATATATTTCGTGTACCTTGCCGTTATTACCGTAAAGGCTTGCCATCGTTTCCCTCGGCACGACAATATATGTACTTTCTCCATTCTCTGCAAAGGGCCCTACAGGCTGTGAAATTCCCGAAACAACAAACCACTTTTTAATCCCGTTCATATTGATTCCCATCGTATCACCGGGTTCCAGGCCGTATTTTTCCGCCATTCCCTTCCCGATGATTGCCTTATTACCTTTGAAAGGGTCTAATTCGTACTGCCGATCCAGTATTATGGGATTCATCCTGTCCAGGTCTTCCAGGTTTATACCCTGTATTGTCATCTGCACGGTTTCACCCTTTGCCTTATACTCTCCGCTGCCATACACCATGCCGACGGCATATTTTATCCCTCCCTGGTAATTATCCAGCAAATTCGGGGAAATAAAGCCTGTCTTCGACTGTTCTCCCGCACTTACTGAGATATCGGCGTCACCTATGTATTTTCGCACCTGATCCATAATCATCATCTCTACTGTTGTAGAGATAGCCGTTGATGCAAAAAATAAAGCAGAGGACAAGATAATGGAAAGAAGAATCAAAAACGTCCTGAGCTTCTTTTCTCTGATATTCCTTAGTGTGAATTTAATAATAATAGCCACTTATTCACCTTCTGTTCTTTCTAAAGTTCATTTATTTATACGAATAACTTTGGGAAAACACTTCTTTTTTGTATTTTTTTAAATAACATTCCGAAACCTATCGCCTTTACCCAAAACTATAGGGCCTTGCTTGACTTTCTCAAGCCTGACCCCTCAGTTTCATTCCTTATCAGTTCCATACTTTATGAATGACAGACCCAACTTTTACTAAACCTTAATAATTTGATCCAACAATTGCATCTTTTGCCTTTCAAGCATTTTTATGACATTATTATGGCTTAACGGTGAAACAGTAGCATTTGAATTGCCGGAAACCGGTGTGATGCTCATTGTAACCCCCCCTCAATAAAATAAATTGATCCTCCCTTTTATATATCGAAAATTTTTTAGAACAATTTAGTATTTAAAGCAATATATTCCAAATGCTATTTTAACATACTCAACAGCAAAAGGATAGCCTGTCTGGTAAAATCGGTTGGCTTCTATGTCAAATTATCAATTTGCAAATGTATGAGGCTGACGACACTTTGGCAGAACCTTTAAACTGCAGCCTTTTGTCCCACATGATTTATGGCATCAAATATTTTTCCAGCTTTAACGGAAAATCATGTTAAAGCATTGAGTGCCAGTCTCCCCGGCACTCACTTATAACAATTCTTCTACAACATTTTTAAGCTGCTTTATTATTTCTATCCTCTGAGGACATTTTTCTTCACAGGCTCCGCATTCCTTGCATTCAGACGGATGCTTACCGGTCCCTTCTGCTTTGCCTATGCCCTTCAAACGGTACCTTGCCGTGCGGGTAAGCCCATATACCTTATGAAGCACCAATTGTTCCATAATATATGAAATATTTATGCCTGCAGGACATGGAGTGCAGTAATCACAGCCGGTGCATTTTATATCCGACATCCTCCACACTTCCTCCAAAGCTGAATTTATTTTTTTCCATTCGGCCTCGTCCAGCGGCTTGTCCTCACATGCAATTTTAACATTCTGCTCTACCATTTCTTTAGAGCACATTCCAGAAAGAGCACAGCTTATGCTGTTGTTACCGAGTACAAACCTTAATGCTGTTTCAGGAGTGCTTTTAGGAGTTTTTTCTGCAATCCCGGCGATTACCTTTGAAGGTACAGCGAGCCTGCCACCGCCCACAGGACCCATAATGACGACACCAATATCCTTTTTACGTGCATATTTGATGGTTTCCTCATGCTCCCTGTTATACAGATTATACTGCAGCATTATTACATCAAATATTCCGGTATCTATCATCTCTCTGGCAGTTTCAGGCTTATCATGGGTAGATATGGCTATATGCTTTATCAGACCTTCCTGCTTTGCTTTTACCGCTTCATTGAGCAGATCATATTTTAATACAATATCTGTCCACCATTCCTTGCGCACGTCATGAAAGAAATAGAAATCTATATGATCAACCTCAAGTCGCTCCAGTTGTTCATCCAAAAAGCGGCGATAATCCGAAGTCTGCTTAACCCAATATTCGGGGTTTTTTGTAGCCAGATACACCTTATCCCTATAACCCTTCAATATTTTGCCTACCAGCTTCTCATTGTTGCCTTTGCCATAGTTAGCAGCGGTGTCTATATAATTTACCCCCATGTCAAAGGCATGATGAGCAATTTCTATAGCAGCCTGTTCTTTCTTTTCATTATACTTAGCAACATTGTTTTCAAATCCCGGAAGGCGCATCGCACCCAGCCCTAGAGCTGATACCTGCACATTCGTTCTGCCTAATCTTCTGTATCTCATTTCGATATCCCCCTGTATATATAAGCTTACTTAAGTATTCTATATTTTCTCAAGGTTTCCTTCCAGGTTTTGGGCAAAATTAGAACACAATTAGCCTTTCACTTATACGACTTGCATAGAAGGTTAGTGTCATTACAATGGATAAATATAATAACCTAATAACCTTGAAGCCTGGTAACTACACTATTCCTTCATGATGCTTTTATCTTCAACAACGATAATGGAATAGTATCATTCATACAATCTCCTCCGCCAAATATTCTGTAACTCTGTCCAACCATTCGCTTACCAGGCAAGTGAATGTGTTTGCCTGCTCAATCTGAAGATTATGTCCTGCACGGTCAAGAACTGCAAAAGTTGCCCGAGGATAGCGATCCAACAGGTTCCATGCATCTTTGTAGCCGACGCTTGTGTCTTGGCGACCCATCAGCATGAGCGCCGGTTTATCGAAGATACTGCCGGCTTCATCGATATCAAACGAAAAGGCATAGCCTGTTTCCCTGAAATTTGCCAGAAAGGCTTCGTCAGCCAGCTTAAGCCCTGATAAAACCTCATTCCTGAACCGCTGACAGGTTTCCTTGCTCTGGACGACAGTAATTGAAGAATATTGTTCCATTTCATAGGGCTCCAACTGTGACAGCAGCTTATCGTTTCTGAGGATGACCTTTTTTTGCGGAAGTGTTCGTTTACCGGAATCCGGGATGATGCAAGGACATATCATCAGCAGTCCGTCAACCCTGTGAGGGATTTTTTTAAGTATGCCTCTCGATAGGTAACCTCCATAAGACTCACCTGCAAGCAGGAAATTCTCGCCGGGTATGATCTGCTCTATAAATTCCAGAACAATATCCAGCATGACATCCGAATTGGTAATCCAGGTTTCTGCTTTTGTTCTACCCATACCGGGCAAATCAAAATAGATTCTTTTGTAATTGCTGCCGTCTCTAAAAACAGGCTCCATGCACCCTTTCATAAGTCTGTGATCAGGGGAGTAACCATGTATCATGATGACGGGTTTTCCCTGACCGATAACCTCATAATAGAATGCAATATCTTTTATTTTACATTCCATTGCCATTGCCTCCTTAGCATCATATTAATTAGAATTCTAATCATATCAACAAAAAAAATTATTTAAGATTGTCTTTACTTGCATTTATATGAGACAGAACCTTAGTCATCAGAACGTCCAGCTGATTCCTTTCCTCTATGGTAAGGCACTGGAGAGGGTCATAACGGGCCATATCTTCCGGTCCGGATGTACCTTTCAATGAGGCCAGTTTCTGCCGTCCTTCTTCAGTGATGTATATACGTATCTGCTTGGCGTTTTCCATGTCTTTTTCCCTTTTTACCCATTTTTCCCGCTCCATGTTTTTAATGATTACCGAAGCAGTAGGCCGATCGCAAAAAAGCATATCGGCAATTTGGGAAGGGTAAAGAAAATCTTTCTTTGAGAGTTGACCCAAGACATATTGCTGCTTCAGCGTAATTTTATAAGGAACCAGATCCTTCTGCAGCATTCGTGTCCATGTAAGATACACAATACCCAGCTTAGACATTAGAGTCAATTTGCTCATAATTCGTCCTCGTTTGCATTATAGTTAGAATTCTAATTATAGTATAATCAACCATTTTTTGTATGTCAATAAGTTCTTTTGTTTGGTGGCTGACACTCGTAACTCTATCCTTTAGAGGTTGGAAAATGAGCTTGCCGGGAGAGTTAGTTCAATAATCTTCATAAATATCAAAGGCTTCCAGCAAGCTTTCAACTACATGCTTTTCCTTATCCGACAAATCTTCCTTTTCCAGCAGTTTTTCCATATCACTCCTGATTATGTTTAAATTATCATAACTAGAGGAGTATGCAACATAGCAGCATAAGCTCTCAAGCTCATCTTCCTTTAAGCGGCCGGCGCATCTGACAAATCTCGCTTTATCCTGCATAAAACGCTCGCCGATCATGCTGCAGTAGCTTTCCGACAGTGCAGCATCCAGGCCTTTTTGTGCTTTCATTATATTGATTAAATACTTTTCTTCCGGCAGCTCTATTTCCCCAAGCCAGGATATTACCGTGGACCAGCCTATTTGTGCCGGTTCAGTTCCTTCATCCAAATACCGCCAGTTAATATTCTGAACAGTGTTTAGGATCGATTTACGGGTTTCTGAGCTGTCAGGTGCTTCAACCAGTAATTTGCATATTTGCTTTTCCACCTTGCCTGCCCTGGGGTCTAGCATTGCCTCTTTATACTTGATTTTCTCATGCTTTGCAACTGTTTCACGGATTAATCGGGCAACAGCTTCTTCTTCCGGGGTTAGAGAACCTTTCTCCAGCAGCCTGGCAGTATCCTGCTCTATTATGGCAGGGAAGCCAAAGTGTATTTCGGATAGCAATTCTAAAACTTTTTCTATCTGGTGTGAATCCAGCCTGGAGGCAGCCCGGATGAACAGGGCTTTATCTCTTAAGAATAAGCGATGGACAAGTGACCTCTGAAACCAAAAATCCGTATCATATTTTCTGCTTGCCTTTAGGATGCTTGCCGTTTCATTCTCTGTAAGCTCTATGCTGGCAAGTATACCGTGAAGCTCGTATGTATAGTCATGATGCTGACTTATAGCTCCCAAGGCTTTCCAGTCCAGACCAGGTAAAAGCGCAAATAATCGTGAGGGGTCCCCTTTACCATCTAAAACAGCCGGCAGCAATTCACATATCTGCTCCTCGACCGTTTTTACTTTTTCTACTGCGGGCTTCAGAGAAGGCTGTTCGATCTGTTTTGAAGTATTAGCCGGCATAGCCTTCTTAGATGGAGAGTCAACCTTCTGAGGTGTACTGCATCCTGAAGCTATAGACAGCATAATTGTCAAAGAAAGCAATACGATCATATGATGGGTTTTCTCGACTTTCATAAGTATTTCCTCCCTACTATTGAAAGCAACAGTGTTTTACAATACAAGCGATTAGTATAAGGATGGGTTCCAGTTTATAGTATAAAAGCTTCGATCCTCATAAAGCTTTCGCTGAAGCTGGTAATGGGGCTCGAACCCCAAGCTGCTGATTACATGTCAGCTGCTCTACCGACTGAGCCATACCAGCAGACCAGTTCAATCCTAATAACCGTCTAAACGTCGAGCCTGGCACCTACACCTGCTATGGAAATATTACCATAGCAGGCGTTTTGTTTCAATTAATTCCCCGCTCTTTTCCCCAATGATTTATGGGGACTGGCACTCGCAAACCGCATTTTGGAACTTTTTTCTATATTTTCCGTCTAGATATTAAATTCTTAAGAGGGGGAATTTAGAATGAAGAGAAAGGTATGGTTCAAGAAAAAAAGTTTAGCATTGGTACTTGTATTATTGCTGCTATTTTCGGGTTGTGCAAAAAAGGCAGCAGAAGTCTCTCCGGCTCCGTCAGCACGACAGATCTACGGCAACAGCACCACTGTCTCGTTTGATGAGAGCTTAGCAAAAACAGAATCCGGTGCAGAATTCAACACAGAAGATTACAAGTACATCGCGGGCAACCGGTTTTTTGAGAGTATCAATACTCCGTTGTCAACCTTTTCAATCGATGTCGACACGGCATCATACAGCAACATAAGGCGCTTCATAAGCAGCGGAGAAAAACCGCCTCAGGATGCAGTCAGGATAGAAGAGATGATAAATTATTTTACTTATGACTATCCGCAGCCTGAGGGAAATATGCCCTTCTCAATTACCAGGGAAGTGGGGGAATGTCCCTGGAACGGCAAGCACAAGCTTGTTATGCTGGGGCTGCAGGGAAAAAAGCTTGAGACCGATGTAAAGCTTAAGAATAACCTAGTTTTCCTGATGGATGTTTCCGGCTCCATGCAAGACCCCGACAAGCTGCCCCTGCTCAAATCAGCTTTCAAAATGATGGTAAACCAGCTGGGTGAGAAGGATAAAGTATCAATAGTTGTTTATGCAGGCTCTGCCGGAATGGTCCTGGAACCGACCTCCTGCAGTAACAAGGATAAGATACTTGCTGCAATAGAGGGACTGGAAGCAGGCGGATCTACTGCAGGAGGAGAGGGTATATTGCTTGCTTATAAAACAGCAAAGCAAAGCTTTATCGACGGCGGCAACAACCGTGTAATACTAGCTACCGACGGCGATTTCAACGTAGGTGTCAGCAGCGAAGGTGATCTGACCAGGCTTATTGAACAAAAAAGACAGGAGGGCATCTTCCTGACGGTACTCGGTTTTGGAACAGGCAACCTGAAGGATTCCAAAATGGAAATGCTTGCAGACAAGGGAAACGGCAATTACGCTTATATCGACAGCCTGTTTGAAGCAAAAAAAGTGCTGGTCAATGAGATCGGTTCCACACTATATACCATTGCTAAAGATGTTAAGCTTCAGATAGAGTTCAACCCCGTGAAAGTAAAAGCTTATCGCCTGGTAGGCTATGAAAACAGGGTAATGAACAAGGAGGATTTCAATGATGACAGGAAGGATGCCGGTGATCTGGGAGCAGGGCATTCTGTCACAGCTTTTTATGAAATAATACCCGCAGGCTCAGATGAAAAGACAGCCGGTGTAGATCAATTACAGTTCCAGCAGGTTTCTCTGAAGGACAGTAATGACTGGATGAATGTCAAGCTGAGATATAAGCTTCCTGAAGCCGAAGAAAGCCAATTGCTGGTTCAAAGCATAACTGAAAAGGATTATAACGTAGAGGGCTCCGGTAATTTCAGGTTCGCAGCGGCAGTTGCCGAGTTCGGACTGCTGCTCAGGGATTCGGAATATAAAGGCAGTGCAAGCTTTGAAAGCGTTTTATCCAATGCAAGGGAAGCTAAAGGAGATGACAGAGAAGGCTACCGGGTAGAATTTATCAAGCTGGTTGAAACTGCTTCAGCACTGTTTGGAAGGTAATAGTATTAAGGATATTAGGTTACAGGATTTTAGTAACCTAAAAAAGCAAAAGGGACTGTCCCCGCTGCTTTCAAGAAAACACCTGCTATGGAAATATTACCATAGCAGGTGTCTTTTAATAAAATCCCTGATCTTTTCATCAATGCCAATGCTTATGCTTTGCAAGCATCTCAAGATCAAATATAAGGCTCCTCAGATCCGCCTGTTTCTCTTCGAGCCATCTCCGCCGGTATTCGTAAAGCAGAGCAACTGCCAGAATGGCTAACTGCACTGCTATAAAAGCAAGTCCTTCTCTAATGCTGCCAAACCTAAAAATACCATCCATTCCCTATACCTCCTTGCCTCATATATTTCCCCTCCTTAGCTTGTAAGCTTGTTAAGGAGGGGAAATTGAAAAAGTGCATATGCAGGTTTTATCCCACACATGCACTTTATGTTATCATTCATAATCCAAGGTATCCCTTCCCTGCACAATGCAATGCAATCACATTGTAACATCAATGCAATGGAACAGTCCTTGAAAAACTGTAAAAATGGACTACCTTCAATCGATTGTCTGTCGTTACTCTATTTTCGTGTTAACCTCGTAGCTTAGCACTTATCTACGGGAATTTTTTTGGGGTTCTGAAGGGAAATTTGAGTTTAACCGGAATCTGCGGCTTTATTGGAAATTGTATATTCAGTGCAGAGAGAGCATAATTTATATCATCTTCAGCCGCAAAAGAGTTGTTTCCAAAGAATAAACCGGGGTTCCCCTCTAATCTATTCAGTATAAATAATATCAGGTAATTCCGGGAAGTAATATTCAAAGTATACGAATAGAGTGGAAGAATGGCATTGGTATTTGAAATAGTAAAGGTTAACGTAGGAATGAAATCAAATTCAATTTCCTTTGAATTCTGCATTGCTTCATGAATAAAAGTATTGACAGTCTGATCTGAATGGATGGAACAATTCTTGTCATAGGTGATAACCTCAAGTTGAATTTGATTTATAAATAGTCCTATTATAAATGTGCTCAAGCTGATTTGTATATTCGATGTTATAGCCGGTGCATTGGTGATTGAGCTTGGATAACCTTCATTGTCGTTACTGGCCGGAGCTGCACTGATAAAATAATATACTCTGTTTTCATTTCTATAAATAAGCTTGCCATCTTTTATAATAGGGTTTGCATTATTCAAGAAAGCACTACACGGTGGAATTTCTCCCCCCTCATAGAGCTTGCAATCAGGTTTATCCATTCCAGCTCACCTCAACTTAAATGTCTATAATATATAATATGCCTCAAAAATGGACTTGTTCCCGATATGGTGCCTGGGAAGCCGCAGTTTTCGCATATTAATACCCCAGCATTTGCTCATTGTATCTGCTAAGACGTTTGCTCTGTTATTTATATGCCAAGGATTCAGTATTAACTTAAATATAGCCCTCATCTGCAGATCCTTACCGGTCAACAGCTCTTTAATTTTAGGCAATACATCATTAAGATACTGATAACTGCTAGGCCATGTATTGTTATTAATGGAAAAAAGAAGCCCAACAGCCAGGCTTGCTCCGGACACTATTGAAACAAAAGTGACTCTCTCCAGCATATTTTGCTCAGCCATAAGCTTAAGAATCCCTAAATGGAAAACCGCAGCCCGAAACATTGGGTGCCAGTCTGTCAACTTATCAACTTATTTTCTTTTAGAGCCTTATTAGTAATAACCTTATCTCTCATTTTAATTAACAAATGTATTCTTAACTCTTCTTGATTTAGTTAAATAAAGATACCAAATAATAAACTTAATTAAATCACCAGACCCAGACTGAGATATAGTTATTGTCTCTCCTAAATAATTCTTAGATATGTATATTACTATGATTCCATAAACCAGTAATATAAAATTAAATGCGATTTGTGCACTTGGATAAATGCTCTTCTTCTTGAAAAATAGATATAAGATATAAAGTGAGAAACCGAATAGCGCTAACAAGGCTAATATATTGAAAACAAAAAACTTGAATAGCATTTCACTTTTATTATATAGATTCATAAATTCCGAATTTGAGAGCATAGGTAAATAGTTAGTGCAAAATACGAAAATATAGTATATTGGTGTTAGGACAACAAGTACTGCAGCAAAGAGACTGTAAATAATTTTGTGTAAACCTTTTGGATTAATGATAAAATACCTTGGTTTACATAGCAAATTTTTTAGAAATATTGTTGTATGTATTTTTACACATGATGAGAACTCTGTCAACAGGTAGTTGGCAGAGTTCATTTTTTTATACTTAATCTATATCTGCCAGGGTAATCCTACCCTCGAAATAAATACATAGCTGCTCTAAAATCTTACCCCAATCCCAAGGTTTGCCGTTCCACTTCTTCGTGATGTCCACCATTGAAAGGTACAGCATTTTGAAAAGGGCGTCGTCAGTTGGGAAAATAGTCTTAGATTTAGTAACCTTCCTGAGCTGCCGATTGAAGTTTTCGATGGAATTGGTCGTGTATATGATTTTCCGGAGTTCCGGCGGATATTTGAAGTAGGTAGCCAGCTGCGACCAGTTATTCCGCCAGGATGCTATGGAGCTCGGATATCTGCCGCCCCATTTCTCCTCCAGCTTAT
>LOES01000205.1 GCA_001515955.1 Clostridia bacterium BRH_c25 | reverse complement strand
GAACTTGATAAGCTGGAGGAGAAATGGGGCGGCAGATATCCGAGCTCCATAGCATCCTGGCGGAATAACTGGTCGCAGCTGGCTACCTACTTCAAATATCCGCCGGAACTCCGGAAAATCATATACACGACCAATTCCATCGAAAACTTCAATCGGCAGCTCAGGAAGGTTACTAAATCTAAGACTATTTTCCCAACTGACGACGCCCTTTTCAAAATGCTGTACCTTTCAATGGTGGACATCACGAAGAAGTGGAACGGCAAACCTTGGGATTGGGGTAAGATTTTAGAGCAGCTATGTATTTATTTCGAGGGTAGGATTACCCTGGCAGATATAGATTAAGTATAAAAAAATGAACTCTGCCAACTACCTGTTGACAGAGTTCTCATCATGTGTAAAAATACATACAACAATATTTCTAAAAAATTTGCTATGTAAACCAAGGTATTTTATCATTAATCCAAAAGGTTTACACAAAATTATTTACAGTCTCATTTTTTAATATACGGTATGTGTTCCAGCGCTTACAATTCATTCCATCATAATCTTCCAAAATAACCCCTATATCACCTATTTTAATACCTTCATCAATATACTTATCTGTCAATAGTCTTACCTTCTGAAATGGTTTCATGTTTTTTCATCTCCCTACTTTGTAAATCCTGAAAATGGTGTATTAAGTGTTACTGAACCATCTGGTCTTATCATCCATCCTGATACTAAGTGACTTGTTTTGCCAGCAGCTTCACCTACAATGAATAATCATTCATACCAAGGAAACACCTCATTTTTTATAGCCATTTTTCAACACTTTCCCTGGCACCTAAGGTTCTAGATAACCGTAAATGTCACCTACGTTTTGAAATTGGTTCTCCTTAATCATTTCCCTGATAAAATTCTTCTGTACTGCTGTGCTCATAGAAAAACTCCTTCCTGGCTTTTATTTGATTCTTGCCAGAAAGGAGTTAACTTTTTCATTCACCCACAGAATTATTTACATTACCCTTCCTTTTGCTGCAATTGCATACCTTAACTTATATTCTGCCAGGGTTCTCTTTCTTTTTCCTCATTTATACGACATCAATACTTCTATACTGTCTTCTAGTGAAAGCTTTTCTATTTCTTTCAGAGTTTCCCATACACTGCCCTTATCTATTACTTCCTTTAATATCCTATGCCGCTCTCTTAGTATCATCATATCGGGTATTTTTTCATCTGGAACGTCTTCCCCTATTTTATTGAGCAAAGCGTCTAATTCTTCAAACTCCGATTTAAGATCATTATCTTTTATTGATTCGGACACTTTTTCAGGATTGATTTGATTAACAATCTCCTTAAATGCATTATCATATTCTTTAACTAGTTTATTATAATTTTTATTACACCCTACAAAAACTGGAATCAATATAAGTATCATAATTAGAGTCTTTAGCTGTTTTTTACTCATCATATCACCACCACAAAAAATTTACTAATACTGTTTATAAATGTCGTAACCATTGACTCTTTTCCAAAATTTATTTAATTGCTCTGATTCATACATGCTGAATTCAGCTTTACACTTTTCTTCTACTCTATCTAGTAGTCCTTCATAGTTTTGCAAAGATTTTTTGTAATTATCATTTAGCATTTTCACTTCAGAGATTCTTGTTAAAATTTTACTCTTATATATATCATTATTAACCTTCTCACTATATTCGTCAATATCTGCCTTACTATACTTATCAAATTTCTCTTGTAAAGACTTTGTAAATGACACTCGCACATTCTTATCTTGAATCAGATACTTATAGTCATCTAAGTTATTTATTTGTTCCATAGTGATTACAATTCCCTTATTCATTTCATATTTAACCGTTTCACTAGGTGAATAAAAGAAATCTGACACTCCATCTTTAACGAACTGTGATAAGCTCTTTGATGATAAATACTTTTTTAAACCTGTGCCAGCATCAAAAAGTTTATGCTGGTTAGATTTTGTTATAAGCTTTGTTATCAATGCAGCTAAAGTAGAATGTTTGTAGTAATTTGCATCATTTTCAACAAACATTTTCATCAGCATATCTTCAACATACGCATTCGCTTTACCTTCTATTTCTTCCATCGATACCCCAATTGGTGCTGGTACTGAGATAATTGTAGATCCATCACCTATAATATTACCCGTCTCCCCATCCAGCATTGCCCATTTCTGATACAACGCTCCAGTGTACTTATTAATGTTATTATAAGTTTGAGGTATCACTACATCACTTACAGGTACATTAGTCATATCATTTGTGGCTTTCATACTAAACGGAGATTTCAAGCTCTCAATCTGTGCTAATATCTGATTCACCATATTAGCCAGTCCAAACCCACCTTTGTTATTCCAATTCTCATTCTCGGGCTTGTTAGTTTGGTTTATTCCAGAATTATTATTCGAGTTGCCTCCACTTCCTCTATCATCATCATCGTTATTTCCACTGCCTGAATTACCAGTTGTACCTGATATAATATCAGAAATAACACCTATCGCAATACCTATTCCGATACCAACTATAGGATTAATAAAGTGCCCAGTGGGATCTGTATATTTAATAGGCTCATTAGCACAATACGTATACAAATTCAAACTCAACGGATCAGCCGCACTACCCCTATACGTATCCTCAGTCAAGAACCTGGCAATCTTCGGATCATAATACCTGGCATTAAGATAATACACCCCAGTTTCTTCATCATACTGATACCCTGCATACCTAAACGGATTGCTTATCTCTCCTATTGTCTCAAGGGGATTACCAAAGGCATCATAGTAGTAAGTAGCCAATACATTCCCCGTATCGCTCAGCAGTGCAGTAACATCACCATGTCCATTATACATGTAGTAAGCTGTCTCATTATCTACAGTCCTTGATAATATGTTGGAGCCATATGTATTCCTGGCTGTCTCATTCCCCTGCCCATCCACTTCAAGTATCACCTTATCAGCTTCATACATATACTTAGTTATCTGGTCATTTACCGCCTTCTCTACCCTATACCCCTCACCGTTATATTTATACAGTATCGTCTTATCTCCCTCTATGGTCTTGACCATCCGGTTCCAGACATCGTAATCCATGAAGGAGACTTCCCTAGTTGTACTTGTTCCTGCCTTCTGGAAGGCAAAGCTTCCTGCTGTATCCGGGTCTACCGGTTTTGTTGTTTCTTTTACCTTTACCAGGGTATTGCCATTGTTGTCGTACTCGTATTTGACCTTCTCTGTGACAAAGCCGCTTCTGGTAATTGTATCCGTAAGCCTGTTCTGCTCGTTATAGCTATACACTGTAGTTGTACTTATATTATTTTCTATTACCGTCTCCTGGATCCTGTTGCCTGCTTTGTCAAATATGTAGGATGTGGTTTTGCCGCTTGGCTCTGTCACCTTTGACAATCTGTTCAGGCCATCATATTCATACCTTGTTGTCCCTTTGCTATCAGTCTTTGTGGTCTGGTTATGGGCTGCATCGTAGGTGTAGCTGTATGTGTCGAGTACTGTTCCGTCTCCTTTTGTGTTAACAAGGGTCTTCAATAAGTTGTCATTGTAATATGTATAAGCTTCCCTTGAGCCGTCGGGGTATGTTACGCTTTTCTTGCTTCCATTGGCATAGTACTCAAAGGAGGTAGGATTGTTCTCTTCAATAACCTCTATTAGTCTCCCGGTTTTGTCAAATACCTTCTCTGTGACGTTATTCTTCGGGTCTTCCGATATTTCGGAATAACATCCAGCTGCTTCCAGTATATCATATTGATAGGATATTGTTCCAATTCCCGGTACAGTCTTTGTCAGCACCCTGTTTTCTTCGTCATAGGTTCTTTCTGTGCTTCCGGTGCTGTCTGTCATGGTCAGCTGGTTGCCGTTGTTGTCGTAGGTATATGATATTTCCTCCGGGCCTATCTCTTTGCTTGTCAGCCTGCCGTGTATATCGTAGGTGTATGCCGTGGTCTTCCCGTTCCTGTCCTTTTTTGTTTTGATGCTGCCCTCGGGATAGTAGGTATAGGCTTCGGTTTTTGCAAGGATATATGTATTGCTTCCCGAAGCGCCCAGCTTTCCTCCGTGATCCATCCTTCTTACCAGCTTATTGGCCACGTTGTATTCATATATTGTGGTATTCTCCTTTGCATCGGTCTGTGTCAGCATGTTTCCGTTCAGGTCATAGGTATAGCTTGTGGTCTCTCCCTTTGCGTTGGTGACTGAAAGCAGCCTGTTGAATTCATCATAGCCATATACTGTGGTAATTCCCCTGCCGTCGGAT
The DNA here is from genome assembly GCA_001515955.1 of Clostridia bacterium BRH_c25. The sequence continues at coordinate 3,662 of LOES01000205.1, read as the reverse complement.
TTTGATTGTATATTGCCCACGTCGTCGTAGGTCTGGTTGGTTATATGGTTCTCGGCATCTATTGTTGTTATGAGTCTTCCGTTCCTGTCGTAGAAGTACTGGGTCAGATTATCCAGGGCATCATAGGATCTGGATTGCAGGCTGTTCCTGGTATATTCAAGCCTTTGTATTGTGGTATATGGGTCTTTCCTTTCAACAAGCCTGTTTAATGGATCATATGTGTTTGTATAGGTATTCCCCAGCCAGTCAGTTACCGATGTCTGGTTTCCGTTTGCATCATAGTCATAGGTTGTGCTTTTGGATATGCCGTTTACTGTTATTTTTGTCTCTTCCAGTCTGTTGAGATCATCATATATATTTTCTCTCCTTGTGCCGTTTCCGTCAAATTCATATCTTTTGTTTCCGTTCTTGTCGTATTTGTATGCTGCTGTTATGGCTTCCGAGCCGTCCTGTTTCCGTTCTGTAAAGGAAAGTACCCTGTTCCGGTTATCGTAGGTATAAAGCTCCGTCCTTCCCATTGTGTCCTTTTTGTATGCCAGGTTGCCGTTGACATCATACTGGAATACTATTTCATTTGAGTCAATGGTGTCGTCTCCGGGGTAAGTTACTCTTCTTTCCCTTCCCAGCCCGTTATATTCAAACTCCACAGTATTTCCATTGCCATCGGTTTCAGTAAGCTTTCTTCCGGCCAGGTCATAGGTATAGCCCTTGGTCTGCTGCTCGTAAGCATTGATATTTTTCTTGACTTTGACAGACAGAAGATTACCCCCATCGTCATAGCTGTACAATGTCATTACACCCTTTGCATTGGTCACGCTTACCTTCCTGCCCAGTGCATCATATCCATGGCTGGAGGTGAATGCAAGCCCCCGCTGCTTTGAAACAGGATCCAGCATTGTCCTTAGATTGCCGTCAAGGTCATAGGTATATTCGATGCCGTAGCCGGTATGCAGCCTCTCATCAAAGGTATCACCCTGTCCTGCTTCATATCCGAGGGCATCAAGCTCTTTTATGACATTTCCGCTGATATCGTATTTGAAGGACCTTGTATGCAAGGTGATCCATTGACCTGTTTGGGGGTTTGCATATATATCCTTCTTTTCCTTAACTCTATCCACCAGGTCATAAATGTACTCAACCCTGTTCATATCCCTGAGATTCTTTGTACTGTCATAGTTCTTCGGTGATACTTCAATAGTCATTCTTCCGGCTCTGTCATATTCATAAGCAGTTACTCCGTTATTTGCATCGGTCACTTTAATGAGGTATCCCATTGCACTGTAGTCATAGCCGGTTGTCTTTCCTCTTGCATCAGTCTTTGTCAGGGGCTTGCCCTCCCAGTCATATGTGCTTGAGTTGGTTATGATGGTTTCAATGCCTTCTTCGTCTACTCCCGGACGGCTTATGCCAAGCTGCCTGTTCATGTTGTCGTAGGTATAGGTTGTAGTCACCATATCCGGTGTGGTCTGTGTCTCAATATTGCCGTTCTTGTCATAGGTATAGGTTGTCAGCAGCACATTATCAGCTGTACTTCCAAATGTATTTCCATATATGTCCCCTGCAGCTATATGCACCTTTCTCTCTGCCGGCTTTCCAAGGTGGTTATATGTATACCCGGTGGTGAGTATGCTGTCCGGGTCTGTGTATATATCCTCCTGTGAAAGATTCCCGTCATCATCGTAATTGTATTCTGTCTTTCTGCCTTCCGGATCCTCAATTGATTTAAGTTTGCCATTTCTATAGTAGGTATAGCTCTTTGAAGCATAGCCGGTTGGAAGCTCAAACAGGGCCACCTTGTCTTTACCCGTCTTTTGTATTGCAGTTTTCCCGGACTTGTCATACTCAATCTTTGTATATCTGTATAACATACTGCCTTCTGAAATCTCTATCGGGGTCCACTGTTCGGAAGGTCTGTTCATCTCATCGTATTTGAAGTATGTTATATTCCCGTTCTTTGCGGTTAAGCTGCTTATTGTACCATTGTGGTTGTATACCGTCTTTTCCTTGGAGGCATCCGGATACTGCTTTTCTGTAAGTCTTCCTGCATAATCATATATTTCAACCGTTATTGCTGCTTCAGCATCGTTAAGATACCTGGTTTGTGTATCCTGAGTCCTGCCATCCTCAAGAAGGGCATATGAATATTCGTACAGTATGACTTCCGGTGCTTCTGAATTTTCCTTGAAGTATTCCTTCTTCAGCCTGTCCATGATATCATACTCATACCTCATTACAGAGCCGTCGGGTCTGGTTTCTGTAAGCTTATTCCCATAAACATCGTAAGTATAGGCGGTTGTGTTGTTTTCCGGGTCTGTAAGCGACTTCAACAGTCCGCTGTCAAAGTAGGTATACCTGTATCCTACAGTGCTGTCGTTATACTTATGCCCGGCCAGATCATCCATCGCAGGGTTGTATTGATTGGGTTGTATCTCCTGCAGCTTTCTGCCTGCCATGTCATATACTATTCTCGTCGTTTCACCTTGATGGAGGGATATCTTCTCCAGAAGTCCATTTTTGTCATAGACATAGCTTGTGTTGTATCCTTCCGGTGAAAGAACGCTTGTATTAAGCCCCAACCTATTGTATGTACTGGTAGTCACTTTCTGCTCAGGATCCTTAACAGTTCTGATATTGCCGTCGGCATCATATGTGTATATAGTAGTATTTTCTTCAGGATCTTTCACACTTTTCAGCAATCCCTTTGCATTGCTCTGGAACAGGGACTGAGCTTCCGAATCCGTATAGTATGAATATGATGTTACCGCAAACTTGCTTTCATCACAGTCTGCTATGTATTGATCGGTGCCGTTTAATGGCTGTGCTTTTTTTATCAGAAGCTTCTTATTTGCATCATAGACGTAGAAGGTGAATACTTCTGATTCATCCTTTTCCATTGTCAGGTTGTTCTTGTCGTCATAGGAATACTCCTTGAAGCTTTGGTCAGGGTTTATTATTTTTGTTACATTTCCTCTGTCATCAATAGCATATTCGGTCTTGTTTCCATTCCTGTCAATTATGGATTGTATGTCCCCATACTTGTTTTTGCCGCCCTCCTGGAAATATTCAGTGTAAGTTGACTTTCCCTCAGGGTCCTGCTCCCTTATGGTATACATTGCTGAATCGAACCAGTAGGTGCTGGTTCTGTTATTCATATCATTTACAGTTGTCTTTTTGTTTGTTATGTCATAGGAGTAGTTGATTGTATTCCCCAGGGAGTCTATTACCTGGGAAACCTTGTGTTGATTTTCCCCTTCGCTGTGGTTGTATGTAATCTTAACAATACTTTTCTGGTAATGATCCTGTATTTCGCTGATGAAGCCCCGTGTATCATAGCTGTATCTCATTATGCTTCCTTCAGCATCAGTCACTGTTATCAGGCGGTTGCTTGCGTCATACCCGTAGCTGATTACAACACTCTCAGGTCCGGTAATATTCTCTATCAGACCATTTGCGGGTTTATAGTTAACTACAAATTCTCTTCCTACTGCGTCGGTTATCTTTTGTACCTTGCCGTCTGCTGCGACCTGCAGGTTTACGGTATTGCCGTTCCTGTCCTCCATTTTGTAGAGGTAACGGCTGCTGTTGAAGTAGTATTTATATTGATCCTTTGTTGTAAGGGTGTAGGTATTGTCGGCATTTTTTACAAAGGTACTTCTGGAGTC
>LOES01000204.1 GCA_001515955.1 Clostridia bacterium BRH_c25 | reverse complement strand
TGTACCACTTGACCTCAATGAGTTTCATAAAAGGCTTCCTTGATTGTTAAAATGCTTTAATGGAAGCCTTTTTTATTGTGAAATAATATAAAATAACACAATAATTATTTGACTTAGTCAACTATTGGTTGTATTATAAGGATAAATATGGGTATTATAATGATGCGAGGGGTGGTATTATGAATAACAACTTAATAACAATAAGGACATACAAGCAAGGAGAAGCAGAGTATATAATCAACAGGCACAGGGAGTTATATGAGTCAGAGTATGGCTTTGGTTCTGTATTCAGTGACTATGTAGAAAAGTATGTACATAAATTTGATAAGCACCATGATGAAAACAAAGAGAACATTTGGATAGCAGAAGCAGATGGAAAGCCGGTAGGTATGATAGCTATCGTTAAAGCAGACGAGCTGACGGCACAGTTGAGATGGTTCCTTATAGAACCTGACATGCGCGGCTTTGGACTTGGATATAAGCTTGTTAAGACAGTTATAGACTTCTGCAGGGAAAAGGAATACAAGCATGTTTTCCTCCTGACGATAAGTATTCTGGAAGCTGCCCGCAGTCTCTACAAACGTTTCGGTTTTGAACTGACAGAAAGCAAGGCCAATGACGATTGGGGCCGTCATCTGACAGAAGAACGCTGGGATCTGGATTTGTGATTAAATGCAGTTATGTGCTGCAAGTATATATAAAAGCAAGTATATATAAAAATTACACTAATCTGAATGTGATAATCAGTATTGAGACATGGAGGAATGGATGTGAGGAGCATACTACTGGTTGAAGACGATTTAAGTCTGATAGAAGGCTTGAAATTCTCTCTTTCCAGGCAAGGCTTTGATGTAACGGTTGCAAGGACTTTAAAGGAAGCTGGGGAGTATTTTAACCGAAATGAGTATAGCTTGATAATACTGGATTTAATGCTGCCTGATGGAAGTGGCTTTGACATATGCAAAGCAGTCAGACGGATATCAGATACTCCTATCATATTCCTTACTGCTTCCGATGAGGAAGTAAATATTGTAATGGGCTTGGATATAGGAGGAGACGATTATATCACAAAGCCCTTCAAGCTTAATGAGCTGATATCGAGAATAAACGCCGCGTTAAGGCGCTCCGACCCAGTAAAGGAACAGACTGTGGAACTGAGTTCAAACGGAATCACGGTGAAGCTCATGGAAGGAAGAACTGTAAAGAATGGGAAGGATATAGAACTTACCTCTGCAGAATATAGATTGTTATGCTTGCTTATGCGAAATCCAAGAGTGGTATTGTCAAAGGAGCAAATAATGCAGAAGCTGTGGGACTGCAAAGAAAGCTTTGTTGATGACAATACCCTGGCTGTCTATGTAAGCAGGCTGAGAGAGAAAATCGAAGACAACCCAAAACACCCGTTATTCCTAGTAACAGTAAGGGGGATGGGGTACAAGTGGAATATAGCGTGAGGGGTTTGGTATGAGTTTATTGGAAAACAAAAGTATAAAAAAATTCTTGACTCTAATGGCAGTAATCTTAATATCAGGTATTATAGCCACTCAAATCGCTGCTTACATAAATACCGTCCATTTTAGAAACCGGATAATTGCCCATGATTATGAGGTTGCGGGATATTTGAGCAGGAAGCATCCGGAGCTGGCCGCTGAAATCCAGGAGGCGTTCACGGCAGACAAATTCACTGCTGATCTGGAGGCAGGCAAAAGCCTGCTTGAGCGATCGGGATATAAGAACAGTATACAATTAAGCTTGGTCCCCCAGGCGGGTAGGTTCTATAAAACAAATCAAGCAGCAAATCTTATGCTCTCAGTTCTGTTTAGTCTTGCAGTTTTACTTGCTGTCTGCTCTTTTTTAAAAAACTATAACAGAAAAATAGATAGGTATTGCATGGATGTCAACAAAATAATGGACGGGGAAATAACAACAAGGTTGGACGACAATGAAGAAGGAAGCCTGCCAAAACTGGCTGCATCCATTAATATAATGGCTTCATCTCTATATACCCATGCTGAAAAGGAAAAGCAAAGCAGGGTTTTCTTAAAGGATATTTTGACAAACGTATCCCATCAGCTTAAAATCCCCTTGTCAGCCCTTACCATGTATGTTGAAATCATGAGGGATGAAAACCCGGATAATGATGTAATAACAAAATTCCTGAGTAAAAGCGAAAACGAGCTTGGACGCATGCAAACGCTGATTACTAGTCTTTTAAAACTGGCAAAACTGGATGCGGGAATCATTGAACTCAATAAAAGCAGCTATATTTTGAACGATATTGTAGAGAGGGTAGCTGAAAGCTTTGAGACCAGATTGTTAAAGGAGCAAAAAACCTTTAAGATAAGATCCTATCGCAGAGTGTCATATCTCTGCGATAGGGAATGGATGTATGAGGCTGTAAGCAACTTGTTCAAAAATGCTGCGGAGCATACCGGAGAAGGAGACCACATAGAGGTTTCTATTGAAGAAACGCCGCTGGTAGTAAGAATTGCCGTTGAAGACAATGGGGAAGGTATTCACCCTGAGGATATTAACCACATTTTCAAGAGGTTTTACAGAAGCAGGTTTTCACAGGATAAGCAAGGGACCGGTATAGGACTTACCCTGGTAAAAACAATTATCGAAATGCATGGCGGGTTTATATCAGTAGAAAGTATAGTTAAGGAAAAGACTAAATTCACTATGCATCTGCCAAGCTTACAGAATTGTAAGCTTTAATTCATATAAGTGTAAGGTTCATCTGTTATTCTATATTTGTTCTCAAGGGAGCAAATATGGAATAATGACTGAGGTGTCAAAAATGGAAATACTGAAAACTGAAAATTTGTCAAAAACTTACGGAAAGGGCGAAACCAGGGTAGAGGCCTTGAAGGATGTGTCTTTTTCTGTTTCAAAAGGAGAATTCATTTCTATTGTCGGACCGTCGGGCTCAGGGAAGAGCACGCTTCTTAATCTGCTTGGAGCCTTGGACGCACCAACAGCCGGGAAGGTTTTTTTGGACGGCCGGGATATTTTCACAATGAAGGAAGAGGCCCTGGCGGTTTTTCGCAGACGTAACATAGGATTCATTTTTCAAGCATATAACCTTGTCCCGGAATTAAATGTTGAAGAGAACGTGATTTTGCCATTACTTCTGGATTATAAAAAACCTGATGAGCAGTATATTGATGAGCTGCTTAATACACTGGGGCTTTCTGATAGAAAGCATCACCTGCCCAGTCAGCTTTCAGGAGGACAGCAGCAGCGTGTGGCAATAGGGAGGGCTTTGGCGACAAAACCTGCAATTATTCTGGCTGATGAGCCGACAGGAAATCTTGACAGCAAAAACAGCAGGGATGTCATAGACCTGATGAAGTTATCTGTAGACAAATATAGTCAGACACTTATAATGATTACACATAATGAGAACTATGCCTCTTTTGCAGACCGGGTCTTTCAGGTTGAGGATGGAGCGGTGGCGGAGCTTGGAGGTGGCAGAAAATGAAGCACTATCTGACACTTGCCTCCAGGTACCTGTCGGCGCACAGGAAGAAAACCCGCCTGTCAATAATCAGTATTGCGATATCGGTTGCTCTTATTACCGGAATATTCTCAATGGGGGATGTTCTTATGAGGTTTGAAAAGCTGCAGGTGATCCATGAATACGGGAATTACCATATTGCCCTTGTAGATCTATCACCGGTTGAGATTTCTACTATCCGGAACCGTATTGATGTCAGGAATTCAGGAAGTTGGAAGGACCTTGGGAAAGGAATGATCAACGGAACCGGCTGCAGGCTTGGAGCATTGGATGAGGCTTTTGCAGGTAATCTAAATATAAAGGTAATACAAGGGAAATATCCCTCGGGGAAAAATGAAATAATGCTTGAAAAATGGGCAACTGAAAGCTTGTTCCTGAATGTGGAGGTTGGCAATAAGGTTCGTATTTCATTTGCAGGTGATATTGAAGGGGAATTTGTGGTAAGCGGAATCTATAATGATATGAGAAACATGAAGGCTTCAGGAGTGCCGGGAGTATTTCTGTCTGTTGCAGCCGCAAATGATGTAACTTCTGCAATGACAAACTTATACCTTGTTGAATTTAAGGATAAGGTGGACATAAATCGATCAGTGAAAGATATTAAAACTGAACTTGATATTGCAGATAACAGAGTGGAGTATAACAATCATCTGCTGGCGGTTATAGGACAGAGTGAGCATAAGGCAGCTGCAGGCTTGTATACCATAGGCGGTATTTTGTTTTGTATAGTCCTTGCAGCGAGTGTGGTGATGATATATAACACCTTCAACATCTCGGTCATGGAAAGAGTAAGGCAGTTCGGGCTTCTAAGGTGTGTCGGTGCATCACAGTCACAGATAAGGAAGCTGGTAAGGAAGGAAGGATTCGCAATAACCCTTAGGGCAATACCTTTAGGGGTTCTTGCAGGTATGTTGATGACCTTTGCCTGTTCCGCCGTATTGAAGTTCTTCAACAACACTATTTTTGGAGAAATTCCTTTACTCAGCATAAGCTTGATAGGTATAGCGGCCGGAATAGTAATTGGTTTCCTGACAGTTTTCATGGCTTCCTTACTGCCTGCAAAAAAGGCTGCACGGGTTTCTCCTGTAAATGCCGTTACAGGAAGCAACGATATAAAGATCACAAAAATGAAGAAGCGTGGTTTGCTGACAAAGCTTCTGCATGCTGAGACTGCAATGGGAATAAACAATGCCACCATGAGAAAGAAAACACTTTTTCTGATGTCCTGTTCAATTGCGATCAGCATTATCATGTTCTTGGGCTTCAACGTGTTTATCGATTTCCTGCATGCTTCCCTTAAGTCTACCAAGCCTTATACCCCTGACATTTCTCTGGTATCGGACCAGGGCATAAGCAATGAACTGTATGAAAAGCTGTCGGGGATTGATGGAGTCAAAAGGGTATATGGAAGGAAGTTCGGTTATGTTGACGCTGCCTTTGATGCGGCACGGCTGACTGATTCATATAAAGAGAGCATGAAAGGAATTGAGATAAAAGATAATGGTTTATTTGTGCCTCCCGAAAAATCCTGGTTGATTTCTTATGATAAAAACCAGCTGAAGTGGGCAAAAACAGATCTGATTGCCGGAAAGCTTTCGGAGGATGAAATGGATGAGAAGAACGGAGTTATTGCAGTTGCGGGACATTTAAGGAATAATATCACTACTGAGACTGCCAGGCTGCAATTAGGGGATAAGGTCTATATTGAAACTGCAAAAGGAACGAAAGAATTGACTGTTATGGGAATATTGCGCACTGTACCGTTTAGCAGTACAGAATTGACAATGACCACATTCATTACAACAGAGTCATTATTTACTGAGATAAACGGAGAAGCTGCGTTCAAAGTCGTCGAGCTTCAGCTCCATCGCAGAAGTGATGAAAAAGCTGCCGATATGATAAAAGGCATGGTAGCTGCAGATATATCCTTCCTGGATAAACGCCAGCAAAATGTTGAAATAAATCAGCTCTATTTAACGATGGCGGTTTTTGTATACGGTTTTGTTGCGGTAATCGCTTTGATAAGCATTCTAAATATCATAAATACAATAAATACCAGTGTCGCGTCAAAAACCAGGTATCTGGGAGTCATAAGGGCAGTCGGCATGTCGGGCAGGCAGTTGAATAGAATGGTTCTGACAGAAGCGGCAACATACAGTGTGACAGGATGTATTACCGGCTGCATACTTGGGGTCCTGCTGCAAAGGGCATTGATTACCAATTACCTTGCAATTTTTCATGTAATCTGGAAATTCCCTTTGCTTCAAATAATTATAATAACGGTTATTGCTTTGCTGACAACCCTGATCTCGGTTATCAGCCCCATCAGACGGATAAGGTCAAAGGGCATATCAGATGTGGTAAACTCCCTGTAAAAATATGTTTTATTGTGAAATAGAATAAGGGCTGCGTCAGCAGCCCTTATATCTTGTTTTTAAAATTCTTTTCCTTCTATAGCGGATATATCCTTACTATTAGCTCCTATGGCTTTAATAGCCGCTTCCAGTGCCCTTGCAATATCTGTCATCGAAAGAGATGGCGCAGGCGGAGTTCTTGTTGCTGCCTGCTCGGGGATGAACGGCACATGTATGAAACCGCCGCGCACTCCCGGGAAGTTTTTTTCTAAATGATACAGTACGCCATACATCAGGTGATTGCACACAAAGGTACCGGCGCTGTTTGACAAGCTGGCTGGCAAGCCGCTGGCACGTATTTCACCAACCATTGCTTTGACCGGCAGCTGTGAAAAGTAGGCAGGAGCTCCGTCTTCATAAATTGCAGTATCTATGGGCTGATTCCCTTCGTTATCGGGAATACGCGCGTCATCCACATTGATTGCCACACGTTCAGGAGTCACTTCAAAGCGGCCTCCGGCCTGTCCTATACAGAGCACTACATCAGGCTTGTGCTCCTTTATAGCAGCTACAACAGTATCTATGGATTTTTTAAATACCGTGGGTACCATAAGCTTCACAATATCAACCTGGCCGATTTTCTCTGAAACCAGCTTAACCGCTTCCAGTGCCGGATTTATCTTGTCCCCGCCGAAGGGGTCAAAGGCAGTAAGAAGAACTTTCATAACAAAACCTCCAAATTAGATTATTTGAATGCCAGGAAATACATCAATAGAATGTGAACTAATAGCATAACACCGGCAACAGGCAATTGAGCTTTGATAATAGAATATTTATCCTTGGTTTCCAGAAGCGCAGCAGGCATAATATTGAAGTTAGCTGCCATAGGTGTACAGAGAGTACCACAGTAGCCTGCGGTAAGGCCTAGTGCACCTACAATGACAGGATTTCCTCCCTGCATGATTATGAAGGGCAGGCCTATACCCACTGTGATAACTGCAAAGGCTGCAAAGCCATTACCCATTATGATTGTGAACAGTGCCATTCCAATACAATAAACCGCTACAGCAATGAACCTGCTGTTATCCGGTATTATTGCAGACACTCCCGAAGCGATTACATTGCCTACCCCTGCTGCAGTAAACAAGGCGCCCAAGGCTGCCAGAAGCTGGGGCAATATACCTACGGGACCTACATTGTCCATAAGGCGGGTACCGTCTGTAACTGCATTTTTTGCAGGCGCTTTAGTGATTAAAAATGCCACTGCCAATGCTACTGCTGCCGAAATACCTATGGCATTGTTTGCACCAAAGGGCAGAAAGGTTGCTGCAAATACCGCTGCCACCGCAAGACACAAAGCCGGGACGAATACCATGTTGCCAAGCCTGTTTGCATTCCCGCGGGTTTCCTCCGGTGCAGGAACATCGCTCTTGCTCTGGCCAACCTTCTGGAAGGCAGTGAGTGCAGCAATTAATATGACACAAAGTCCTGTAATCCAGTAAGGAACATGAGGGCCGACGATGAAGGTAAAGGCAAGTATGAACCAGAACAGCGCGCTGGTGGTGCGGACCTTATTCTCAATACTATCCTTTAGTGACTTGGTTCCTACCAGAATAAATATAATTCCGATAATACTATAGAAGACTTCAGCAATGATGGTGTTAGTATTCATTATACTTCAGCCTCCTTATTATTTCCATAACGTTTATCAAGACGCCTATCAAATATGCGGAAGTAAACTGCTCCTACAATAACCGATATAACGGCTACAGGTATGGAGGCCATGGCAATTTGAAGAGCATCCACCTGCTGCCCTTGTTCTACCAGCGTTGAAACGATAAGCAGTGTACCTGATGCACCCATAAAGCAATTTTGTGCAAAGAAGTTGCCAAAGTTCTCAGATGCGGCACAGGCTCCCTTAACCTGATCTTCAGTAGCATCATCAATCTTGTTATACTTGGCAATGGCAGCTCCCTGTGCCATTGGGTTTACCAGCGGACGTACAAACTGCGGATGTCCCCCGATACGAAGGGAAAATGCGGCTGCTGCGGCACGGATAACCTGATATAGTGTAATTACTTTGCCGGCAGTAGCATGCTTAATGCTTCTTATAAGGTCTACGGCCTTATCCTTCAATCCGTAACGCTCGCATATACCAATAACAGGTAATGTGAGTACAAAAAGAGTGGCAGTCCTTTGGGTAATGAAAGACTTGCCTAAAGTCTCCAGGATATCCATGATGGACATTCCGGCAACCAGGCCTGTAGCAATACCTGCTACTACTACAGTAGCAATGGTGTCTTTTTTAGCAATAAACCCGATGACAACAATGAGTACACCGACCAGCTTCAAAATTTCCATACAATCTCCTCCTTTTTACTAATGTTATTAATGTATTCCTTTACATATTACAAATAAATATTTGTATTTCAGAAGTGGTCAGTTCTTTGTAAAATATAGCCCAATGAAGATAGACAAATAATAGCCTATAGATTAAAATAATAAATAGCGAAGCATCGGCTCATATTATGAAACGAGGGGTATGGAATGAGAAATACGGTTGATTTGAACAGCGATGTAGGGGAAAGCTTTGGAGCTTATAAGCTTGGATTGGATGAAGCTGTGCTCGGGCATGTATCTTCAGTTAACATTGCATGCGGCTGGCATGCAGGAGACCCTATGGTTATGGAAAAAACCGTTGCCTCAGCAAAGGAAAACAAGCTGGGAATAGGTGCTCACCCCGGATATCCTGACCTGATCGGCTTTGGCAGGAGAAACCTGGAGGTTACACCAAGAGAAGCCAGAAATTATCTGATTTATCAAATCGGTGCTCTTGATGCATTTGCCCGGGCAGCAGGGACATCCTTGCAGCACATAAAGCTTCACGGGGCCTTTTATAATATGGTATCTGCAAATGCCGCAATGGCAAAAGAGGTAGCCAAAGCAATATGTGATGTGGACAGGCAGTTGATAGTTCTTGCCTTGGCCGGCAGCGAGCTGGCGAAGGCAGCAAGGGAAGCCGGTCTGAGGGTAGCGGAGGAAGTGTTTGCCGACAGGGCCTATAATTCAGACGGCTCACTGGTTTCCAGGAAGCTTGCCGGAGCGGTAATACATGATAAGAACCTGGCTGTTCTCAGAGTAAAAAGAATGGTCAATGAGGGAAAGGTCACTGCCATAGACGGAACGGATATAGCTATTAATGCAGATTCAATCTGTGTTCATGGTGACAATCCTGAGGCAGTAGCATTTGTAAAGCTTATCAGAGAAAGACTGGAAGCTGATGGGATACAGATCAGGCCTATGAAAGAATTTGTTTAAGCATAGAGAAATATTCCGGAGTATTTTTGAGAGGGTGCAATTCGGCACCTTTTTCAGATTATAGATCAAGGGTGTGATGATATATGTACGAAAAGGGGCGTTATCTATTATCTGGTGATAAAGGCCTGGTAATAGAGTATGGAAATGAAATAAGTGAAGCGGTAAACAAGAAAGTAAGAAATATGTACATGGCAATCCGAAAGAGCCAAATAGCAGGGATACATGAAATGATACCCACATACAGATCAATTTTGATACAATATAATCCTGTGGAATTGGAAATAGATAAGCTGATGGAAGCGCTCACGGAAATTGAAAAGACCATGGACAGTATTGACCTCCCGAAGCCAAGAATAATTGAGCTGCCGACAATATACGGCGGTGAATTTGGAGAAGATCTAAGCTTTGTGGCAGAGCATAACGGCATTAGTGAAGCGGAAGTAATTAAGATACACTCATCTGTGGATTATCTTATATATATGCTGGGCTTTACCCCCGGCTTTCCTTATCTGGGAGGAATGTCAGAAAAGATAGAGACTCCCAGACTGAAGGTTCCAAGGACAAAGATACCGGCAGGGTCTGTTGGTATTGCAGGCAAGCAGACCGGTGTATACCCTATAGAAGCTCCCGGAGGATGGCAGCTTATCGGAAGAACTCCTGTAAAGCTGTACAATCTCAAAAGCAGTATACCAATAATATTACAGGCTGGAGATTATATCAGGTTTACACCGGTAGAGAAGGATGAATATGATAATATATGCAATCTGATAGAGAAAAACCAATATGAAATTAAAATTGCAGCGGAATAGGTGAATAGAGATATGAAAGATATAGTTATTGTCAATCCCGGCCTTTATACTACCGTGCAGGATCGAGGACGGTGGGGGTATCAGGAATATGGAATGCCTGTTGCAGGAGCTATGGATGAATATTCCTTCAGGGTGGCCAACATCCTTGCAGGCAATGATGAATATGATGCGGTTCTGGAAGCTACCTTGAACGGACCTGAGATATCCTTCAATGTTGATGCAATTGCTGCAATTACCGGCGCAAACATGGTGCCCAGGGTAAATGGTTATATAGTACCAATGTGGAGGTCCCTCAAGCTGTCCAAAGGTGATGTGCTTTCCTTTGAAATGGCAAGAGAAGGGGCAAGAAGCTATATAGCTTTTGCCGGCGGCCTGGATATTCCAATCCTTATGGGCAGCCGTTCAACCTTTGTCAGAGGCGGGATAGGAGGTTATGAGGGCAGGAAGCTTAAAAGCGGCGA
>LOES01000203.1 GCA_001515955.1 Clostridia bacterium BRH_c25 | reverse complement strand
CAGGGGACTTATGCCCTCTCCCCGTTTGCTTATTCTGGATGAGCCCTGCACCGGATTGGATATATTTGCAAAAGAAAAATTACTTTCCATCATTGAAAAGTTGAGCTATGAAAAGGATGCCCCTACGCTGATTTATGTTACACACCTTACTGAAGAAATCCTTCCAGCTTTTAGCCACACTCTGTTACTGCGTAGAGGGCAGGTTTATTCTTCAGGAGAAACAGCATCTGTACTGACCAAAGAGAACCTTTGTGATTTCTTCGAGACCCCTGTCCAATTTGAAAAGCTGGGAAACCGGTTTTTCCTGCGTCTCGATTCTTAGTTGAAGGCTGAGAATATAACGGGCCTGTTTACATCTATCATAAATAAGCCCTTATATTCTATCTTATAACGGTTCCGGGCCGCAGGCTATCAAGCTGCTTACCCCTTTTAAGTATCCCCACGCCATTTACAAACACATGCTCCACCCCTGTAGGAGCTTTATCCGTATCAATATGGCTGGTATTATCGCATATATTCTCCCAATCAAATACCGCTATGTCGGCTGCCATTCCTTCCTTGAGCATGCCCCTATCTTTGATTCCTACTCTCTCAGCCGCTGCCATGGTCATTTTGTATACGGCTTCCTCAAGGGCTATTATCTTTTTGTCTCTGGCTAATTGCAAAAACCTTGGGAAGCAGCCAAAGCAGGATGGATTTTGTGTTCCTTCCGCCTCTATCCATGCATCTGTCATAAATATAGATGCCGGATGTTTCATAAGCGCCTCAATTATTTGTGGATTACTATACCTGTACTGGATGACCCTTGCTTTACCATTGCTGTTTTTAGAAAACTCAATGTAGGTATCGAAGGGCGACCGGTTCCATTCCTTTGCTATGTCTGAAATGAATCTTCCAATATATTTACCAAGCTCCGGATGATCAATATACGCAATTTGAATATCGCCGTAGCCAAATCCCAGGAGCTTTTCAATAACCGTCAGCTCGGCCCGGAGCTTTGCCAGGTCTCCTTTATTCCCGTAGGCATAAGGTACCTTTGCCATAAACCATTCAGGCAGGATTACTGAGATAACCGACGCACCACAGCTATAGGCGTAGGTATCAAATTTGAAATCCACACCCTCTGAAACGGCCTTGTCTATGAGGGACATGGTTCTGTCAAAGGTCTTCCAAGTCCTCGATCCAACAAATATCAGATGTGAGAATTGAAGCCTGACCCCCGTTTCTCTTGCCAGGTTTATCATTTCCTCAACCGCCAGTATGTTATGGGGTTCTCCCAACAGCTTGAGCGGATATGTACCGGATAAAGCCGAGGAAGCCTTGGCGTGGACTGCAAGCAGCTTATCCTTCTTTTTAACAAGCTTTGCAATTTCTCTGATTTCATCCATGGTTGAGAACATCCCAGGCTCATACTGTAAACCCAGAGAAACACCCTTCGCGCCTTGGTCCATCGCTTCCTCCAAAAGCCTTAAAAGCTCATCTGTTTCACCCTTTGCTAAAGGTGACGGATCGTAGCCTCTGATTGAGGTTCTCACAGAACCGTGGCCTACAAGGCTTGCAAAGTTGTTGGGTATTCCGTTTTGCGACAATATATCGAAATATTCCTGCATTGAAGACCAGCGGATATTGATTCCGGATGACTGAAAGGGATTTTCACATATCTTATCCATATAGTCACTATTCTGCCTAAGCCCCCCTACACCAAAACCGCAATTACCACCGACAGACGTTGCAATACCTTGCTGTATAAAGGGAGCTGTAAATCTTTCTATATTTTTTGAGGGAAGAAACCAGTCATTGTGTGAATGCATATCAATAAAACCCGGGGCAATTACTTTACCTGTGCAGTCAACCACTTCGCAAGCTGCAAGGATCTCATTTTCCGATATCTCCTTAATCAGTCCTCCTTCAATGAGCAGGCTGCCAATTCTACCCTTTTTACCCGTACCGTCCACAATGTAACCGTCTTTAAGCAGAATCCGTTGCTTTTCATCATGCATTCTGATAATCCCTCCGTTTCATTTTTCTATAATTTTACTATTTGTATTCTATACAGCTTCATATTATCCTTCAGCAGAAAAAACTGCTATGATAAAAATTCACTAAAAAACCCGCGGCCATTTGTGATACGGTTCTGTGTAACTGCAGCAGATTATAAGGTTTTACCACAATATATCCATTATGGGTAACAAATAACAAGCTTTGTTGTATTTCAAAAAAAAGTAGATTATACTTATATTACATATTTATACATTTGTCAATTCATAAGGAGGTACAAAAATGTACAGTTTTAAAAACGATTATAGTGAAGGCGCCCATCCCCGAATATTGGACGCATTGGTGGAATCAAACCTGGAGCAGGCTGAGGGCTACGGGGAGGATCGTTTTTCAATCAGAGCAGTTGAGCTGCTAAAGCAGAAAATAAAACGCGACGATATAGATATTTACTTTTTCCCAGGGGGGACTCCGACTAATCTTACTGCAATTTCAGCTTTCTTGAAACCTCATGAGGCAGCTGTGGCAGCAAATACCGGCCATATTATTGTACACGAAGCAGGTTCCGTCGAAGCTACAGGTCATAAGGTAATATCCATTGAAGTAATTGATGGAAAACTCAATCCTGCTCTTATAAAGGCCGTTCTCGATGCTCACACCGATGAACATATGGTAAAGCCCAGGCTTGTTTACATATCAAATCCGACAGAAATAGGTTCGATATATACAAAGGCTGAGCTTGATCAAATAAGCAATTTCTGTCGTGGGAATAATCTTATTCTGTTTATCGACGGAGCAAGGCTCGGATCTGCTCTGTGCTCGGATGAAAATGATCTTGAGCTATCAGACCTGGGCAGACTATGTGATGCTTTCTATATCGGCGGAACAAAAAATGGTGCGCTTATGGGAGAAGCACTGGTAATCTGCAATGACTCCCTTAAGGAGGATTTTAGATTCCATATGAAGCAAAAGGGTGCCCTGATGGCTAAAGGTAGGATCCTCGGCATACAGTTTCTTGAGCTCTTTAAGGATAATCTTTACTTTGACCTTGCAAGACATGCAAACAGAATGGCTGACCTGCTCAGAAAAAACATAAGTTCAATGGGCTATAAATTTTTGACGGACTCACCGACAAATCAGATTTTCCCCATTCTTCCAAACCGGATCATCAAAGAACTTGAGGAAAGATATTCATTCTATGTATGGTCAAAATTTGACGAGGATAACTCTTCGATCCGCCTTGTAACCTCCTGGGCTACAAGTGAGTATGCAGTTTTGGCTTTCATTGGGGATTTGAAAAAGCTCTCGGATTAGAAGTAATTACTTCATTTATATAAAATAAAATGTGGAAGCAAAAGCAAGGAGCTGTATTAAATGATAGATCTACATATTCACACAACTTCATCGGACGGTTCGGATGAACCCAGGGATATTCTTATAAAAGCACAGCAATTAGGTCTAAAATATATATCAATTACAGACCATGATTCGATAGGCGCTTATGAAAAATTGAAAAAAGTTAAAACAAGCAACTATTTTAAAGGTAAGATTGTCCCCGGCTGCGAGTTTTCAGTGGTGCATAATGGAAAGCCTATAGAAATATTAGGCTACGGGATAGACCTTGAAGCAATAAGTTCAACTGGAATCGTTTCTGATGAAAAATTCCTTGAAAGAGAAAATGAATACCTCAAAAAAATGATGAACGTATGCAGGAACCTAAAGCTTACATATAGTAACAACCTGTCAATTAAGAGTAGTAAATATTTTGCAACACAATTAATGCATTTTGATTTGAGGAAATATCCCGAAAATGAAAAACACTTCACAAAAGAAGTCTGGGAAAGTCTTAATGCCTTTTACAGAACCTGCGTCAATAATGAAGAGAGTCCTTTTTTTCTAGACCAGATGAAGAATTATCCTACCGTACGGGAGGCTGCTGATCTGATAAAAAAAGCAGGAGGGAAAGCATTCCTTGCTCATCTTTACGTTTATTTTGTTGATGATTATGAAGAATTCCTCAACTCAATAGTATCATTAAACGCACTTGATGGTTTAGAATGTTATCATTCGCTTCATACAATGGATAAGACAGAGTTTCTCGTAGATTATTCCAACAAACATAGGCTTTATATATCAGGCGGAAGCGATTATCATGGAAAGCTTAAACCCAATGTTAAAATAGGGGAAACCATAAACGGAATAAAAATATCCTATGAAATATTAAAGCCCTGGCTTCCAAGCAATATGATAATATAAATCGTGTTAATACTGGAACTTAATAGTACATCATCTTCTGATAAGATAGTTTTACGTACATGGTGCACCAAAAAAAGCAAGCGGAGCAATCCTCCCTTGCTTTTTTACTGAAACAGCGAAACAGTAGAAGCGAACCATCCCGGCTGCTTTTCTTTATTAAAAAATAATATATACATTTATATTGCATTATTATGCATTTTCTGATATTATAAGCATTATATTGTATAAAGGTAGGTGCTTGTTGATGATTATACGTAAGGCAATATTGCCGGATGTCGAAGAAATGGTTGAGTTAGTGAATTATTATGCAGATAAAGGTATGATGCTTTCCCGTTCCCGTAGTATGCTGTACGAAAATATTCGTGATTTTGTTATTATTGAACTAGATGGCGAAATCGTAGGAATCGGAGCACTTCATGTATTGTGGAGTGACCTGGCGGAATTGCGAACCCTGGCAGTTAAAAACAGTATGCTGAAGCAAGGAATTGGTAAGCAGATAGTAGAATATATTCTAAAAGAGGCAAAAGATTTGAAGATCCAAAAGGTATTTACATTAACTTACCAGCCGGGCTTTTTTGAGAAATCAGGCTTCACTATTATAGAGAAGGAAACTATGCCTCATAAGGTCTGGACAGATTGTATCAATTGTCCTAAGTTCCCAAACTGTAATGAAATTTGCTTGGAAATAAACATTGACTGCTAAAAGCACTTGGGGGTTGATTCCCATGGACGAGGGGACAGGTACTGTCCCCCGAAGCTAATGACAAAGTAGCGGCAATAAAGCAGCCATGTATGAACATGGCTGCTTGCATAAGTATGCACCGTTATTCAGGCTGTGAAGTATTTAGGCAGTGTATATAAAAATATAGGAAAACCGTTATTACTTATGGTACGGTTCACCGTAACAGCAGCAAATGCGAAAGCTTGTTTCATTATGAACTAAATGCATGGCGCATACTATATAGAATAAATATCAGCAAATTCAATATTTATTTTGTCAACTTTGCCTTGACTGGCAACCGAAGTCAATTTCTGAGCGGATTCCTCTGAACAAACCTTTGCAGGCAATTCAAAAATAAATTCAGTGCCTATTCCAGCCTCGCTTTCCACTCTGATATTTCCACCATGAAGTTCTACCAGATTCTTAACCAATGAAAGGCCTATGCCACTTCCCTCATGGCTTCTAGTCAATAAACTGTTCACCTGCCTGAACCTTTCAAAAATAACGGCAAGTTTATCCTTAGGTATACCTATTCCAGTATCCTTGACCGAAACCTCAATACTTTCTCCTTTGTCCTTTATATTCACGTATATTGATCCCTGATTCTCTGTAAACTTTACTGCATTGGATAAAAGATTAAGCATTATTCTTTCTATTTTATCTGCATCAATTGCTATTACCTTTTCTTCCACATCAGTGTCGAACTGAAGGCTGATACCTTTGTTTCGTATGTATTCTGCAACGGATAATGTAATATCTTCAATTACTTCAACAACATTACAATTACTTAGGCTTATCTCAAAGAAACCTGAGTCTATCCTTGTAATGTCTATTAAATTATTCGCTAATCTTAATAGCCTGTAACAATTTTGTTTCATTATATTTGTGTACTTCACAATATTCAAAGAATTTGGATCAACTTGTGTATTTTGCTGTTGAAGGTTTATTAGCTGCAATGTACTCAAAAGTACATTAATTGGAGTCCGAAATTCATGTGAAATATTACTGAAAAACTCATTCTTTAATTCATCATATCCAATTACTTCCTTGATGAGTCTTTGATTATCCTCATGAGTCTTATTCAGTTCTTCAAGCATCCTATTCATTTCATGAGCAAGGTTCGATATTTCATCATCTCCCGATATTTGTACCCTTAAGGATGTATCATGTCTTGAACTTATTTCAGTCATAAACCTGTTTAATTCCAACAATCTCGAAATAACAGATTTTTGAAGTACGGCAATACATACACCTGATAATGCAACTCCACATATCAAAAGCACTATTATAAAAAAGCGTGTGCCTTCTTTCGCCTTTTGATAAAACTTTCTATCTAAAACTATTTTAGTCAAAAATTGATTTTTCCCATAAATATCATTTATAATACCATAGCCTGCAATATGATTGCCATCTAAATTATGTATATAATATTGTTCTCCATTCCCGGATGTTTGATTAGCTTTTTCAAATCCGGAAGGCACGTTCGTACTATCTAAACTCTCATATGTAAAAGATAAGCCGGTTAGCTCCTGAATTTCTTTTATCTCCGAATCATTAATAAAGCGTCCGAATATTAAGGTCCCCATGGCAGGCCCGCTTTCATCAGATTTTAGTATCGCTTTAGAAGAAATCAACAAAATTCCCTCAGGAAGCGATAGAAAACCCGAGATATTTTTATTTGTGCCTGTTTGACTGATAATTGGACTATCCTTTTTAAGATGCACTAATATATTATGATTCACTTCTGACATCTTCTGGTTATCGAAGTCCATCATGGTTCCATAAACAATATTCCCACTTATATCTATATATGCAATCAGATTAAGCTTCAAATTTATAAAGGTACTCTCTGTTAGATTGGACCTTATATATTCTTCATTCCTATTCTGAATAAAATTATAAGTATCATCCCAATCTGCCCAATCTTTTAAAGTAGGATTCAGAGATCTTCTTTTATACTCCAGAGCATTACTTATACGTTCCAAATATTGCTTCGTTATTTCTTTCTCATGATCTAATGCATTTCCTGTAAGCAGCGTCTCGGAAGTAATATAAACAGCAATGCAAAGCACCATTGCAGCAATAAATATTGTAACGGATGTTTTTATCTTTATGCTCATACTTTTACCCCCAGGTACAAAAATTGTAGAAAATATATACTATATTTCTTCCTCTATAAATTTTATCACATAACATTTCTTATTTACATAAAGAAATTAATAAGTGCCAGGTGCAAAGGTCATTAGGTTATGCTCTCAAAAAGTTTTAGTAACCTGATAACCTAAGTACCTGGCATTACCCCTACGGTTCTACGTATCATTGCCAGCCTCAGACACAACAGTTCATGCTTTTTTATGTTAGGATCTTATATCAGGGATGTACTAAAATATCTTTCAACTCTGTCAGGCAAAACAGTTACAATATTTTTATCCGGGCCATACTTTTGCGCAATTTTAATAGAAGCCCAGACATTGGCCCCTGAAGAAGTCCCTGTAAGGATACCCTGGATTTTAGCCAATTCCCTGGCTGTATTAATTGCATCATCATCTGTAACTTGAATTACCCCATCTATGAGGCTTACATCGAGTATTTCAGGGATAAAACCATCACCAATTCCTTGAATCTTGTGCAATCCCGGCTCATGTCCGAGAAGCGCTGATACATTTTTAGGTTCCACTGCGACTATCTTAGCCTTCGGATTTATTTCTTTAATAAATCTGCCGATTCCCTCCAGCGTTCCTCCACTGCCCAACCCTGAAACGAAAACATCGACTTTACCCTTCATTTGTTCCCAAATTTCCGGGGCTGTAGTAAGATAATGAACTTTGGGATTATCAGGATTCTCAAACTGCTGTGGAACAAAAATATTAGAATCCTTTGCCTTGTGTCTCTCAACTTCCGCCACTGATCCGCCAATACTTTCTTCCGCATCAGTCAGGATTAGTTCCGCACCCAATGCTAATATAATCTTTTTCCTCTCCTCGCTCATATTTTCCGGCATAACAATTACAACCCTATATCCGTTTTGGATGCCAACCAAAGCTATACCTATCCCCGTATTGCCTGAAGTAGGTTCCATGATTGTCATACCGGATTTCAATATCCCTCGCTTTTCCGCCTGTTCAATCATATATTTTGCGACTCTATCTTTAATACTTCCACCTGGATTCAGATATTCTGCTTTAGCAAAGATATTCAACCCTGTTAGTTTTCTTAAGCTAACCATAGGTGTATTACCAATGACATCCAGGATACTTTCAGTTATCATCTTATCTACCCCCTTTTTTAGTTAATATATATCTTATGTATATAATCTGTGCTATCATGCATGCCCTCAAATATTTTGGGGTGCCAGTCCGTCAACTTATTTTCTTGTATAATCCTTGAACTTAATGACTACAAAAACCCGAACTGCCTAAAAGCATTAATACATCTTGCTTCTAGGCAGTTTTCATAAATTGGAGAAAAAGCGGTAATTTTACCTTTATCAGTTGCTGCCACGGCCTTTATTGCCCGTTTACTTGAGAGCAATTTTATAAAGGTAGACAAGCAGTTAATAGAAGCTGCTCGTTCATTTGGCGCAACGGATATACAAATCATATTTAGGGTCATTATTAAAGAATCCGTACCCGCAGTAATTTCAGTGTTAACTATTGCCACTGTTACATATATAGCAGCCACTACCATCGCCGGAGCTTTGGGTGGTGGGGGATTAGGACAAGGAACCTATAAGGATCTGTGCATAGCACATAAGGTATCCATGAATATGAGTTATTGCGGGCATAGAACCTTCGGAGCTGCTGTTATGCCATTGGAAGCTTTTGAAGAAGAGCCGGATGTGGTGATTATCATATGTGACCCATATAATGCGATGAGAATAGTTCAGGGTTACGCTTATAACAATGGACATGCCTCATCCATTAAATTGTCGGGCATGCAAGCGATTTGTCAGGAATGTACCTCATTTCCTTATGAAAATGATCAGCTCAATATTTCATTAATGTGTTCCGGAGCCAGGCTGCTTGCAAGATGGGCAAAAGACGAAATGGCAATAGGTATGCCATATCACTTGTTCCCGCAAATAATTGACGGGATTAAAAATACGGTAAATCCACTGGAACGTAATCCAGGCAAAAAAATAATTGCGCAAAAAATGGATAAAGCAGGCGTATCCAGTGAGCTGAGCATTCATTTTAATCACAATTATGATGACAATGTGTATAAAGGCGGGCTGGTACCAGAGTCTACCGGCAGTGAAGACTAAGAGAAGATACTTCTTGTGCTTTATTGTACAGATTTATCAATATAAATTTGGAGGTTTACTTGATGAAAAATACCAAAACAATCATTTCACTAATGTTAGTCGCAGTTCTTACATTTACATTGATGATCAGATGTACTGCAAAGCCGGCAGTACAGGAACAACCCTAGGCAGCAGGTACTGCCAATACTAACGAAACATCCGAGCCGGCAAAAAAAAACACAAAAAAACATTTACTATAGGCTGTATGCCGCTTAATGAGCCAGCAGTCCAAGCTATTTCCGATATGCTTAAGCCAGAGAGGTATGATGTAAAAGTAATGGTATTCGATGGAAACAACCTTCCTGCCATAGCGTTAAAAAATGGTAACATCGATAGCTTAATTCTGAATCATCTGCTCTAGCGTTATGAAATTTGAACAGTATATTTCAAACGTTCTGCCTGAGTTAGGGGAAAAAAATGTGAATTCGGTCATATTCGAAGAAATACTCCGAGCGGTTTTACAGAATGAACAGATACAAACCAAGAATCAGCTTTGGGAATGTATACTCTCTTCGAATAACAAAAAATATGGGACTTTAACAAAAAACAGCATGAAGTTCAAGGGCTCCAGTCAATTTGCAGAAATACTAAAACGCTTTATTCAAGATATGCCTAACAGATGGATAGAATTTGGAGATGTCTATTATGATGGAAAATACATCGCAAACCGGCAGTTATTGAAGTCCAAAGTACTGACTGAGAGTCAAGGTTCTCTCTTAGGCCTGCGATTAAAACAATTGGAGCATTCTATTTTTGAAACCGTACACGAGCAGCGGAAAAATCGCATGAATAAACTGAAAAACTTTGTGGGCAAACACATAACACATTCATATGAGGTAGAAGAAGTAGCCCGTATGTTATCTATTTATGAAAGCACTGCGCTTATAAAGGAAATACGAAAATTCACCGAATTAAACTGTCTTGATCTCTATAGAAGACTATTTAGTAATAAAAATTACTTTTATAGCTTAGCAAAAGGTATAGAATTGCCAGATTGTATTGAGGATATCATAGACTTTACTGGCGAAAACCTTGACAGGGATTATTATCCCATGCATTTTGAAATATTAAGCTTGCTGTTTTCAAAATCCCGATATACCGTTTTGGGGGATATTAATCAGACCATTGAGAAACAAGAAGGTTTGTCACTCTATGACCAATTCGGCAGAATTTTAAACAAGAAAAGCTCCACACTTATTACTATTGATAAAAGCTTTAGGTGCACCAGTGAAATATTAGAATATAGTGCGAAATTTCTTGACCATGGCTTCAAAATCAATAGTTTCAGCAGAAAAGGAGATACGCCGGCAGTCTATGCAGCCCACGATTTATCAGTTCTTGATGATATGGTTATCAGTGAAATTATATCTTGCAGGGAAAAAAATTATGAGTCTATAGGCTTAATATGCAAAACTGAAAAAGATGCTGCTTCCATGTATGAGCACTTGAAAGACAAGGTTGATATTCAACTGATAAAAATTGATGGCAAGGCAGACTTAAGAGGAGTATTTATCATACCTGTATATTTGTCTAAGGGTCTGGAGTTTGATGCTGTACTGATATGCGATGCCGATAGTGATCATTACAATACCGAAGACGATAAAAAACTTTTATATATCGCATGTACCAGGGCACTTCACAGACTTAATCTGTTTTACACTGGAGCCGTCAGTCCGCTGTTGTAATTACATTGATCTATATGTTTTGCAATAAACATTCTACATTGAAATTCAAATATTGCAAAAGCATATACCTTGATTTCATAGGTTGCATAATTCTTCCTTGAACCTTCTTTAGTGCAACCTATATAGCAGCTAATAAAAAAAGAAGTTTACTTTAATAAGGAGGGATACCTTTGGTTTTTCTAACGGTAGCGAAAATTCTGGCTGAAATTATTGAGATTGACTATGAAGATATAACACCAGAAACAGAATTGACAATGGACAATGGAATTGAGGCAGTCAATATTGCAAAGCTAGTAGTCGAATGTGAGAAGAAATTCAATATAATTATCCATGATGAAAATGTTCATAGCTTCAAATGTGTTAATGATATTGTAGAATATATTGAAAAAATACAGTCTGAAACTTAACTGTTTCATAATAAGTGCGAAAGTGCGATACCTGGCACCATATTATACTGCCAGCCTTGCCACAGCAAGGTTGACCAAAGACGCTGCTGCTGCAAAAAAGAAAATATACTGAGGCCCAAGGCTTGTCCAGATGATCCCACCTATGTATGCACATATTATGGATACAATGTGGTCCATGCTCATACCAAGTGATAATGTAGAAGTGATTTCAGACTCCTCAACTGCTATTGATCGAAGATAAATTGTCTTTATCATGCTCATCTGCATGGACATACGGTCCAATATAATCAATGCGAAGGTTAGAATGACGGGTATGCCGACTTTACCCAGGGTACCTGATGAAAAGCCTGATGCCAGGAAGCCATAGGCAATATATACTCCGATAAAGGAGAGAGCATCTGCATAAAGCATATTTCTTATGCCATATCTGTCAAGCCATTTACCAAGTGCCGGAATAAAAAATATTCCTACAAAGGAGCCTATTATTCCGAGAATTGCAATAGTATCAACCTTCTTGCTTAAAAGGTCAATAAGCACCCAAGGGCCATAAACTGCCATAATCTGCTTTTGCACACCGGTCATTATTGCCAGAATATAATAATATTTGTATTCTTTGCGGAATATAAGCTTTAATTTTCTATTTTCCTTGATTGGAACTTTCACAATGCTGTTCATGTAAAGAACCAACATAAAGACCACTGTAAAAATCACTGCTGCAGCAACAAAGGTAACTTTTACAGGTGAAGTTAAACTGAAAAATCCGGTTCTAAATCCAAAAAACACCACAATGCTTGCAACCATGCTAAAAGCTGTGCTGACCCCTTTAAATTGACCCATTCTTTTTCCCACTTCTTCACCCTTTATGAGAGACATTCCTATTCCGTCTGATAGAGGAAAGAACAAATGCATTCCCATAGAGTTTATGAAAAGGAATATACACATTACTGCAAATGGAGGTGTTAGAAATCCCAGAAATACAAGACCTATGGCACTTAGAAGTTGTGCAATTATTGCAGTACGTATATCCCCGAGAAAAGATAATAATGAAATAACCACCATCGAAAGAATTCCAGGCAATTCTCTCGGGAATTCAATTAGCCCTCTTTGAAAGGCATTTACATTATACGCTTCCTTAAAATAGTTTGAAAAAACTCCATCACTGAGCCCAAGCCCAAGAGCGGTAAGTGCCAATATAAAAAAATAAACTGCAATTTCCTTTTTTACATTCTTTAATAGTGCAATTTTCATTGTGTATTCCCCCAAAGTGAGTAAATTTTGCTTACTTATGCCATATCTATAGTCATATATCAAAAATAGTGAAGGTGACACTTACCTTACCAACGCACCTTCATCTAATTATATTAAAAACCGCCGTTACTTGTGATACGGTTCACCCCTAATAATCCTAAACCCCCTATAAACCTGCTCCAGCAGTATCACCCGCATCAGCTGATGGGGAAATGTCATGGGGGAGAAGGATAGTTTGAAGTCCGCCCGCTTCAGCACTTCATCACTCAGTCCCAGGGAGCCCCCTATTATAAACGCTATGTTGCTCCTGCCCTTTATGCCCAGGTCATTGATGAAATCGGCCAGGCCGACCGAAGATAGCTGCTTGCCCTGTATGGCAAGGGCTATTGTGTAGGTGTCTTCCTTTATGTACTTTAGTATGCCTTGTCCTTCTTTTTGGATGATTATAAGCTCCTGGGCGGGGCTTAGATTCTCAGGAGCCTTTTCGTCGGTTACTTCTACTATTTCCAGCCTGCAATATTTTGAAAGCCGTGTTGAGTATTCCTCCACGGCTTCCTTAAAATATCTTTCTTTCAGTTTTCCTACTGTTATGACCGTTATATTCATTACCTGTATTCCTCCGGCATCTCTGCCAGTATTATATCTACAGTGTATTCAATCTTATTCTTTGTATATTTTACACTGATGGTATCACCAGGGTTCAAGCTGTAAAGAATGCTCTTGAACTTTACCAGAGTGTTCACCTCTATACCATTGATATGAGTTATTACATCTCCTGCCTTGAGTCCTGCCTTTGCTGCAGGAGTACCTTCGTTTACATTGTAAACGTATATCCCCTTCTTTATCTCTATATCTGTCGCATAATAACCAAGCATTTCGCTGTCCAGTGGAGTTATTCCCATATATGTAGGTATGAACTCTCCGTTTTTTATAAGCTTCTGAATTATCGGCTTTGTAATATTTATAGGTATTGCAAAGCCCAAGCCCTCCGCCGATGCTTTTACCGTATTGAT
Source organism: Clostridia bacterium BRH_c25 (assembly GCA_001515955.1). The sequence continues at coordinate 26,697 of LOES01000203.1, read as the reverse complement.
CCCTATTACCTGTCCTCTGCCATTTATCAAAGGACCACCGCTGTTTCCGGGGTTTATGGCAGCATCAGTCTGTATAAGGTCCTCCATTATAGAGCCTTTCTCCACCATTATGCTTCTGTTGAGCCCGGATACTATGCCCTGGGTAACTGTTCTTTCAAAACGCATCCCCAGAGGATTTCCTATTGCAATGCTGGTCTCACCCACTATGAGGCCGTCTGAATCTCCCAGCTCCGCTGCGGACAAGTTAGCAGCTTCAACCTTTACAACTGCCAAATCCAGCAGGCTGTCCTTCCACAGCACCTTCCCCTCAAGCTCTTTTCCGTCCTTAAAAAACACCATAAGCTCCTCAGGATGTTCTCCTACCACATGAGCATTGGTAATTATGTACCCCTTCGGGTCTATTACTACTCCTGACCCTACACCTTCGTAAGACCGCTTCCCAAAGAAAAGATCCCGTTCTACTGTTACCGTACTGATTCTAACTACTGCAGGAGTGACTTTTTGAGCTACGGCTGCAGCTACATTCAACTCATCTGAAGCCTTTATAACCACCTGCTGCCCCATTTGCACATCGCCACCCTGCAGCATTGGTGACAATCTATTGTACAAATAGGAAGGTACAATAACAGCGACAATAAGACCTCCAATGATTGCGCCAACCAGTGCAGTAGCCAGATATGAAAGTCCCGAAGGTCTTTTATAGCGTCTGAACTCGTCTCTGTCTGTAACCGGTGCTGTATCTATAGTATCTATGATGTGCTGTGAAGTGCTGTTATTCTCTTCTGCAATCCGGACACTCTGTATCTCCTGATCTTTTTCTTCCTGCTCTCTTGTCTTGTCATTCAAATCGTCCATATCATCATCCTCCATAGGTAAATTGACCATATACAGATTATTCCCTCTGACATTAATATATCCACCTAATGAGCATAAATGCATCACTCTATTTTATATAATAACACCGGCTGACTCCACTCCTTGGTGCAAGCTCCAGTTTAATATCCTCATTTATCTTTACTTTGTTTTGTTCCAGTATTCCCTTTACTGTCTCATAGGCAAGCTCGGGAAAGTTGTTTTCCTTGCTCAGGTGTCCAAGCAGCACTTCACGCACTCCTGTCTGCAGCAGCTCATATATGGCATTTCCCGCCGCTTCGTTTGAAAGATGGCCTTGTTCACCCAAAATTCTTCTTTTTAAAAAATACGGATATCTTCCCACCCTGAGCATCTCTATATCATGGTTGGATTCCAGCATAATCATATCAGAGCCGCTGAGGTTCTCTTTCACCATATCGCTGAAATATCCCAGGTCAGTGGCTATGCTGACTTTTTTGCTGCCCTCATAAAAACAAAAGCCTACAGGATCTGCCGCATCATGGGGAATACTGTAAGACTTAATGCCTATCCCCCCAATTTCCAGCTCTTCTCCTACAGAAAAATATCTGATATTTTCCGGCTTCACTTTTCCAATTAAATCTGCCATGTTGTTCCATGTATTTATATTGGCATATATCGGTATTCCAAGCTTCCTTGATATGATACCCACGCTCCGTATATGGTCCGAATGCTCATGAGTGACTACAACAGCTTTTATTGTACTTGAGCATATCCCTATGTTGTTCAGATTCCCCAGTATCTCCTTGCCGCTTATGCCGCAGTCTACAAGCAATCCACTGTTATCATTCCCCACAAAAACACAATTTCCGCTGCTTCCACTTGAAAGTGAGCAAAGTCTTATCCCCATTTTTCCCTCCAGCACTGATTACTTCGGTCTTATAATCAATTCGTTTTACGAAATGTCTTTTTATTAGCTCTAGCGTTCCGCTCTTGTAATATCTGCACCTACACTTTTCAGTTTGTCTACGAGGTTTTCATAGCCTCTGTCTATATGCCTCAAATTGCTTATCTCAGTCTCTCCTTCAGCAACCAGGCCTGCCACTACCATAGCCGCTCCCGCTCTCAGATCGGTAGCACAAACTGGAGATCCGGAAAGTTTATGTATCCCTTCGACTATAGCAACACGGCCCTCCACCTTGATATTGGCGCCCATCCTCTTAAGCTCATCCACATGTTTGAATCTACCCTCCCATATACTTTCGGTAATGATTCCCGTACCCTCCGCAATGGAAAGCAGTACGCTCATCGGCTGCTGAAGGTCGGTGGGAAAACCGGGATATGGTATGGTCTTTATGTTGACGGCTTTTGGCCTCGCTATAGTTCTCACTCTTATGGAGTCTTCCTTCTCATCTATTTCGATACCCATTTCTCTAAGCTTTGCAGATATCGATTCAAGATGTGTCGGTATAACGTTCTTTATAAGCAGATCTCCTTGGGTAGCTGCCGCTGCAATCATGTATGTCCCTGCTTCCATCATGTCGGGTATTATTGCATGCTCACAGCCTCCCAGATGTTCAACCCCCTTTATCTTGATAACATCGGTGCCGGCTCCCTTTATATTTGCACCCATTGCATTCAATAGGTTGGCAATGTCAACTATGTACGGTTCCTTGGCCGCATTCTCTATTGTAGTAATCCCTTTTGCCTTGCATGCCGCCAGCATTATGTTTATAGTAGCCCCAACGCTCACTACATCCAAATATATCGGTGCGCCTATAAGCTCTGCTGCTTTGGCCTTTATTACCCCGTGCTCGACCTTTATCTTTGCTCCCAAAGCCTCAAAACCCTTTATATGCTGATCAATAGGCCTTATTCCTATATCGCAGCCTCCGGGGAAAGGCACCTCGGCTTTTTTGAATTTGCCCAGAAATGCTCCTAAAAAGTAGTAGGATGCCCTCATCTTCTTAGCTATTTCAAAATCCACTTTGAAGCTCTTCATATTTTTGCTGTCAATTTCCAGCTCTCCGGCATTGCCCAAATTCACCTTTGCACCCACCTGATGCAAAAGCTCCTTGAGATATTTCACGTCATCTATGTCTGGCAGATTCCTAATAACACATTTGGAATCCGAAAGTATTGCTGCTGGAATGATTCCCACTGCAGAATTTTTTGCTCCGCTTATGCACAACTCTCCCTGTAGCCTGTTGTTTCCTTTGATAATCAGTTTTTCTTCCAAAGTATAAACCCCTTTTTATGTAATATAGAACATATAACTATAACATTCTAATTATATCATTGTTTTACAAATTTGATAATATAGCAAAAAAAGGCTATTTCTTAGCCTTTTCTATACCTTCCACTTTTTCATTATATGCATTTATGTAGATTATATCCCTGTCCGTCGTTATCTTCCATACCGGGAAGGCAGTCCCTTCCTCAACCACAGAAACATCCACCTGATCGCTTGCACCGGTGCCGAAGTAGTATCCCTGCTGAATCTCCAGTACTTCCTTGCTTGGTACAATGCTTTTCTTATTATATTCCGGCAAGTACAGCAGAGCTATCACGGGTGAAATCACTTCTGTTTTCTTCCCCGCCTGTTTTACCATGTCAAACCATACTATCCTTGCTCTGTGCATTCCATCATTGTTCACATAAAACTCCATTGTGCTATTAAATATGGCTGCTCCCTTAAAAGATTGTACATAAATGAATCTCTTATAGCCTTCAAGGTCCTCTACTTTCCTGATGTTGGCATCATCCTTCATACCAAGCCTGCCCAGGAATTCTTCTATGTTTTTCCTGCAGACCTTTTCGTCGATAGCTGCCGCCGGCTTGATGCTGCTGTCTGTATAGTAAAGCTCTCTTCTGTCCTTGATGCTGATCTCTATATTTTTCCCCGTTAGCTTCACTGTGTTGCCTTCAGTTGACTCTACTGCCTCTTCCTCAGGCGAAAACAAACTCCCGGCAATAGCATCTTCTGCGAAAAGCTTATGCTTGACAGTTATTGGAGGCATATCAGTCTTTCTCTCAGGAACCTCACCTTTTACAGCTATATGTTTCTCAGCAAGATAATCGGTTACAAGCTTTATTCTCTCACTGTCTACATATCTGACGCTGCCAGTGTTGGCTCCGATAATCATATATGCAAGGAAGATGTTGATTGCCAGAAAAACAGCTATAAGTATTGTCTTTGCTTTTGACCAATCCATTTTAAGACCCCTCTTTCGGGTATTGTTGGATTCTACTTATCCAGTATAATTCCTGTCTCTGCATTTATTATATACCGCTGGTTCAATACAGTACCTTTTCCAAACCGTTCAACAGTAACATCCGCAACCCAAACAGGCACATATGTTATGATGTTTTGACTATATCTTTCATAATAAGCAAGATACATATCATTTATTTTAATGATTTTTTCACCACTAAGGGCTTCCACTTTTTTATCCAATAGTATATTGAGCACATCTATAAATTCCATCACCTGTCTGTATTCCAACTCTTCATTGAGCTTCCTTATAAGCCTTTTATATCTCTTGACTTCATTGCCCACGATCTCCACTTCTATAGTATCGCTGCTCAAGCCTGAAGCCAATACTATGGGCAGCCCTTCATAGGCATATTTGTATCTGATTATGTACTTGTCGCCTCTCATACTTTTTACTATATCAGAAATATAGCTATTCTCAGGAAAGCCAAAATGTCCGCTTACAAATTCAGTACTTATGTCTATTGCATTTCTGACATTGATCTTACTGCTGTCAGCTGACTGCAGATCATAGTTTACATATTCAAGCATACCATTGGTATACAGCTTCACCACCTGGTTCTCCCTGTCGGTATAAACCAGTGTGCCGTCCATATTTTTTATAATGCTGAGAGAAGATATTTCCTCGTTGAATAAGCCTGCTATGCTTTCAGGTATTTCTTCCCTTACTGTCAGTTCCTTTTCCCCTGATAATACAGGCAATCCTTTAGTTCCAATCTTTGTAGGCACTATTACATTCTTGCTGTACAACTCAGGTTGGAATCTGTCAAGATACAGGCATGACACCGTAGACTGCTTCTCAAGATTAGAGATAATGAAATCCATATTGTTCTGTATTCCCTCTGTTCTAAACTCATAAAGGATTTCCTGCACCGCATCATGTATATACACCCTATTCATGCTTTGAGCGACAATTATCTCATCAATGCTCTTGATACCCATTTCGGCACCGCTGCTAATATTCATAAGCTTATAAACCGCATCGATTTCCAAAGGCATGTTAAAAATAAAGCTTACTCCCCTTGCATTCCTTATTCTGTTCAACTCTTCCTGAGGGACCTTCTGTACAACCTCCTTGGTGTTTACAAGTATAGCTGTACGTATCAGTCTCTTGGCTTCCTTGAATACCCTGTTGTATGTTTCATTGTTTTCCACATTATCATATTGAATAGTGCTTCTTTCACCAAAGCTTATTATCAGCTTATGGGGCTTCAAGAGATCCGATTTATCATACTCTGCATTAAAGTCAGGTTTTATTGATTTATTTTCATACACAATAAAAATACCCTCAATGGAAGTGTAAAACCATATTCGGGTAGTCAATATAAAACTCAATATAACTAGAAATAATAAGGATATTGATTTTAATCTTTCACGGTTCAATATAATCACCTGTATGATACATTTATATTATTCTATTCATTCGTGTTTACATCGTTTGATATATTCTCTTTGAATTTGTTAAAGGTATTTCCGTTTACTTCCTTATTTGCATCTTCTTCCAAAAACAACTCCACTTCCAAGGTTCTTTCATCTGTGTTTCCATTTTTATCTTTTATAAAAAGCACTATTCTGTTTTTCCCCAAGTTCAAAGCTACAGGTTCTACAAAAATGCCAGAGGCTCCCACTTCAAATTCTTCGGTCTGCTGCAAAATCCAGTTTCCTTCCGAGTCGGAGTTCTTCGATGACTTTTTCTTGGATATAATACTCTTTTCAGCTTCTGTGCTGAACCAATATAAGTCAATAGTTACTTCCGTACCTTCATTTGCATTACCGGAAATAATATATTCCTTTTCAAAGGTTTTTGATCCATCCTTATCGGACTGCAATTCAAATACCGGAACATTATCCCTTCCGTACCCCTTGTAACCTGCATCTGATTGTGCGTATACTACTGAGCCTGTCGCAAATACTGCTGTAGCAATGGCTGCTGTTATAAGCACCTTCTTGAACATGAGAATTCCCCCTGTGGCTTTGAATTAATTAACCTATTATCCATACAAATCCTTAGTATTATTATACAAAATATATATTACAGCATTATTACAGGCTAATTAAGCTTATTTTACATTAGATAATATATTTAACAATTCAAGCTGTTACACCTTAATATTCTCTATAATTCACAAGGGAATTTTATTATTACTTCAGTGCCTTTCCCATATTCACTCTCTATTCTGATTGAGCCCTTATGTGCTTCTACTATGTTCTTGGCTATGGAAAGACCTAAGCCTGTGCCTCCCATTGCCCTTGAACGGGCTTTATCAACCCTGTAGAACCTTTCAAAAAGTCTTGGCAAATCTTCCTTTGGAATACCCATGCCGGTATCAGTTATTCTAATCTCTACATAGTCTTGCGACCTATCTGCAGTCATCTTTATACTTCCGTTTTCCGGAGTATATTTAATTGCATTGCTGATTATATTAATTATTACTTGCTCAATCCTATCCTTATCTCCATTTATATCGCACAGCTCTCCAAGAGCTTCAAAGGATAAAGACTGATTTTTCTGCTTGGCTGCCATTTCCATTTTTGCTGCACAGTCTCTTGTTATATTCAGTATATTCAGTCTTTTCATGTTCCATTCCATCTTATCATAATCCAGCTTGGAAAGCTGCAGCAGGTCTTTTACCAGTCTTGTCATTCTCTCTGACTCACTGTTTATGACCTGTAGAAAATTAGTAGTATACTCCTTGCTTTCCATCGCCCCGTCAAGAAGGGTTTCGGTATAGCTCTTGATTGTGGTAAGCGGTGTTCGCAGTTCATGAGATACATTGGCTACAAATTCCTTACGCATCTTATCCAGCTTTTCCTGCTCTGTTACATCCTGGAGCACCAGCATAGCACCTTCGGTTTCGTTGTGCTCATTTTTTATTTGCACCACACTGATTTTTATTATCAGGTTATTTATACTTAAAATGTTGAAATTCTTCTCGCTGTCATTAAGTATATCATTGAAGGTTATTCCCAGCTCCAGCTTCTGTGCGGCATCATCGAAATTCCTGTTGTACAGTTCTTCCTCCCTGATATTAAAAATACTATAAGCCGCCGGATTTGCATGTATAACTATTCCCTCCGAATTTACAGCTATAATACCATCGGTCATATTGGTCAGGATCGTTTCTACCTTGTTCTTCTCTCTGTACATTTCATCCAGTGAGCTTTTTAGTCTCACAGTAAGGTAATTGAACATCTCCGTCAACTGTCCCACTTCATCCCTGGACTTTACGGCGATTATCTGCCCAAAGTCTCCTTTTGCCAGTCTCTCAGCTTTGGAAGTTACTTCCTTTATAGGTCCTGTGAAGGTTTTTGAAAGCAGGTTGCCCAAAAGTGCAGTTATACACAGCGCCCAAATAGTAGCATTTGTAAGTATGCTCCTTATACTCTTTATATTATCTTCAACACTGGACAAGTCTGCACTTATATATATTGCACCTATTACATTATTATCCGAGGTAATTATAGGCACAGCAATACTCTTAAAATATTCATTATTTTCATCGGGATATTCAATTTCCTTGGTTTGTTTTATTGCTTCTTCAACAATCCAAAGACCCAGAAGATCATAGTCATCGATAGTTCCTTCATAATTCTTCTGACTGGCTATGAAATCTCCGTTTTCATATACATATACCGCTTTTACCTGCCTTCCCTGCCCTACAAACCAATTGGATACAATGTCTTGAATATTAGGTGCCCCTACCGTCTTGTCCTTTAGATTGTCAGCCAGATAATAACCTCTCGCTATTATAGTCTCTGTCATGCTGCTGATCTGCTCTTTGTTTATAGCCTCGGTTATATACACGCCTACTATAGACATTGCAAGCCATACCAACAGGAAGGATATTATTACGAGCTTCCATTGGATGCTTCTAAACATTTAATTAAATCCTCCTGAAGTAATAGCCTACGCCTCTTTTTGTCTGCACATACTTCGCACTGCTGGGGTCATCCTCTACCTTCTCCCTTAGTCTTCTTACAGTTACATCAACTGTTCTGACATCTCCGTAGTATTCATAGCCCCAAACCTCTTCCAGCAGTGTTTCTCTTGAAAAAACCTGTTCAGCATGAAGTGCCAGATATCTTAGAAGCTCAAACTCCCTTAGGGTAAGCTCTATTACAGCATTCTCCTTGCGAACCTCATATCTGTTAAGATCAATTATCAGATTCCCCGATCTTATAACCTGACCGCTGCCTTCCATACCGGAATTCAGGAAGTTGGCTCTTCTTATATTTGCCTTTACCCTGGCCATAAGCTCCCTGACACTGAAGGGCTTTGTCATATAGTCATCTGCCCCCAGCTCCAGACCAAGTACCTTATCCACTTCTTCTTCCTTGGCCGTTAGCATTATTATCGGAGTGCTTACATTTTCTCTGAGTTTTTTGCATACGGTAAAGCCATCCATTATCGGAAGCATGATATCAAGGACTATCAGATCAGGCTTATGCTCATAGGTCATATTCACAGCCTGCTGTCCATCCTCAGCAACAAAAACTTTGTAACCTTCCTTTTCCAGGTTGAACTTTATGATATCTGCTATGGGTCTTTCATCATCCACCACAAGAATTCTTCTGTTATCCATTAAATACACCACCCCATAATTAATAATATATATTCATCATATTTCCAAGACTTCACTTTCCAATTCAAATTCCATTTGAATTCATACACCATATACATATTTTACTACTTATGCCGTCGTTACGCAACAAATTAGGCTGTGTCGGCAGAAATGACCGGAGGCTCCCTGCCTGAGACCTATAGATGCTGATATTAAATAAGGACTTTGGTCCTACTAATATAAGGCCTGCTTCTTATACTATATTTCGCCAAAATAGTATAAAATAAATGTATCTCAACAAAATAGTTTTATATCCCCCCGGATATAAGAAAACAAATGAATATATTTGTTTTCTATTTTTTCGTCCTTTTTATCCTTTCCAAGCATAAGAATCGATATACTCATTCAATTCTTGACCGTAGATCTCAAGGAAAGCCTCATCTAAAATGCTTCCATTTTTAAGCTCGTCAAGCAAGCCAATTATACTTTCTCTTCCATGTTGCTCAATAAGTCCTTTAACGATATCATAGGATTGCCTGTAGGACTGTGTTTCTTCCAGTTCTGCGAAGCTGTTCCTAAGCTCATCTCCTGTAAAATATCTTTCATAACTGAAGCCCTTAGCCCACTCTACCCCATCCACGGCATACTCCTCAAATAGAGCTATTCCTTCTGTGAGCCATAATTCGACATTTCCCCCGCTTCTGTCATCAACCACCTTGTGCACATACTCGTGAAGTATCGGTCCGTTTTCTTCAAAATTCTTTGCATCTATTTGCATTTGGTTCAGATAAGCCTTCGGTGACAATACATGTATGATACCCATATTATAAATACCCATGACTGCTTGTCCCTTGACAGTCTGCTGATAATTCCACATAACTTCCTGGTCGCTGTATATGAACACTATGGTTTTGTCCTTTGGATAATAACCATAATGCAAGCCTTCCACCTTGTAGCTCTTTTCGAATATTCTTCCGATGTCTCTTACTACATCTTCATCCTTGTCAGTATACTTGATTGTAAAATTCTCTGTTTCATATATATTGAACTCCGGTGTCAGTTCCCTGCTTTTTACATGGGCAAATACCTTTAGAGCCTTGTATCCCTGCATTTTTGCCATTGTAAAGCCTTTGTCATTTGTGAAAAAAAATAGTACTGAAACTAATGTTAGTACTATTGCAAGCCTGATTATTCTTTTTTTCATATATCTAATTCCTTTCTAGCAGGAACCCTTGGAAATCCCGCGAGACATATAGATATATTATACTACATATTTATGTAAACTTCATTGGAATATTCTGAGATTACTTGTTTTCCTAATGACAACCGCTGCAGCCTCCACAGCTGCCGCTGCTACAGCCTCCGCCACCCTTTGCTGAGCCTCCTGCATTGCACCTTCCCTCAAAAACCTGTCTTACTTCCTTACTTCCACACTTGGGGCATTTTATACTTTCTCTGTTTGACAGTTTAACAATCTCTTCAAATTTTTCTCCACATTTATCGCATTTAAAATCAATTAAAGCCATTTGCAATCCTCCTTTTTTATATGACAACGAGCATGCAATGCGTTCCTCCAGAGCCCTGCCCAATCCCGTAACGCGCAACTCGAAACGCGTAACCAGCACCTTATAGGAATACCCTACAAATAAATTTATATAACATTCACCAATTTTTTTCAATAGCATATTATGAAATAAGGCCTTTGTTTAAACTCTATTTCATACTGGGGGATAGCTATGAAATCCATAAAGGAACTAGTAAAAAGCATTCCTTTTTCTTCATATTTCAAAAAGATCGATCCGTCAATAAATAAGTTGATTTCTATCAAGAAGGTCAAAATGATACCTGTGATAATAACCTTCAGGAGGCCCCTTGAGGCCCAGACCGAGTCCAGACTGAAGCGAATGGGCTTCAAGGTAAAATACCACCTGCCCTTTATAAACGCAATCACCGGCAGAATAAGTGCCGGCAGCGTCGACTCCATTAGTAGTATTGTCGAAATTGCAAAAATATACTTTGATGGCACTTCATTTCTTATGGGCAGTACCAGGCATAAAGATCACTCAGATGAAACTGGAGAAGCAGCTTCTTTTCATTTTAGCGGAAAAGGTGTCACTGCAGCTTTTATTGATTCCGGTGTGTATCCTCATCCTGATCTTGTGATGCCGGGGAACAGAATAGCAGCTTTCAAGGATTATATAAATGAAATTAATGAGCCCTACGATGATAACGGTCATGGTACTGCATGCATAGGAGCGGCTTTTGGAGCCTCTCTGGACGGAAAATTCAAAACAGCAGCCTATAACTGCAATATAGTATGCGCAAAAGCCTTTAACAGCCTCGGTTATGGATTTTTCTCGGATATTCTTGCCGCAATGCAGTGGATTTACAGCATAAGGGAAAAGCATAATATAAGAGTCCTTGTACTTCCCTTCGGAAGCTGCAGCATCTACAAGCATTTTGACATTATTAGCCTGGCGGTAGAAAGCCTTTGGGAGAGTGGTATCTTTGTATGTACCTGCAGTGGAAATCTTGGCCCTCATGAAGCCAGCATAACTTCTCCCGGAGTATGCAGTTCAAGCTTCACAACCGGAGCCTGCACCACATCCGGCCCTTCTCCCAGAGTTGCCCGGTTCAGCGGCTGCGGCCCTGTGGACGGCAAGATTGATAAACCGGATGCTGTGATGCCGGGATATAAGGTTGCAACACTTAATGCTGACATCAACTATATACCAGGAAGTAAATACTCTTCCCAGACAAAGCTCTCAGGACAACATTACACAGAGATAAGCGGGACCTCAGTAGCAGCGAGCATGACTGCCGCTGCAGCAGTGCTTCTATGCCAGAAGAAACCTGCGCTTTCACCGGATGATTTGAAGGGCATTTTAAAAAGACTCTGTACATCAATTAATGAGCTGAAAGCTGCCCAGGGTGCTGGAATGATAGATGTAAAAAAGATTGAGGAATTCCAATGATTCCTCAATCTTTTTAAATGTTTTTTACTTCAAATAACTTGATGGATTTTTTATTACACCATTCTTCCGGATTTCAAAATGCAGGTGGGGTCCTGTACTGTTGCCGGTATTCCCTACCTCTCCTATCTTTTCACCCTTGTAGACCTTCTGTCCTACCTTTACATTATACTTGCTGAGATGCCCGTAGTAAGAGATAAAATTGGCACCGTGGTCAATCTTTATCAGCTTGCCGTAGCCACCTTCATAACCAACAAAAATGACCACTCCCCCGTCAGAAGCTTTAACTGCAGAACCGTAGGGAGCTGCTATGTCTATCCCTGTATGCCTTCTGCCCCATCTCATTCCATATCCTGATGATATGCTCCCTCTGGCAGGATATGAGAAGGTTCCGGTTCCCTTCTTAGGTGGAGGTTCCTTTGTCCCTTTTAAAATTATTTGTGTCTTGGGTTGTTTTATGATTTTCTCGCTGAGAATTGTTTTACCCGTCTCAATACCATTAACTTTGGTGACATCGGCTATGACTTCCTTTTCTCCGTATTGGCCTTTAACCTTTATACTTGTTTTATCCTTGTACAGAGAACTGCTGAACTCTACCTTCTGCTCAAACTCGGCCTTTTCAACCGAAGTGATGGTCTCTACCGTTTTTACACTTATTAATGGCTTCGGCACAATAAGGTTTATTACCTGGTCTATTTTAACCTTTTCGGGATTCACCCCGGGATTAGCCTTCTCCAAGTCTAAAAGAGACATATTGTATTTTCTGGATATCGACCAGAAGCTTTCACCGGAGACAATCTTATGGGTCCGAATTTCGTTGGTCCCCTTTATTATAAAGTCTACAATCTCATCCTTTTCAGCTATTTCTGAAGCATCAATAAACTCATCTTTCAATTCTACCTTTTCTGCAAAACCAATTTCCTTCATTTTTGATCTGTCTTTTCCAGCCAGGCCTTTGTCTTGAACTTCCTTAAGCAGTCCTTCAGCCAATTCCTTTGTCTTAAGAGTTGCAATAACATTGCCATCAACGTATATGCTGGAAGCCTGAACCTGGAATTTAACATTCTTACCAAGAGTCTCTACAAGTAACTCGTCCTTGAGAATCTCTTTGCTTGATGCTCTTGATTTCTCAAAGGTTACTTCGCTGGAAAAGCTTATTTCTGAATTAGCATTTTCCTGGTATTTCTGCTTCAGGGCCTGTAATGCGCTTTCAACCGACTTCTGGCTCCTGACCTTGCAGATTTCAGTTCCGTTTACCTTCACAGTGTATGCGCTTCCTGAAAATATAATGAGCAGTGAGGTGCATACCAGCAATATAACTATGCCGCAGGCTATTACAAATCTCTTTTTATCTACAATACGCCTTGCAAATATATTTTTATTTGATGATCCAGCATCAAAACTTACAATCATTTTACTGTGATTTTTAATAAAGCTCTTAGCCTTTGCAATTCCACTAGAAAGCATGTTTTTACACCGCGCCGCCGCTTCCTGTAACTTGCTTCCCCCCATATATTCGCCTCCTTCGGTTGAGATTGGTGTCTATTCTAATATATAGTACATGAGTACTATTTTACAACAAAAATATTTATTATTCAAATTTTTATGTCTACAACTAAATTCCGACATATACATTATATAGCTCTTATACTTATTAGTATTCAAAGTTGGATTTTTTATACCATATATTTTGTACAAGCAGTCTATCAAAATCGACTGATTCTGATAGAAAAAATTTGACTTGCCTGCCTATTTCCTGCATTTTCCCGTTTATATGCCACTTTCCTACAAATTATATTTTTTTACAATATGTTATTTTATTCATATATTGGCAATATTTAAACTAGATTGAACGTACTTAAGATATTGCATCGGGTATAGTGCGAATTCAATAACAATCAAGGAAACATTTCGCGAAATATATAGATCAAATCCTTTATCAGCTCAAATATACAGAAAAACATAGCTGTGTTGAATTATGTAAAGCTAAACCTATAAAAAAGATATACCTTTCATCTGCTATTAAAAATGTCATATGTGGTATAATTATAATATATTGGTATTATTGCCAGACATGCTTAAATACTGTCAAGAGGTGCATTATTATGAATTTATTCCGGATAAAATCCAATAACGAAGACCTGGGGCAAACCATTGTGGAGAATCTGTTTATCAGCCACTATATGCCTTCTGCCCCGGCAAGCCATGTCAAGGTCTATCTTTTGGGACTCAAGTATTCCCAGAGCTATGTTAATAACATGCTTTCCAATGAGACTGTAGCAAAGACACTGAAGATCTCCTGCGACGAGGTAAATGCAGCCTGGAGATATTGGTCCGAACAAGGTATATTACGACTGTTTCCTTACACAAATACCGGTGCTGAAGAGGGCTTCACTGTAGAATATCTGAATATAAAGGAAATCATGCTTAATATAAAAGAAAAAAGCGAGACTACCGGTAAGTATAGTCCTGAGCGCATTATAACTGCAAGGGGCAATCATATAATAAGAGAGATGTTTGACTATTTCCGAAAGTTATTCGGAAGAGAACTGTCACCTAATGAGCTTTTCATTTTTCTTGATTGGATGGATGACTACAATTTCCCTTCCGATGTTATAAAACTGTTGGTGGAGGACTGTATATCAAGGGACAAAAAGGATATGCCCTATCTCAAGCAGGTTGCAAAAAACTGGTTTGATGCCGGCATTGACTCTGTTGAAAAAGCTGTTCAATACAATTCCCGTCACAAAGAAAAATGGCAGAAATATAATAAAGTACTTAGCTTTTTAAGGCTTGGACGACAGCCGACCTCAGCGGAGGAGGAATTACTCAAGAAATGGTTCTATACCTTTGAATACAGTGAAGACATGGTACTCAAGGCTTGTGAGCTGACTGCAAAAACCTTGAAGCCCTCCTTCAATTACATTGACAAGATACTGTGCGAGTGGCACGATAAAGGTCTTTCTTCGATGCAGGAAATTGATGCTTACCTGGTGAAAACACCAAAAGAGGGGAAAAAGACCACAAAGGGACAGAAGCCATCCTTTAATAATTTTACCAACAGGACCTATGATGCAAAGGCACTTGAGGATATGCTTCTCAATAAGAGCAGAGGTGAGTTAAGTGAGTAGTTACCGTGATATTTTAAAAGAATATGAACTGGTTAGAGAAAAAAATAAGGATGAGTTGGAGCAGAGAAAGCAAACTCTCTTTAATAAGCTTCCGAGGCTTGAAGAGATTGAAAAGGACATGGTGAGGCTCAGTATTGATATTACAAGAGCCATACTCAATAAGTCACAAGCTGTCGATGTTCTTCTGGAGCAGCTTAAAAAAAAGCAGATGGACTTAAGAATTGAAAAGGCTGAAATACTTTCCTCCAATAGATATCCTATTGATTATCTGGAGCTTAAATACCAATGTAAGAACTGCAAGGACACCGGTTATATCGACGGCGTCAAGTGCAGCTGCCTTATCCGGAAAGAAATTGCAAGCCTGTATCAACAATCAAACCTTGGAGAAAATATAAAGAATGAGAACTTCGACCAATTCAGGCTTGATTATTATTCAGATGAGGAGGAAGAGAACGGTTACTCCCCCAGAGACAATATGAAGAATATATATATGAAATGCGTTAAATTTGTCCAGAATTTTGACAAACATAACGTTAACTTATTGTTTATCGGTAATCCCGGCTTAGGTAAGACTTTTCTTTGCAATTCCATTGCAAAAGACCTGCTGGGGCAAGGAAAAAGCGTTATATACCAAGTCTCATCAGAGCTTATTGATCTTGTGCGAAAATATAAATTTGATTTTGAGAATGAAGATAACAATTCTTCAAGCTTGAATGAGATATATAATTGTGATCTCCTGATAATTGATGATTTAGGCACAGAGCTTCCCACGCAGTTCTCCAGCCTTGTTATTTACAATATTCTTAACAAGAGGCTTTTAAACAATAAGAAAATTATCATATCCACAAATCTAAACACCGATGAAATAATGAAGAGCTATTCCGAAAGGATTTACTCAAGGCTCTTCGGCAATTTCAACATGTATAAATTCTACGGAGAAGATATACGGCTGAAAAGACATAGTCTGTAGTATAAGGAATAATACTTTGGACTATCCTATAATATGGAGCGGTTAATCAAATAAGAGGAGGTACTTTCTTGGAAATCAAAAATGTAAATGATAGTATAGTATTTAACGACAATACCTTCACAAAGCGTGTGCTTTTTGCTGCCAATGATGTGCTGAGCTTTGTACTCAATATGAAAAGAGGCCATGTACTGCCGGTACACAAGCATGAAAACACTTCTCTCGTTATGATAGTACTCTCCGGAGGCGGAGAAATACAAATAAATGATGAAGTTGAAAAGCTGACCAAAGGCTCTGTAGTATATGCAAAGGGAGAGGATGACTTCAGCATCCCGTCAGTAACCGAGGATATGACTATTTATGTAACTATAAGTCCTAATCCTACGAATCAATTATACTCAAAGGAGATAGGCTAGTTCATACTAACATAGCTAATGTCTAAATATTTCAAAAAACAAGAACCGCACTGAACTCACAAAGTTAGTGCGGTTTTATCATCTAAAAAATAAATGGAGCTGGTGATGGGACTCGAACCCGCAATCAAAGGAAGTATAAAATTATACCTCATGCCCTTAATAATTGAAGTTTTCCGAAAGATGAGTGTCATAATATTTGGCTGCAAATCTCAGACAATGAACTATCAAAGCTTTTCGCTTGCTCCAGTGTTAAACTTAGCGGTGGCCTCAGTACAATTGAATTACTGTTCTTTCCAACTATAAATCCCATTTCATATAGTGCATTAATACATTTAGCTATCTGTTCTGTTTTATTCTCCCCACAAAATTCTATTGCTAATGCTAGGCCCATTCCTCTTACTTCGTAAATAAAGCTATATTTTTTTGCATTGTCACGCAGAGCCCTATAAAGGTAATCTGAGACTTTCTTAACATTTTCCAGTAAATCTGTCTCTAACAGCTCCTCATATACCGCGCAAGCAGCAGCACAGGAAATAGAAGAATCCCCGCTTCCTCCATATAATGCTAATACTTCCTCTTTTGAAACATCTCCTTTAATAAGTAAAGCAGCGATGTGTAAGCCATTTCCCAGACCTTTGCCTAAAAGCAGCATATCAGGTACAATACCCTCTTGCTGATAGCAATATAGTTCACCTGTTCTTCCCAATCCAGCTTGGATTTCATCAAAAATCAGTAGAATACCTCTATCTTTTGTCCACTGTCTAAGGGCCTTTAAATATCCCTTAGGAGGACATATTATTCCCGCTCCTTGATATGGCTCAACTATAACTGCTGAAATATCTTGGGTTGATTCATTCTCAATTTTCCTATCCAGAAAATCAAGGCAATAAAAATTACAGCTTTCCCTTTGGCAATTAAACTCACAATGGCTGCAATTTGGATAAACACCGTATACAACACCTGGTGCTATTGGACCATGTCCAGTTTTTCTTGTTGAATATCCTGAACTTGATGAGCTTAAATATGTTCGACCATGAATACTGTTCCAAAAAGAAAGTGCCTCACAGCGTCCTGTCATTTTCTTTGCAAGCCTGAGCGACCATTCCATTGCCTCGCTACCCGAACTTGCCAGAAATATCCTATCAAAATCATGATTTGTTGTTTCAATCATCATTTCGAAAAGCCTATTTTTATAGTGATTCTTGTTACCTTTTGATGAAGTAATCTCATCAAATGCCTTTTTTATTTTCTTGTCAAAGTTTTCATTTCTCTGGCCAAGAAATATGCTGGTTTCGTTAAAATCTATATATTCCTTACCATTTTCGTCAATTAAAAGCGCACCCTTTCCATCAACCATATTTGTCTCGTTGCTGCCATAGAGAGAGGCAAAAATATCATGCCTTTCTATATAGTTATAGCTCACTTTTTTCTCCTCCCCACTAATTGAAGTCTTTTTCTTCTAAAACGGCAAAAGCCTCTAGGAATACAATAAGGTCATCTACCATAGCATTTAGTATTTTTTCACCCTTTTTCTCAGTTGCAAGAGTACTGTTGCCGTTTGTGCCTTTAGGTGTCGCCATTCTACCAGGAAAATAAACCTTTTGAATGCCATTTTTCATAGCCCCTTTTATACCTTTTGTATACTCCTCAACAGTTTTATCCATGTGGACAAGTTCCTTATTAATGTAAAGCATACATGAGGTTTCTCCCTCATCTCCATGCCCTCCCTTGAGCTGTGTGCAAACTTCATCTTGCACTTCTTTACCCAGCCCAATAACATTGGATACCGCAACCTTGACATTATAGTCATTGTTCATTGTTCCTGCCAGAACCATAAGCGGAAGATGAGTTGATACGCCACCATCAATAATCAAAAATTTCTTGACGCCAAATCGGGTAAAGCTTAAAATTATGTCCTTAACAAAATTCTTAAAGTTATCAGCTCCTATGGAGATGCTTCCTGACCATTCCACAAATGCAGGGAAATATGCATATGGCAGTGTTGGCAATGTAACAACAGGAAACCTTTCAGTTACTTTTTCTGCTATCCAGTTTGTCACCATATAATCTGTTCCCATGGGCAAATGGTCTCCATGCTCTTTTGAGCCTCCTCCGATAGGCAACACTATAATTGTATTTTCATTAATAAGCTGCTTGCATTGCTCATGTGTTATATCTTTTATAAAATAACCCCTCATTGTACTTAGCCACCTTTCTTAATCAAACTTTCAAAGTTTTTCTGGAAAATATGCTCTCTGTCAGGTTCAGTAAGCTTTGCATTTAATACATGATCAATTTGAGCCTTGACTATGTTCTCTTCACCATCTTCATCCATAAAAAACGGAAAATCGGAACCATATAAAACTCTCCCTCTCCCAACTATTTTGACCGCATGTTCTAAAACCTCTGTCTGTCTTATTGTTGAAGTATCAAAAAAGACATTTTCATATGGCCTAAAGCTCTCTAGAATATGATATATGAATTGCAAATTGTCGGCAGTTGCTCTGCCCAAATGAGCAACATGAATTTTCACATGAGGAAAAAGCTTGAGAATACTTTTTATATATTCAACTCGAACATTTGCCCTTGTATGCAAAAGAATATTCAGGTTATATCTGTTTATATCCTCAAATATCGCCACACGCCTATCGTTGAGAGCAGTTTCGTGCATAACTAAATGCTCTTTAACTCCAACAATATCCTTGTGATGATCTCTGACAAAGGTTATGTTTTCCTCATCTAACAAGGCATACGGATAAATAAAGCTTCTATTTCCTGAATATTCCAATATTTTTCGGTTTTCCTCGGTCTTCGTCAGCTCTCTAAAAACAAACGGAATGTAAGCAATTCTACTCTGCCCCTGCTCCCGCATATAGTTGTCATAGTCGTTCATATGCTCAAACTGAATGGTTTGATAACAGGGAAACGTATCCCTTAGAGGGCTTTCAGTTGTCACTCTTTCCATCAAATCTCTATCCCCATAGTGTGCATGTGCATCAAAAATCATATAACTCACCTCTATATATTATTGATTTCACGAACTAAGTGGCATGCGACAAAGTGGTCTTGATCTATTTCTAAAAGCTCCGGCTGCTTATTGTAGCATTCGGGCTTAGCATATATACAGCGTGGCACAAAGCGGCAACCTGGTTTTGGATTGATTGGTGATGAAATTTCACCCTTAAGTAAAATACGGTTTCTAGGCACATCAATATTTATTTTTGGAATTGCCGATAAAAGTGCTTTTGTATATGGATGATAGTTTCTTTTAAACAAAGTATCTGATGAACACTTTTCAACCATGTTACCAAGATACATAACCCCGATATCATCTGAAATATGCTTAACGACAGATAAATTATGAGTTATGAACATATATGTCAGCTCTTTTTCGTCCTGTAAATCCATCATCAAGTTTAAAATTTGAGCTTGAATTGACACATCTAGCGAAGACACAGGCTCATCACATACAATGAATTTAGGGCTTAGTGCAAGAGCTCTGGCAATTCCTATACGCTGCCTTCTTCCTCCGTCGAGCTCGTGAGGATATGTGTTTTCAAGGCGACGAACCAAACCTACTGTGTCCATAAGTTCAATTACCTTCTCTCCCACTTCTCTGGTGTTTTTGCACGTCTTATAGATATACATGGGCTCTGAAATAATTTCAGACACAGTCATGCGAGGATTGAGGGATGAAAAAGGATCTTGAAATATCATCTGCATGTCTTTTCTAACTTTTTTTAGAGTAGATTTGTTTATGTCTGTAATATTTTTCCCTTCAAAAAATATTTCTCCGCCGGTAGGTTCAAGAAGCTGCAATATAACTCTTCCCAGTGTAGATTTCCCACATCCTGATTCTCCAACTATACCAAGGGTTTTTCCCCTCTCTATCTTAAAATTTATGCCATCTACAGCGTGGAGCAGTCCTTTAGGTGTCTTGAAATACTTTTTTAGCTCCTTTACCTCTATCATTGTATTCATTTAGTCCACCACCTTTGCGTAATGACATTTTACAGTGTGTATCCCACCAACATTGATAACCAGCGGATCTGCTTTTGTGCACTCCTCGGTTACTTTTGAACATCTGTTAGCAAATTTACAAGTAGGTGGCAACTCCGACGGGTCGGGAACGAGCCCTCGTATTGGTTTAAGCCGGGAAACCTTTGTATCAAGATCAGGAATTGACTCAAAAAGACCTATAGTATATGGATGCTGCGCGCCTTTATAAATATCTCTAAGTGTTCCATATTCAACTATTTCTCCACAATACATAATCGCAACCTTATCACACATCTCTGCAACAACGCCCAGATCGTGAGTTATCATTATTAGTGAAGTATTAAACTCCTTTTTCAGCTTTTCCATAAGTTCCAGTACTTGTGCTTGAATTGTCACGTCAAGTGCTGTTGTTGGCTCATCAGCAATTAATAGCTCTGGATTACACGCAAGGGCAATAGCTATAACAACACGCTGCTTCATTCCGCCTGAAAATTGATGTGGATATTCACTGTATCTCTCACCAGGAATACCGACAAGTTCCAACATCTGCTGAGATTTAATTGTAGCCTCTGACCTTGAAACCTTCTGGTGAAGTCTTATCACCTCTGAAACTTGGTCACCCACTGTCATAATTGGGTTCAAGCTTGTCATTGGGTCTTGAAAAATCATTGAGATTTTATTACCTCTAATTTTTCGCATTGTCTGAATACTTTGCTTAATAATATCCTCACCATTAAAATAGATTTTTCCATCTATGTATTTGCCCTGTGGATCCGGCAATAAATTCATAATTCCCAAAGCTGTCGTTGTTTTGCCTGCTCCTGTCTCACCAACCAAACCTAAGCTCTTGCCACGCTCAAGCTCCAGATTAACTCCATTTACCGCATAAACAACAGCATCATCGGTGCAATATTGAATTTTAAGATTACTAATCTTTAATATTTTATCCATTCTTTCGCCTCCGTCTATTTCTTCATGCGTGGGTCGAGAGCATCACGAAGCCCATCACCTAAAAGGTTGAGCGCTAATATTATAATAGCAATTGCAATACCTGGAAAGGTAACAAGGTACCAATAGTCCATTATATACATCCTGCCGGATGATAGCATTGCGCCCCATTCCGGAATAGGCGGCTGAATGCCTAACCCAAGAAAGCTAAGTGTTGAAGCAGCTAATATTGAAAGAGCCATGCTTAATGTTATTTGAACAATAATAGGCGCAAGAACATTTGGAATTAAATGTCTGAAAATAATCCTGGCATCTGAACATCCTACAAGCCTTGCTGCTTCAACAAATTCCTGCCCTTTTACCGAAAGAATGGATGCACGAATAAGCCTGGCAAAGGATGGTACTGAACTAATACCAACAGCTATCATCAGATTTTGCAAGCCAGGGCCAAGTGTTGTCGCAATTACAATTGCAAGCAATACATTCGGGATTGCCATTAAAACATCCATTACTCGCATTATTACATTGTCAATCTTATCACCATAATATCCGGCAACCGAACCTAACCCACACCCGAGTACAGCTGAAATGGCAACTGATATAAAGCCCACTTGTAAAGAAATTCTAGCGCCATATATAATACGGCTTAATATATCTCTGCCGTTTTGGTCTGTTCCCAGTAAAAACTCTTTATTTGGAAATTGGAATATTTTATCTAAATGCTGTTCGTCATATCTATAAGGTGCGATATAATCTGCAAATATAGCTGCAAAAATAAATAGTGAAATTATACCTAACCCCAGCATAGCCATTCTGTTTTTGGTAAGTCGCTTCCATGCATTCATCCATAAGCTTTTTTTCCTATAAGGCAGTTGTGTCGTTGGATTACTACTCATTTGCTGCACCTACCTTTTTTGCTTTTTTCATTCTATACATCGTACTTATTCTTGGATCAATAAAACCGTAAAGAATGTCTACAAAAAGATTTATAAAGCTAAAAACAATGGCCATGAATAAGACCCCACCCTGTATAACCGGTATATCCTTTGTAGCCGTAGCATCCACAAGGAGCTTTCCTAACCCCGGTATTGCAAATATTGTTTCCACCAGTACTGCTCCTCCCAGTTGCCTGCCAAATTGAAGTCCCATAATTGTAATAACAGGTATAATTGCGTTTCCTAAGGCATGCCTTCTGATTACTATACTCTCCTTTTGACCTTTTGCCCTTGCTGTTCTTATATAATCTTGCCTAATAACCTCAAGCATACTTGAGCGTGTTGTTCTCATTATCCCGGCAGCACAACCCGTTCCTATTGTAATGACCGGCATTATCCAATATTGTGGTCCGTAAAAGCCGGATGCAGGAAGCAATCGCAGGTTGAGGGAGAAAATAATAATCAACATAAGCCCCAGCCAAAAACTAGGCATTGCAAGACTTATCAGCGAAAAAAGCGTGACACCATTATCGAACAGGGAGTATTGCCGGGTAGCTGAGATAATACCTGAAGGGATACCTATTGCTGCAGCAAGCAAAATACTCATTAATGCGAGAGATAATGTTGTAGGAAACCGTGATATAATTTCAGATGTAACAGGTTTTCTATTAATATATGAAACCCCAAAGTCGCCTTTTGTCACAATGTTTTTTACATAATTATAGAATTGTGTAAAAAATGGATCATTTAATCCCATTTCCTCTCTCATCATATCTACTTCTTCTTGAGTCGCCATGTCTCCCAAGACTGTTCTAATTGGGTCTGTTGGTGTTAGTTGGAGTATTGCAAAAACAATGAATACAACTCCCACTACGACCGGCAACATCATCAATAAACGTCGTAAAATATATGTAAGCATGTTTTGTCTCCCTTGCTTATCAGATTTTAATAAAGTGGGGATTCACTTTACTAAATCCCCACTTTTACAGCTATATTATTTGAAAGAGAGCAGCCAAAGCTTAATGTCTTGTGTAGGCATAACATAAACATTCTCAATGTTTGGCTTCGTTACTACATGAGTTTGTCCAACTTTAAAGTTGACATAAACAGCTTCATTTGCAATCATTTCCTGAGCTTGTTTATAAAGTTCCAACCTCTTTGCTGAATCTAACTCAGAAGCTGCAGCCTCAAGAATCCCGTCTAATTCATGGTTTGTATAGAATGAGCGGTTACCACCGGAGCCATGGTTTGCAGAATGAAAAGCCTCTAACCCTTCTGCTGCATCAGCTGATGGAACTGTCCATCCACCTATGTACATTTCTTGTTTTCCGTTTACAAGTGCATCAAGCCAATTTGCAAAGTCAACCGATTTTATTTCGACTGTAATGCCAATTTGCTTTAACATATTTTGGATCATTTCTGCTGCCATAGCATCGCCGTTCACTGTAAGCGTTGTTTTAAATCCATCTGGATATCCTGCTTCTGTTAACAATGCTTTTGCCTTATCAACATTGTACTCAAACTTAACTCCCGGGTTATGATAACCGAAAACACCCGGTGCTATTACTGAGAATGATTGTTCTGCTAGCCCAAAAGTTGAGTTATTAACAATTGTTGCAGCATCAATAGCATGCGTAATAGCTTGACGGACCTTTGTATTATTAAATGGCTCTTTTGAACAATTGAATGAAAGATATGAAGTATTTAATATATTTGAAGATATTGTCGAAACATTAGGATTATCTCTGAATTTCTTAGCATCGTTATCTACAATTCCTAATGCCATATCAACTCCGCCTGTTTCAACCTCTATTGCTCTTGTTGTTGCTTCTGGAATAAGCCTTATAATAAGATTATCGAAATTTGCCTTTTGCCCCCAATATTTATCAAAAGCCGTAAGTTCCATCATGTCTCCAGTTTTCCAGCTCTTATAGCTAAAAGGCCCTGTTCCGACTGGATTCTCATTATATTTATCACCTGCTTCTTCGATTGCCTTTTTGTTGACAATTGCAGAGATTGAAAGAGCCATTACATTTAAAAATGGAGCATATGGTTTTGACAAAGCAAGTTCAACCGTATAGTCGCCTACAGCCTTTGATGCCCCTATATCAATTACTCCAAGTGTTGAAGCGCTTGCAGGCGCCTTCCCTGCCAATTCAAATGTATTAAGGACATCCTGTGCGGTGAACTTATCACCATTGTGGAAAACTACGTCTTTTCTAAGTTCAAAACGATATAAGGTATCATTAACCTTTTCCCACTTTGTAGCAAGGTTAGGTTGAAACTGCATGTCTTTATCAAAGGTTATTAGAGTATCATACATAAGCTGTGTAACAAACGCAGTACCTGTATCGTTTGAAGCATGTGGATTTAATGTCTTTGGCTCACGTCTGTTTGCAACGATAACGGTATCTTGTGTGTCTGGTTTTGCTGAAGCATCCGGTTTTGATTCTTCTTTGGGTGCACATGCAAGCAAAAGGGTCGCTATCATTATAAGTGTCAAACTAAGGCTAAGGATTTTTTTCATTAATTCTCACTCCTCAAATTTTCATTAAATTCTTTGATACTATTCAGTTTTTATACTTATAGACTGTGTGTTAAGAGCATTTCCACCTTAAATTGTGACTTAAAATCATACTCCCCCTATTTACGTTTGCTTGATGAAAGTAAATTATTTATACTATAGAGTCTTAAATCATTTCACCTTCTATAAATATTCTTTGTCTTTAATAACTATATCTGCATCAATCGTCGGTCTTTTCTATAGGATAGATTTGCTCTCACTTAGAAGTATTATTTTATCTATAATTTAAATAGCTTCATGGACTGTTTTTTTATCACTCATAAATTGGAAAAAATTCAACAAAATTCTTTTCTTTTTTGATACAATGGTTATGTAAGTTTTTTTATTCTTTTGTAACTTGGGATAGTGCTGTTCTTTGTAATAGCACCCCAGGTTTTTTCTTTGTTGTACCTATGGTATTTACTGAAAGCTTGTCCACCCATAGGCTATGAAACCTAGAACACCCGAATACGGGCATAACAGGAAGCACATGCATTCTTCTTGCTAGAATGCACTTAAATCGAGCTCAATCTTGAATGCATATTGGGTATATTCAAAATAAAGCTCCATAAATTCGATCAACTGCTTGTCAGTGCCATACGATTCTCTCTGAATAAAAAGCAAAGGTGTATCTAGCTTAACATTAAGCACCTCAGCAAGAGCCTTATCCGCCTTGGAAGCTCTTATGTGTTGAACGCCTTTCCCCAGAGGAACCCCCAATTTGTTTTGATAAATCTGATAGATCGTATTTGTTTCAATGTCTTTTGGAGAAAGCTGTAATCCATATTCTAAAGGCAAATAGAGCTTTGCATATCCAGCAACAACATTATCAATCATATGCGCTCTAGCGATATAGTAACACTCCTTTCCTAGCGCTGATTTAACTGATTTCTCAAAATATGACGGTGTTTCAATTTTTCGCATAGTTTTAACCAAAACAGTGGGGGTTATATTAGTCTCTGACATGATGTTTGAGATACCGGTCAACCTGTCTAGCCTATCATTAAGCACAGCATTTTTAACAAATGTCCCTTTACCCTGCTTAATGATAACTAAGCTCTCATCGGCCAATAACCCAATCGCTTTCTTTATAGTAATTAAGCTTACGCCAAAGCGTTGAGTGAGCTCGGTGTGTGTCCCTATACAGCCTGACTCACCATATTTTCTCTGGAGAATTTCCTTCTTTAGAATCTGAACTATTTGTTCATACATAGGGACTGAGGAGTTTTTATCAACTACTTTAATCACCGCCTTAGCATCCGTAATAATATATAACAACATATATTGTTATATATTGTTATATCATACTATATGTTATATGTCAATTCTTTCTAATTGTATAGAAAACTGAAATACTGTCTTATTTCAGTTCGACGAGCATCCGATGATTGTACAAGAAATGCTTGTTCATTCAAGTATATGAATATGCTGGATATATAATCTCATTTTCTTCCCGAAGTCAAAACAGCTGCTGCAAATAAGTATAGAAACTATTTAAGGCTACAAGTAAAAATAAACAGATACCGCTTTTTCTTCGGTATCTGTTTGCATATATACAATATGATGCATATTACAGCACATTTTTTTCTGCTTTGTAGAATGTTATATAAAAAAAAGCATTGCACAAATCGCAATGCAAATCTTCTTTAATGGAGCTGGTGATGGGACTCGAACCCGCGACCTGCTGATTACAAGTCAGCTGCTCTACCAATTGAGCTACACCAGCGATTTTAAAAAATGGCGACCCAGAACGGGCTCGAACCGTCGACCTCCAGCGTGACAGGCTGGCATTCTAACCAACTGAACTACTGGGCCATGTTTGTTTTTCTCAATCAGCAATATCTATTATATTAAAAACCCTGCTGATTGTCAAATGTTAAATGATGTTACTCCGCGGTGCTACGCATCAAATTAAGGAATGTTGGTCTTTTTTCCTCCACGTTGCTCTGTGGGTCAAATTGCCTCCGCATATGCTGCGGCGCAAATTAATGAATGTTGGTCTTTTTACTCCGCTGCGCTACGTAAAAAGTTGGTGGGGACAATAGGGCTCGAACCTATGACCCTCTGCTTGTAAGGCAGATGCTCTCCCAGCTGAGCTA
>LOES01000202.1 GCA_001515955.1 Clostridia bacterium BRH_c25 | reverse complement strand
CCATGGCCTTTTTGCCGGAGGCTATAAGGGTGGAAGGGTCTCCTGCCCTTCTCGGGCATATAACTGACGGTATCGGATGCTTTGTCACTCTTCTTGCTGCTTCAACTATTTCCTTCACCGAGAAGCCTTCACCGTTTCCAAGATTGTATACAGTGCTGGGAGACCCTTCTCTCAAGCTGTTGAGGGCAAGAATATGCGCTTCCGTCAAATCCTCAACATGAATATAGTCCCTGATGCAGGTGCCATCCTGAGTATCATAATCATCTCCAAATACAGCAATGCTTTCGCGCTTGCCAAGGGGTACCTGCAGTATAAGCGGAATCAAATGAGTCTCCGGATCGTGATCTTCACCTATCATTCCGTTTTTATGGGCTCCGGCCACATTAAAATACCTGAGGGCTATAAATTTAATGCCATGAGCATTCTCTGCCCACTTCATCATTTTTTCCATTGCAAGCTTGGTTTCTCCATAAGGGTTAGTCGGCAGCGTCCTGTCGGTCTCAAGTATCGGAATACTCTCCGGCTCTCCGTATGCAGCCGCAGTGGACGAAAAGACAATCCTTCCGACCCGGTGCCTGTTCATTGCCTCCAGCAGCACCTGGGTACCATGTACATTATTGTCATAATACGCCAAAGGCTCCTTCATACTCACTCCTACCAGTGAATTTGCCGCAAAGTGAACTACAGCATCAAGCTTGTTCTCTTTAAAAACCTTATCCAGAAACTCCCTGTCCCTTATATCACCTTTGTAAAACTTAGCGTCCTTGTGCACAGCGTCCCTATGACCTGTCTGAAGATTATCCGCTACCACAACCTCTTCTTTTCCATCAATCAGACCATAAACACAATGGGAACCTATATAACCTGCACCTCCGCATACTAAAACCGCCATGGGCAAAACCTCCTGTATAAAAACTTTTGAATGTACAACAAGAGGCAGTTCATGAAGGAAAACTACCTCTTGTACAAATTTATATTTGTCTTGCTCCGTCACCTATTGAAGCTACATAAAAATCAGCCTTGTACCCGATTTTATCCAGATATTCCTTTCCGACATTTTCAATGAAGCTTGAAATACTATCGTTGTGAACCAGGCTTACAGTACAACCGCCAAAGCCGGCGCCTGTCATCCTTGACCCTATTGCTCCGTTTTTCCAGGCTGCCGATACCAGAGTATCCAGCT
The DNA here is from genome assembly GCA_001515955.1 of Clostridia bacterium BRH_c25. The sequence continues at coordinate 39,484 of LOES01000202.1, read as the reverse complement.
CGGTACCGGTAACCTCATAATCGTCCCTTAAGGAGACATGTGAAGCATTCATCAGTTCGCCAAAGCTCTTTATATCACCTTTATCCAATGCATCTACAGCCTTTATGGTCCGCTGGTTTTCGTATACTGCATGCTTTGCACGTTTCCTCTGAACTTCATCGTTTATCCGCTGTTTGTTTTCCTCAAACTCTTCTTCGGACAAATCTCCAAGAGAAGCTATGGGGAGCTTTTGCCGCAGTGCAGACAGAGCAGCCTCACACTGGCACCGCCTTTCATTGTACTTTGAATCAGCCAAATCACGGCGTTTGTTTGTGTTGGCAATAACTATGGATATACCCTCAAGGTTCGCGGAGACATATTTATACTCCAAGGTTATTGTATTCAAAAGCATTGCGTGGTTCTTTCTGCCCATGCCGCAGGCAAACTGATCCATTATTCCGCAGTTGACTCCATTGAACCGGTTTTCAGACCTCTGGCTAAGCTTGACCATATCAAGCATTTCTATATTCAACCGGAATAATGTCTTTAATGCAACACTGGTTACCAGCTCAATAGATGCACTGGAAGACAAGCCTGCTCCATTGGGAATGTTTCCAAGGAACATTATATCCAGTCCCTTGTCAATACCAAACCCCGCATCCTTGAAGGTCTTTACTATTCCCTTCGGGTAATTTGCCCAATCGTGAGCTTTATCATAAACCAAGTCATTTATATCAGCTTCGATTATCCCCAGGCTGTCAAAATTCTTTGAAAAAAGCCTTAATTTAGAGTCATGCCTTTTACGTGCGACTGCATAAGTCCCAAAGGTTAAGGCACATGGAAATACATGCCCCCCGTTATAATCAGTATGCTCTCCTATTAAATTAACCCTGCCGGGTGCAAAGAACCCATAGACATCTTCTTTTATATTGAATACATTTCCAAATTCCTCTATTATTACATCCACATTCATTAAAGCACCCCTATTAAAATACAAAACTATGTTTTTTACGAAATACCTTTAGCTTTGCTATTAAGACTCCGCAAAAATTTTCTCTGTTTTACCAATACTTGCTATTTCCTCTTAATATATTTTCTCATATCTATAGTTACTGCTGTAATTATAATCAGACCTTTGATAATATACTGCAGATAAGGATTAACTCCAATGAACGCCAACCCGTAATTTATTACCTGGAATATCAGAACCCCTATTACAATCCCTCCGACGGTACCAATACCACCACTGAAGGACACTCCGCCCACTACACAGGCTGCTATTGCATCCAATTCGTACATGTTACCGGTATTGTTGGTAGCACTTCCTACACGGCCTGCCTCCAAAGCACCGGCAAATCCATACATTGCACCTGCCAGCATATATACAATAAATATTGTCTTCATAAGGTTTACCCCGGATACAACAGCAGCTTCGGGATTACCTCCAACTGCAAATATGTTTTTCCCGAAACGGGTCTTATTCCATAGAATCCATATAAGTATTGTTGCAATTGCAGCATATATAACCAGATATGGTACCAGGAACCCGCCAATATTGAAGCTGCCCTGGGCAAAGTGCATGAATTTTTCGTCAAGGCCGCCTATAGGCTGTGCTCCATAGGGAGGCCGGTCAAAGTATATTGAGTTTACACCATATATGATTATCGAAGAACCTAATGTAGCTATGAATGGAGTAACTTTAAGCTTTGCTACAACAAAACCGTTAATCAGCCCAAAAAAGCCGCAAACTATCGCAACTACGATTATTGGCAGTATTACCGGAAGCTGTGGTAAATCAGGGTACATACGATACACATATTCAGGGGCCTGCAGCATCGAAGCACTTATGACTGCTGCCAGACCTACCTGGCGTCCTGCTGAAAGGTCGGTGCCCTGTGTGACAATGAGCCCGCCTATACCCAAAGCAATTATGACACGAGTCGATGCCTGGGATAATATATTACGGAAGTTAAGTATTGTAACGAAGTCCGGAGAGATGACAATTATTACTGTCAATAGGACTAATAATATAACAAATATTGCATTGTTCATCACCCATGTCAGTAAATCTTTCATCTTGGTATTCTTGATTTTGTTGAAAAATGAGCTAAACACCTTTAATCACTCCTTATCCTATAGATACTTGGCTGTCAAGCGCAAAATCTCTTCCTGGTCAGTATCCTTCGCTTCTAATATTCCGGCAATCCGGCCATTGCTCATTACAAGTATTCTATCTGCAATGCCCAGAAGTTCAGGCATCTCCGAAGAAACCATTATTATACCCTTGCCTTTATTTGCCAGGTCAATCATTAACTGATATATCTCATACTTTGCACCAACGTCAATACCACGGGTAGGCTCATCCAGCATAAGGATTTCCGGCTCTGTAAGCAGCCATCTTCCCAGTATGACCTTCTGCTGGTTTCCACCGGATAATGAACTGATTAGTGTTTTCTGGGAAGGAGTTTTTACACTCATGCTGTCTATTACCCATTTGGTATCCTCTTTAGCTTTCTTTTCATTAAACAAGCCAATTTTGCTGATATATTTGCCTATATTGGCTATTGTTGAATTGAAGTTTACGTTCAACATTGCATATATTCCCGTTGTTCGGCGTTCCTCAGTAACTAATGCAAAACCATTGTCTATTGCATGCTGTGAAGTCTCATTCTTTACTGCTTTTCCATGTATTGAAATTTCTCCGGATACTTTATGTCTTATTCCAAATAAGGTCTCAACTATTTCGGTACGCTTGGAGCCTACCAATCCCGCTACTCCAAGAATCTCTCCCTTTCGAAGCTCAAAGGAAACATTCTGTATGGAGGGCTGATATGTGGCTGTCAAGTTCTCAACCTTCAGAATCGTCTCCCCCGGCCTATTGGTCTTCTCCGGGAAACGATGGGTCAGGTCGCGGCCTACCATGAGTTTTATAATTATGTCTGTAGTCAGCTCCCCTGCAGACTTCGTTGCAATCCATTTCCCATCACGCATCACTGTAACTTCATCAGAAATTTTCAGAATTTCCTCCATCTTATGAGATATATAAATGATCCCTACACCTTTTCCTCTTAAAGCCCTTATTATCTTGAACAGGTGGTTGACTTCCCTTTCAGTAAGAGAAGAAGTCGGTTCATCCATTACAATTATCTTGGAATTATATGAAACAGCCTTTGCAATTTCAACCATTTGCATTTCAGATATTGTTAATTTCCCTACCTTCATCCGGGGATCAAGGCTAATATCCAATTCTTCAAAAATCTTTTTTGTGTCAACATACATTTTTTCTTCATCAATAAAAAGTCCTTTTTTGGGGTAACGTCCCAGCCATATATTATCCATAATATTACGCTGCCTTACCTGATTCAGCTCCTGGTGCACCATTGACACACCATGATCCAAAGCTTGCTTGGCAGATAAGAAACTTACCTTTTTCCCCTCCAGGTAAATTTCGCCGCTGTCAGCATGGTATATTCCGAACAGACATTTCATGAGAGTCGATTTCCCTGCTCCATTTTCACCCATCAGGGCATGGACGGTACCTCTGCCCAATTTGAGCTGAACGTTGTCCAGTGCCTTCACTCCGGGGAATTCCTTGGAGATGTTGATCATTTCAAGCAGATACCCATCATTACTATTCATAGGTCACACCCCATTCCATCTGGTTCTGGAATCCCGGGTATACCGGGCTCCCACAATATGGCTTTGCCGATAACACCGGCGGAGCCTTAATCTGAAACAAGGATGCATGCTAATGCATCCTTGTCTTCATTATAATACTAATTTCTATTATTTACTATTATTTATATGCTTCTTCTGCTACATTCAAGTTATCCATTGTGATCTGAACGTACGGTACACGAACAGCTTTTTTGTCATCAAGAGTCCACTTTGTTCCTTCCAATGGGTCCTTGCCGTTAGCAGCATTTATAGCAAGCTCTGTTGTTGCGCCCCCCTGGTTTGCTGCATCGTTAAGAACTGTACCGAGCATCAGACCGCTCTTTATCTGCTCTAAAGCATCAGGAATAGCGTCAACGCCTACTACAGGCATTTTCTTGTCGCCGGTGAAGTATCCGTTTGCCTTCAAGGACTGTATAGCACCAAGTGCCATAGCGTCGTTGTTGCAGATAACGAATTCTATCTTCTCGCCATGCTTGGCTATCCAGGCATCCATCAGTTCCTTGCCCTTTACGCTGTCCCACATACCGGTCTGGAGCTCAAGCTCTTCAACTTCGATACCTGCATTCTTAACCTCATCAATTGCATACTTTGTTCTGGCTTCTGCATCCGGATGTCCGGGTTCACCCTTTAAGAGAACATACTGTAATTTGCCGTCACCGTTCTTGTCAAGCTTTGAATCTGCTTTCCAAGCGTCAACGATAACCTTACCCTGCATTACGCCGGACTCTGAAGAAGTAGTTCCAACGTACCAGGCTTTGTCGTAACTTGCCAGCACAGCAGCGTCCGGCTCTTTGTTGAAGAATATGACAGGGAGATTGGCAGCCTTAGCCTTGGAAACTATAGTTGATGCTGCCTGTGGATCAACCAGGTTGATTGCAAGTGCTTTTACGCCCTTTGAAATCATCATGTCAACCTGCTCGTTCTGAGTTGACTGGTTGTTCTGTGAGTCATTCATTATAAGCTCGGCTTTGCCTTCTGCATTCTTTTCAACTGCTCTTCTTACAAAGGACATGAAGTTGTCGTCATACTTATAGATTGTTACACCAATTGTAGGATTTCCTGCTGCCGGTGCTGCCGGAGCGTCTCCTGCAGGTGCTGCCGGAGCTGCCTTTGGAGCACATGCTGCCAATGAGAACACGAGAGTTAACGCAAGTACTAATGCAAGAATCTTTTTCATTGATACTTCCCCCTTTTTATTTTCGGTTACTCAAACACGAGTCACCTTTCTAGTTAAAATCTACTAAAATTTTAGTTAATTGTCAATATATTTTTACAATTTAATTACAGGTAATATTTTATATGATTAATAGTTGACAAATGGCTATTTTTCAGTGCATAATAGATAATATGGCAATGACAGGGCAAGTATTTCGTTAATACTATCGCCAAACATTATCTCCATATAATGGTATATTTCACAAGAATATGAGGAATTCAAGTCAAATAATTAGTAAAGTTTTAGTAAAATTCTGTACTTTTTTGTGATATCCGGGTAATAATTTAAGAATGCATATTTCACTTCGAATAATCCTTGTCTGATAGCAACATATTAATGTCCCAATCTTTTATTTCTAAAAATATTTCTATCCGTTTTTTTCCTTTTGAATTAAAATATATATATATAATAATAAGGACGGTGTTTATGCTGGAAACATATAAAAATCCTTCTTATACGTCCGGACAGAGGACAAAGGATCTGCTGTCCAGAATGACCCTTGAAGAAAAGATAGGACAGATGTGCCAGGTGGACGGAAGAACCGATCCCGAAATGTGGATTTCCGAAAGACACATCGGCTCTTTTCTTCATGTTACGGGAGACGATCCGGTACACCTGCAGAAGCTGGCTGCCCAAACCAGGCTGGGAATCCCTATAATATTTGGCATAGATGCCATACACGGCCATGCTTTTCACAGCGGGGCCACCGTATTCCCTTCCCAGCTTGCAATGGCTTCCAGTTGGAATCCTGAGCTGTTGGAGGAGGTCGCCCGTATAACAGCAAAAGAGGTCATCCTTACCGGACTCCACTGGACTTTTTCACCGGTGCTGTGCCTTGGAAGAGACGCAAGGTGGGGCCGTATTGACGAGACCTTTGGGGAAGATCCGTATCTTACGGGTGTACTTGCTTCCGCGATGATACATGGCTACCAGGGCAGCAATCTTAAGAACCCGTACAGCATACTTGCCTGTGCAAAGCATTATGCCGCCTACGGAGAGACTCTGGGAGGAAGGGATTCAGCAGAAGCTGAGGTCTCATTGCGAAAGCTCCGCTCCATATTCCTGCCCCCTTTCAAAGCAGCCGCAGAAGCTGGCTGTGCGACTTTCATGGCAGGCTACAATGCTGTCGACGGCATACCCTGCTCCGCCAATGAGTGGCTGCTCAAGAAAGTACTGAAGGAAGAATGGGGCTTTTCCGGTCTTGTAGTCACAGACTGGAATAATGTAGGCCGGCTCCATGAAACGCAAAAAGTTGCACCCGACATTGAAAAGGCTTGTGAAATTGCCGTGCTTGCAGGCAACGACATGATTATGTCCACACCGGAATTTTATGCTTCAGCAGTAGAGCTGGTTAAAAAGGGAGTCATAAAAGAAGAGTATATAGATGAAGCCTGCCGCAGAATACTTGAGCTTAAATTCAGACTGGGCCTGTTTGATGACAAGCGTTTCCCGGATACAACAAAAGCCCGGGAAATCATAGGCTGTGACAAGCATAAAGAAATCGCCCGTCAGACCGCTTTGGATTCAATCGTGCTCCTGAAAAACAAAAACAATGCACTTCCTTTTTCACAGGACATCAAGAAGATCGCTTTAATAGGTCCTAACTGTGATGATGTGCAGTCCCAGCTTGGAGACTGGTCCTTCGGGGCCAGAGACTTGTCCAGAGCTGAAGTCCCCATGCTGAGCTACCACCCCCAATACGACACAAGCCCTATAGTCACAGTGCTTGAAGGCTTAAAAAAACGTGCGGGAACTACTATGGAAGTGCTCTATGAGAAAGGCTGCAATATGCACAGTGAAGACAGCTGCAATATGAAGAAGGCAATAGAGCTTGCCACAGAATCAGATATTATTGTCGCCGTTGTCGGTGATGATATTACCCTCAACGGAGAAACCCGCGACAGGGCGGAGCTTGATTTGACCGGAGGCCAGCAGCTGCTTCTTGAAGCACTCAAGGAGACAGGAAAACCCTTGGTTGTAGTGTTGATAAACGGCAAACCTCTTACTATTCCCTGGATTAAGGAAAACGCCGACGCAATTCTTGAAGCCTGGAATCCAGGGATGGAAGGGGGCAATGCTGTGGCCTCGATACTCTTCGGGGATTACAACCCCTGCGGAAAGCTGACCATATCCTTTCCAAGACACACAGGCCAGCTGCCGGTATATTACAATCAGCTGCCGGGCTGGCATGGAGACAGCTATGTTGAGATGACCTCCGAACCATTATTTGCTTTTGGCTTCGGGCTGTCTTATAATTATTATGAATATTCAGATCTTAAGCTGTCTTCATCCGGACTTTCTGCGAGGGATGAGCTTACGGTATCGGTTGAGGTTCATAACTCCGGGAGATATGAAGGCACTGAAATAGTACAGTTGTATGTCAACGATATTTATAGCTCAATCACTACTCCTTCAAAGGAATTAAAAGGCTTTAGCTCCGTGACACTAAAACCGGGGGAGAGAAAAGTTGTTGAAATAACAATTCCTGTATCCTCCCTCTCACTTGTCGATAGGAATGCCGGAACAATTGTTGAACCTGGCGAGTTTGAAGTAATGGCAGGCAGTTCCTCAAGAGATGAAGACCTATTAAAGGCAACCTTTGAAGTGATATAACAGTTTATACGGGAGGGAACAAAAGTGATGAAATTTGATCCATACAAGTACAACTATTCATCCAGGAGGAATCTGGTATACGGAAGGAAGGGCATGGTTGCTACTTCACATCCCTTGGCAGCACAAGCAGGCCTGGATATCCTCAAGAAGGGGGGCAATGCTATTGATGCTGCCGTCGCTGCGGCTGCCTGTCTGACAGTAGTGGAACCTACTTCAAACGGAATCGGCGGAGATGCCTTTGCTCTGGTATGGTCGAAGGGAAAGCTCTATGGTCTGAATGCCAGTGGGCCTGCACCAGCCTCTATTCCTACAGATATTATCGAAAAGGCAGAAAGCCGCGGGATACCCAAGCATGGCTGGGTCCCTGTCACCGTCCCGGGTGCCCCCTCTGCATGGAATGCACTGTCCAAGCGTTTTGGCAGACTCTCCCTTGCAGAGACTTTGTCTCCGGCTGTGACCTATGCTGTTGAAGGACATCCCATCGCACCTACCGTAGCAAAAAACTGGGAAATAGCATACCAGACCTACAAGGTAGCTCTGAAGGATGAAATATTCCGGCACTGGTTCGAAACCTTCGCCCCCATGGGCAGGGCACCCAGGGCAGGTGAGCTGTGGACTTCTCCTGCACATGGCAGAACCTTGCAGGCTATTGGCGGAACAAATGCCGAAGCCTTTTACAGGGGAAAGCTGGCAGAAAATATAATAGATTTTGCTAAGAATACCGGAGGATATCTATCCGGGAAGGATTTGGAAAATTTCGAACCGGAATGGGTAGATCCGGTGAATATCAATTATCGTGGCTATGATGTGTGGGAAATACCTCCAAACGGACATGGAATTGTAGCATTAATCGCTTTGAATATCCTCAAGGGCTTTGACTTTTCAGAAAGAGACTCTGTTGAGACTTATCACCGTCAGCTGGAGGCAATGAAGCTTGCATATGCCGACGGCCACAGCTATATTGCAGACCGCAGACACATGAAAGTATCAATTGACGAACTGCTTTCCGATGATTATGCCTCTTCAAGAAGAAAGCTTATCAGGGATGAGGCGCTGATGCCTATGCCGGGTCAGCCTGCGGGAAGCGGTACTGTATACCTGGCTGCCGCAGATGGTGAAGGCAACATGGTCTCCTATATCCAAAGCAATTATATGGGCTTCGGTTCAGGTATTGTGATACCCGAAACGGGAATAAGCCTTCACAACAGGGGCTGTAATTTCTCCACAGACCCTGCCCACGAAAATTGTATAGCCCCGGGAAAAAAACCTTACCATACCATAATCCCCGGGTTCCTTGCCAAGGGAAGCGAAGCAATAGGGCCTTTCGGGGTAATGGGCGGTTTCATGCAGCCTCAAGGTCATGTCCAGGTGATAATGAACACTGTTGATTTCCACATGAACCCCCAGGACTGTCTGGATGCACCCAGGTGGCAGTGGATCAAGGAAAAAGATATAGCAGTGGAACAGGCTTTTTCTTCCAGTGCAATGCAAGCCCTGGCAAATAAAGGACATAATATGAGAACCAATACCGAATCCGGAAGCTTCGGAAGAGGGCAAATCATATGGCGGGATGAAATGGGCACAATGGCCGGAGGCACTGAGCCGAGGGCGGATGGCACAATTGCAGCCTGGTAATTTGGAAGCTTCGAATAAAGTATGTATAGCAAAATGCTATACATACTTCTTTATTCGCTATCTCAGCTCATCCAATTCAGGCTTTTCAAATATAAGCTTTTCCCCGTTGTTTATAATTATAAAGGGTATGCCTACTCTGCCAATCCTTTTTATTTCATCGAATTCAGGCCTTGTATCTCTCAGCTTGAGATATATTTTGAGATTCCTTATACTATCTGTTATTTCAATATACTCATAGTTAATGCCATTATTTGAAAGAAACTCTTTCATCGGTTCACAATCCGGTCAATGCCTGCTCCCAAATACAATAATCTTTTTCATTTGAATTCCTCCTATCTCATATAATATAGAACATCAGATATCCTATTTGCTTAGTCTGCTGATTAACTTGTCAAGATAAACAGACTTCATTTGACTGCTTGCCATAACCTGCTTTACAGGAGGCAGCTTCAATATAGCCGAAAGTACGGCGGCCATAGCTCTATGACTTCCAAAGGCGCGGTTGTCAAAAATCAGGTTTTGCAGAGTTCCTTTTTCTATGGCCATCAGAACTATTCTATGTACCGAATTGACCGGGGTAATTATTTTCTCGCTGCGCCTTTCCAAAGTTATTGCTTTCCTGATGCAGGATCTTGCGCATACACCACAGCCGAGGCATACCTCCTCATTTATCATTACTTTGCCATTTGCAGTATCCGCTTCAATTGCCCCGATAGGGCAAGCCTTGATACACCTTTCACAGCCAATACAGTCCTCAGCTTTTATATCCGGCATAAAGCCTGTGGTTTGGACAGGATGAAGCATACCGAACTTTCGTGCCGCCACCATCGCCTCGCAGCAGCAGCCACAGCAGTTGCAAATGAAGGTCACTCCATTCCGCACATTCTCGCCGCACTGAACCAGATTGCTTTCATAGGCTTGATGCAAGAGCTCGATGCACTCTGCCGCATCCACTCTCCTTGCATGGTTATGTCTTATCAGCGAATCGGCTGTGCCGTTAAAGGTCATGCATATATCCATCGGAGCATTGCAGGCCTGCCCTGCATGCTGCATCTTGTGACGGCAGTAGCAGGTACTTATGCCTATATGGGAAGCACTTCTAATTATATGGCTGGCTCTTTCAAAATCCAGTATCTCGATCTCATTATCCCTGGAAAGCACCTCTTCCTGGACAAAAACCCTTCCCAGCTTTGTATCAGTCCCGAAGAACAGCTCCTTTATGAAATCCTCCTCCACATTCAGATACTGATAATAGAGCTCCCCAAGAAGCTTCTGGTCAATATCCTGCCGTGTCCTCATCATTGAGAATTCTATAAAGCCTGCCATAGGCGGCGGAAGCACATATCTCCGCACTCCCTCATGCTCAGTATCCAGAAGTATCGCTCTTCCTGAAAGCTCATCGAGAATCAATTGTGCCTGTGTCTCATTGATTTTCCATATGCCTGCGGCAGTTTTGGCAGTAAAGGGCTTTATAGGCAGTTGGGCTGCAAGCTCTGCCTCTTTCTCGCTAAACAGAATGCTCAGGATTTTATACAGAGTTTCCGAGGGCGGTGCTCCCTGAGGAAATCTGTTCAGTCTTTCCTCCAAGCTCTTATATGCGGATTTCCCTGCTGCATGAGACATGTTCCCACCACCAATATACTTTGTTAACCAGATTATATCATATTATATGGATAACCCTTATATCTATTTCATATATTATAAAATTCAGCCGGGTTGCCGGTCATCATGTTAAGAACGCTGTCACGGGAAAGTCCCTTTTCCTCACAATAAGGAATAAAGTCGGTAAATATGCTTGCACAGGGATGGGCATTACCCTTATTTATAATTTCTTCATGGAAATCGTAGTCCTGTGACAGTAAAATTCTGTTATAGTACCCTTTTTTCACCGCTTTCTTTATTAAATCGCAGTATTTGGCATGATTATCAGTTCTGATAGCATCAAAGCCCAGCCACATGCCGATATCTACAGCTCTTGTTATTGTCTCTTCATCTGCCTCCTCGCTTGCATGAGCCCACAAGAATCTGGAAAAGTCGCATTTTATGCTTTCCAAAAAATCAAATACTTCATTGGCAGTAAGAGCCTCAACAATATGGCAATGTACCGGTATACCTACAGTCTTGCTTGCTGTTATCGCAGCCCCAAGGATCTTTCTTTCAACCTCCGGCAGCCTTCCCCGGCTTACAAATATCTTTATATGTGAAGGCTTTATAACCACACTGTCAATTGTATCAAGCCCACTTTGAAAATCTTCTATCCATCGGGCAGCCAGCTCCTTTTCATAGTTCTCTCGGTGTATCCGATAAACATTTTTGGAAAAAACCAATCCGGTATTAGGTATTATTCTGACTCCTGATGCTTTTGACAGCCTTTGCATAAGCTTCAGATTCTGCTCCCCATCTGGAGTGGATGCCTCTACGACTGCCCTGCAGCCCTCCTGGTATAGCTTTTGGAATACCGGCAGCAGCTTGCCGTAAAGGTGATTTATTTTTCCCTCATTATATATTCTGTCAAAATACAAGCTTTCGTCAGCCTGTGAATCCCATGCAATATGCTCATGGGAAAGGGTTACCCCCAGTTCTTCCTTTCTTATAGGCCCTGTAACCGTATATATCATTCTATTACCTCCAAAATGTATTTTAACCTAATTATATATGATAATAGCTGACATCTGTGTGTCAGCTATTATCATATATATCCTATTCTTCTACTTATCCGTCCAGATACTGATATATGTCCAAAGGAATGCGGTCCAGCTGCATTGTCTTCATCAGATAATATATATAGTTGCCTTTCCGGTGCTTGTATAATAGGCCTGCTTCGAAAAGAACCTTCAGGTGCTTTGAAATACATGCCTCAGTAAGCTTCAGTTCTGCCGCAAGGCTTTGAGTGGAGGATTGCTTCTGATGTACGGCCTTCAATATCCTTAACCGCGTCTCATCGCCTAAAGCCCTCATTGTCTTGTAAAGATCCAGAGGCACCTCGGGAACAGCCTCCTGCAGATGTGCCCTGAAGGTCAGCTGTATATGGCTGGGATCGTTGATTCCCACCAGCAAATGCGGATTTATGAAGCTGCTGATTTTTACGGTGATTTTCTTTATTTTCTCAAAATCAAAGGAAAAGGTCTTGTACTTGTAAAATATCAGCTTATCCTCTGTTACTTCAATCCTGTTGTGGATGCTTCTTATGTACTCTCTTACACCGATTTCATCACAAACAGCCACCTGCTTTTTCAGGATGCGTATAAGCAGCGGCTCCATATATCTCAGCTCACTTTCAAAGAATTGAAAGTAGTAAGCCTTCAGACATGCATTAAAGCACCTTCTGAAATTTTCTCCATCCGGTGGAACGGAAGCCGGCCCTTCACCATTGGACAATACCTTGAAAAACTCTCCCGGTTCCATGGCCGCAACAGCATCCAATACAGCAACTACATTCAGGTCAACTATATTGTCGGATACCTCATACAGATCCATGGCACCGCACCATTCATCACTGTTTTGCCCAAAATACATCAATTCTTCATATAGCCCGTGAGGCATCCCGGCTTTCATGGCTGCCGCCCAGTCCAGACGCTCCAGATGATGCTCCGGCTTGACGAGAACATGAAGGCTGCAAAGCATCTCAAAAAAAGGAGAATATGCAAACTCCAAGGTCAGCTGCTTATCTTGCTTGACAGATAATATCATAACCATCCCTGCCGTCTTATTTTTTATCTTATTATAGCATTTTTCATGTGCCCTGTAAAAGAATCCGTTTCCAGCATTAGGGCACCACATCAATGAAGTACATTATCAGCATTTTGATTGAACAGAAATCAGTTATGCTGATAAGTACTAGAATAATGCCATGTTGCCGGTCTTTCTGGCATATTGCTCACCCAGCTTAAGGCATATAGTAGTCACAGACAGCATGATAAAGCCTATAAAAATACTGACGATTACAAAACCCCTTATTTGTAAAAAGCCGTCTCCCCTTATGAATATTCTCCTCAGCATTTCGGCGATATAGGTCAGTGGAAATACAGCACTTACAGCTTTTGCCCATACAGGGAATACCACTGCGGGCACCTTGATACCTGCGAATATCTCCATTGGCTCTTCCAGCACTGTAAATAAAAAGGCGGAATCCCTTGAAAAGAGAAACAGTGCATTCAGAAGCATTCCCCATAGCATGGATAAAACAATGAGCAATGTAATGCCAAGAACGGCACATGCCATATCGATCTTGAAGCTGGAAGCATTCAAAATAAAAACACCTATTGCAAAAACCATAAATAGCCATATGCTTTCAAACAAAGATGAAACTGCATTCCCCATTATGAAGGCCAGCCTGTTTGCCGGTGTCAGATAAACAAGTTCCAGGGTGCCGTAAGTCCTTTCCATTGAAAAAAACCAGGCGGACTGTACAAAGCAGCGGAAGAAAATCAAGCACATATAACCCATTAGTACGAATATAATTAGATTACTTTCATTTATGTAACCCAAGCCTCCTACGATTTTATCCAAGGGGAAGGGCTTGTAGCTGTAATATGCAGTGATAAAGGTAAGCATCGGCCAAATAAAAAGCGAAACATATATGCTCTTGCCAAAAAAACGGTTCTTGTGCTGCTTTCTCATCTCTGCTTTGAGTATTTTCACAAAATAACCCATCAATAGCCCCTCCTTGCCAGCTTTATTATTGCATCCTCCAGACTGGGCTCCTGATGGTAGAAATTTCTGAAGGATGCCCGATGCTCCAGAAGCACCCTGGTGACAGTCTCACTCAAGTCCCTTCTTGAGGTTATGGTATATGTCATATTCTTGCTGTCCCACTGAATACTGCAATTTTTTTCAATTGACATGCATGCCTCTGTAAGGCCTGCATGCAGCAGTTCGTGATTTTCATGAAGCTCAATGCACAGGGTTTTATTCTCCATTCCCATAAGTGCAAGGGCTTTGGGCGTACCTTGAACAATAACGGTTCCCTTATCCATTACATAGACATACTCACACAGCTCCTCCACCTCATTAATATAGTGGGTCGTAAGAAGTATGGACTTACCCCTCTTAAAAGCCAGATCTCTTATATATTCCCTCAGTTCCTTTGCAATAGATGCATCCAGACCCAAAGTAGGCTCATCCATAAAAATATAGTCCGGGTCATTAATAAGCCCTCTTGCTATTTGCAGCCTCTGCTTCATTCCCTTTGAAAACCGCTCCACCGGTATATCCTGCTTTTCTTTTAAGCCCACCATGTCAAGCAGTCTTTGTATCCTTTCATCCAACAGCTTGTTGTCTATGTCGTAAAGCTGTCCATAGTACCAGAGATTCTCCCGGGCAGTAAGACGCCAGTATATCATCCGCTCGCCGCCTGTTATCATATTTATTCTCTTTTTTACCGTCATAGAATCCTTCACCCCATCCAGGCCATCGACATCAATATGGCCCTTGGTCGGCAGCAGAAGTGTGGAAAGCATTTTTATGGTAGTAGTCTTACCTGCTCCATTTATTCCGAGAAGTCCTATTATCTGCCCTTTGTGCATTTCAAGACTTACATCCTTTACAGCTTCTATTTGTGTTTTCTTTCTTTTCAGAAAACCGTTCCAGTCCTTAGTTTCATAGGTTTTGCTCAAGTGCTCGGCTATCAGCATTTTTATTACCCCCCATCAACCAAATATTTTTTCAAGTGCTGCGGACTCGACTCTTTTTATCAGCGTAAAGCCGACAACACAGTATACTGCGCTCATTGCTGCGATCCTTATATAGCTTCCCATCTGGGCCACTGCTGTCATTCCTCCAAGAGTACTGTTCCTTATAAGCTCCAGAGAAAGAGTAACAGGTATTCCTTGAGCAAGCCACTGCAGCGGCTCCGGCAGATACTGCACCGGAAAGGTTACTCCGCAGATCAGAAACAATATGGCAAAAAGTGTATTCTGTGAAATGTATGTATCTCTGGTATAAAGCATAAATGCTGCCAATATCAGAGACAGAGAGAAGTATGAGGCCAGAGAAAGCATCATTCCTATTAAAGCCGCCGGGCCGTTAAAGCCGCTAAAGCGTACTCCGAAGGGCAGGCATACCAGCAGCATTACCGCTGCCTCCCCCAAAGTAGTAACAGTCTGCTGCAGCATGTTCCCCATAAAATACTGCACTCTCTGAAAGGGCGCAAGCATAAGGCTCTCAAGAGTTCCCTCCCTTAATTCCGTAATCAGGCTTCGGCTAACATTAAGAAGTGTCCTGACCATTAGAAGATGCATGCAATTCCCGATGATGACATAGCTTACATAATCCGCAGTACCGGCATAGCCCGCAAAAGAATCCTTCATTTGTCCCTTGAATAAAAGATGGTACATGAAGAACGCAGAAACAGCCGTATAAATGGCAGTCAGCACATTACCAATAAAAAAATCCTTTGGATAAGCCCTTAGCTGAATAATAAAATTCCTTCTAAAAGTCGCATAGAGTGTTCTACAATACAAACTAACCCTCCTTATTCTTCTTGATTAACTATGCAGCTAATCAAATTGCATATACCCTCAGGGTAGATGTATTATAATGACCCTGCCCCTTTGTGTCAATAAAAAAGGCTATTATAGAGCTTTTTCATATATGATATAATAACTATTATATATTTAGCTTATTACACTATGAAAGGGTGTTGTTCTTGCACAGTGATGATGATTCAAGTTCTTTTCATATGGAAATCCCTAAATATGAAAAAATCGCATTGGATATAGCTTATAGTATTTACCACGGTGATTTTAAAGAGGGAGAAAAAGTAAAAGGACGATCCACTCTCTCAGGAAAATATAATGTTTCCCCTGAGACAATCAGAAGAGCGATCAAGCTGCTAAGCGACATGGATGTAGTAGAAGTAGTTGATAAAATCGGTATCAGCATAAAATCCAAGGATAAGGCCCATGGGTTTATTCAGGAATATCAAGCTAAAAGTCAGCTGATGAACTTAAGCGAAAGTATTGGTGATTTATTCCGAAAGAAACAAGTCATGGAGCAAAGAATCGTTGAACAATTGAATTCATTGGTAGAGCATTCGGTACAATTGAGAAATATAGGGATCATCTATCCTTTGGAATTAAGAATTGACGGTAAAAGCCACATTATCGGACAAACAATTGGAAGTACTAAATTCTGGTACCATACCGGTGCAACAATTATTGGCATACGGAGAAATGACCATTTATTCCTTTCCCCGGGGCCGGATATGATTTTTCAGGAAAACGACAATATTCTATATGTCGGCAATGTAGAAAACATATCAGATAAAGTAAATGAATTCGTTAACACCCCAATTTGAAGAACAAAAAATAAAGGAATCCTGCAGAATAATCAGGATTCCTTTATTTTTTTCCAGCTTGATTACAAACCACCCAAAAGCTTCATAACCTGACTAACGGTGTATACTTATACAAGCAGCCATGTCATACATGGCTGCTTTATTGCCGCTACTTTGTCATTAGCCTCAAAAAAAATAACATTTATTTCAAAAAAACTTTTTAATACTAACAACTTAAATTTGACATAAAGTTGTTAGTATTATAATATATATTATACATGCGTTATGTGGCTTGTATGGCTTTGTATCTCTTCGAATGACTATTAACTTGATGTGATACAAACTACTCAGACATTTTTTTCAAAGGAGGGGACCTATGGAGTTATTCAACTTTTTCATCCAACGCTGGGATAGCATACTTGAATTGGCACTGGAACACATTGTTATTGTAATAACCGCAATGCTCATATCCATTGCTTTAGGCATTATTACCGGCGTCTTGATTACTTATTATAACAAGTCAGCCAAAATTGTTTTGAGTATTGCAGGAATACTGATGACCGTACCCAGCTTGGCTTTATTTTCACTGTTAATACCTGTTATGGGAATTGGTAAAGCACCTGCAATTGCAGGTATAGTAATTTATACACAATTGCCGATTATCCGGAATGTTTACATCGGAATAATGAACATTGACCCTTCAATTATTGAAGCGGCGAATGGCATGGGTATTTCGCCGCGTAAAATCATGTATAAAATCAAGCTTCCCCTTGCATTTCCCGTAATAATGGCAGGAGTAAGGACATCTGTGGTCATGGGAATTGGGATTGGAGCAATCGCTGCTTATATCGGCGCAGGCGGACTGGGAGCTTACATTTTTCATGGAATCAGCCGCAGCAACGATAAGATGATTATAATCGGAGCAGTTCTCATTTCAGTTCTGACCATCCTGGCTGATAAAGGCTTGGGAAGATTGCAAAAGCATTATGAAATATAAAAGCTGGGAGGCAAAGTAGTATGATAAGGTTTGAAAACGTTACAAAGAAATACGGCAGTAAAGACAAACCTGCTGTAGATAATCTTGATTTGCATATTGAAGAAGGGGAAATCTGTATTTTGGTCGGCCCGTCAGGCTGCGGCAAAACGACAACGATGAAAATGATCAACAGACTTATCAAACAGACATCCGGAAAGATTTTTATAGGGGGTAAGGATATAGACGCAATAGACCCTATAAAGCTGAGATTGGGCATTGGTTATGTAATACAGGGAATAGGCCTATTCCCTCATATGACCATAGAGGATAATATTGCAACAGTACCCTTGGAAAAGGGCTGGGACAAACAAAGAATCAGCAAGAGAGTAGATGAACTGCTGGAACTGGTAGAATTAGCTCCGGATGAATATAGGAAGAAACGCCCCTCAAATCTCAGCGGCGGGCAAAAGCAGCGTGTCGGAGTAGCCAGGGCGTTAGCGGCAGATCCTCCTGTAATGCTGATGGATGAGCCTTTCGGAGCATTGGACCCCATAACCCGGAGTAGGCTTCAAAATGAGTTTTTACATATACAGGAGAAGCTTAAGAAGACTATCGTATTTGTAACCCATGACATTGATGAAGCAATAAAGATGGGGGATAAGATAGCCGTAATGCGCGATGGAAATATTGTTCAATTTGGAACACCGTACGAAATTTTAAGCAATCCGGCAGATGAATTCGTAAGTGACCTTATTGGCGGAAACAGTACACTTAAGATGATGCATCTTATAACTTGCGAAAAAGCTATGCGTGTGCCATTTGTTGTTTCTCAGGAAGAGGAAATAGAAAATATTCTTCAGTCTGCACAGGATAGAAGGATAAAGATTTTAGCTGTTACAGACAGCAGCCAGAGATTGGTTGGGTTTGCAGAATATAAAAATCTGGTGAATCACCATGGAAAAATAGGCAGTATCATGAAAAAGGTAACAAATACCGTTGATGTCAGAATGACTCTCCAGGATGCTCTGTCAGAGATGTTCAGCTTTGGCAGCAAGTTTGTTTTTGTTGCAGACCACCAAAGAAAAGTAAAGGGGATCTTGAATATTGATGATCTGCTAAAGGCGGTGAGCGAAGATGAAAAAAACACAGACGCCATGGCGTAGCTTGGTAAATATACTGCTACCGGTTTTGCTGCTTGCCCTGGCAATCGGATTCAGCTACTTCGTAGTACAATTCCCCCAGGACAAAGTAGTTGAAAGGTTTGTAAGCTATAAAAAAATAATGCAATTGTCGCGGCAGCATATTTATATGGTATTGGTATCCAGCGGATTGGCTATTGCTACTTCCGTACCGTTAGGCATATTTATTACCCGGCCCAAGTACAAAAGAATAGCTCCAAAGGTAATAGATATAGTTAATATAGGCCAAACCATTCCCAGTCTGGCAGTAGTCGCATTATTTGTCGGGTTTTTAGGTATAGGTGCCAGAACTGCTATATTCGCTTTATGGATCTATTCTCTTCTTCCCATCCTGAACAATACACTTGCAGGTATTCTTGAAGTTGACCCATCTATCATAGAATCAGCCAAAGGAATGGGAATGACACCCTCTAGAATACTGGCAAGAGTAGAACTGCCTTTAGCCCTTCCAATCATTATTGCCGGTATACGTACGGCAATAACAATAAATATTGGGTCAGCAATCCTGGCAGCCTTTATAGGAGCCGGGGGTCTGGGTGATTTCATTATAGCCGGGAACAATGTCAACAGATGGCAAATACTGGTCCTGGGTGCCAGTCTTCCTGCCTTTATGGCAATTCTGGCAGATCATCTTTTTACATTGCTGGAAAAACGTATCTCAAATTACTATACTTTTTAAGGAGGAATTACATTGAAACTATCAAAAAACAATATTACCCGAACAATACTTATTATGGTGCTCGTTATAGCATTCGCATTTACAGCTTCAGGCTGTACATCAAATACCACGGATGTAATCAAGGTTGGATCAAAAGAATTCTCAGAACAGTTGATCCTTGGTCAAATCACTGTACTGGCACTTGAGAATGCAGGCTTTAAAGTAGAAGATAAGACTAACATAGCAGGCTCCGATAAGGTTAGAAGTGCACTCGTAAAAGGTGAAATAGACCTTTACTGGGAATATACTGGTACTGCTTGGCTGATGCACCTTCAAAATGATGAACCAATTACAGATTCAGGAGAGTGTTACGAAAAAGTAAAAACAGAAGATATTAAAAAAGATTTGGTCTGGTTAGATTATGCGCCTTTTGACAACACTTATACTATAATGATGAGAAAAAGCGGAAGTGAAGAACTCGGAATTAAGACTTTAAGTGATTTGTCAGCCTATGTAAATGAAAACCCCAATAAGCTTGTTTTTGCAACTGATCATGAGTTTACTGCACGTCCTGACGGACTTCCTGCTCTGGAAGAAACTTATGGCTTTAGATTTGGTGATAATAATCTCAAGACTATGGAATTGGGTATAGTATACAAAACATTAAAGGATGAGCAAGTTGAATTGGGCATGGGTTTTGCAACCGACGGCCGAATAGCCGCCTTCGACCTTGTAAATCTTGTGGATGACAAGAAGTTCTTCCCTGTATATAACCCATCTGCTGTAGTAAGAAAGGAAGTACTGGATAAAAATCCCGAGATGGCAGAAATTCTTAATAACATTGCAAAAAAACTTGATACGGCAACTATGACCGAGTTGAACTATAAAGTTGATATTGAAGAAAAAGATCCAAAAGAGGTCGCAGAGGAATGGTTAAAGGCTGAAGGCCTTATAAAATAACAAGTAGTTCAGAGGAACACGCCCCGGATATCAAATATCCTTAGGCGTGTTTTTTTTGGATTGCCGTTTATTATTCGCATGTTCTGTAATACGCCTTTAACATAGTGGGATAATATTATCATCAAGCCATTGATAAATTTCATATGAAAGGAAGAAGTGAATTGAAGATACAAGAGTCTCTAATATGCACAAAGTGCAACGGCACACATTTTACCGTAAAGCGTGAAGCTACATATTTGTACAGCTATAACCTTGACACTCCCGAAAGCGGCCAATGGAGCAAGGATCCCGAGGCGCTGCCATTTTTGTTCGACAACAGAGAGCTTAAGGAAAGTCATGAGTATCTAAAGTGCGAGCAGTGCGGAGCGACCTTCCCCTGCAGCCTGGATGACCGGAACAGTACTATCAACTTCACCATTGAGCGAAAAGCCATAAGGGCTGACAATGTGACCAACCCGGAATTTCTGGGATAGCAGCAGGCAAGCTTGCCGACTTTGTAGTACTTGACAGAGATCCTATGAAATGCCCCGAAACTGAACTGAAGGATATAAACGCACTTACTACGGTTCTTGGCGGAGTAATAGTGTATAAAGAGTAATATAAAGCATTAAAAGAGCGCAAGGCTCTTTTAATGCTTTTTACTTATTGCTACCCTCCATACCTCAGGCCCCTGCTCCGGAATACAAAGTCTCCGTTTCTGAAGACCGGCACTTCTTTTCCATCTGCTGTAGCTCCGGTTGGCTATGAAAGTAAAAACAGATTGGAGTAATTTCTTTCCTGATGATATAATTATATATATTGGATAATTTTGGAGGTATTTGTAATGAAGCTTACCTTTAGAGAAAAAGCCTCTTACGGAGTCGGGGCCCTCGGCAAGGATATGGCCTGCGGCATTGTTAATACTTTTCTGATGTTTTATTTTACCGATGTAATCGGCCTGGCACCGGCATTCCTGGGTATACTTTTTCTTGCTTCCAGGATATGGGATGCAGTAAATGACCCTATGGCAGGCTGGCTGGTTGATAATACCAAAACGCCCATAGGAAAGTTCCGGCCATGGATCCTTGCAGGCACATTGCTAAATTCGGTTGTTTTGCTCTTTCTCTTCTCCAATCCGCAGTATCAAGGAAGCGGGCAGTACATTTATTTCAGTGTTGTCTATATTCTTTGGGGTATGACCTATACTCTGGAGGATATCTCCTACTGGTCCATGATTCCTGCCCTGGCTGATACTGAGAATGAGCGCAACACCATCTCTGTGATTCCACGGATATTTGCGGCATTAGGTAATGTTACCGTCGGTTCCTTCGGCCTTGCAGCTGTAAAGGCAATGGGAAAGACAGCCCCAGGGCAGCTTCCGACTCCAGCCCAGCAGCAGACGGGTTTTTTCTGGCTGGCAGTCATAATTGCCATGGTCTTTATCATTACAAATGTAACTACAGTACTGTTTGTGAAAGAAAAGGTTGTGATCCCCCAGAACAAGAATTTTAAATTCAGAGAAATTTTTACTACAATACTAACAAACGACCAGCTGGTTGCCATCATTCTGTCGATAGTAGCCTATACTCTTGCAATAAACATTACTGCAGGTCTGGGCCTATACTACTTTAAATATGATATCGGCAACGAGGGGCTGTACGGAACATTTTACCTGGCAGCAGGGGCTGCACAGGTACTGGCAATGCTTCTTTTCCCCGTATTCGCAAAATGGCTCACCAGACGAAAGGTATTCATTATATCAACGTTGTTACCCTTAGCCGGCTATGTCGGGCTGTTCCTTTCCGGCAGATATGCGGACAAGAGTATTCTTCCGCTTTACGGTTCAGGAATGCTGGTATTCTTCGGCTTTGGTTTTTCAACGGTATTGACAAGTGTAATGCTGGCTGATGCTGTTGATTACGGCGAATGGAAGCTGGGATACAGGAGCGAAAGCATAGTGTTTTCCATGCAGACCTTTATGGTCAAGGTAGCCATGGCTGTATCCGGTATGGTCATCGGCCTGGGCCTGGCGGCTTTCGGCTTTACGGCAAATCAGCCCCAGAGCCCAACAGCATTGGCCGGTATAAGCATTCTCATGTTTGCCTTTCCCTCTCTTCTGATAGTATTATCACTTTTTGTCTATGTAAAATATTTTAAATTAAACGGCACTTATTTCGTAGAAATCAGACAACAGCTTAATGAGAGAAGGTGTGTCGGATGAAAACCGTAATACATCTTGATACTAGAAATTCCAGCTATATCATAAATGTCCTGCCAACCGGGGAACTCTTGAACCTCCACTACGGCAGGCGGCTGCGCAGGATGGAGGATTATTATCCTCTTCAGCCCAAAAACCATATACCCTATGGAGATATGATATATACAGACCCAAAGCAGCCCTATATAGGACTGGATGATCAATGCCTTGAATATTCAGGGCTAGGCAGGGGTGACTTCCGTGAGCCTGCAATCGAACTGAGTTTTTCCGATGGAAGCATTACCACCGGTTTTTTATATAACAGCCATAGAAGCTATAAGGGCCGTACCGGGATACCCGGCCTGCCCTCGGCACTTGGCGGCGAAAATGATTGTGAAACTACTGAAATCGAGCTTTGCGATAATGAAAAAAGGCTTGTTCTGACACTTTACTATTGTGTCTATCACGACTGTGATGTCATTACCCGCTTTGCATCACTGAAAAACAACAGCGGAAGCCATGTGAACCTCCGACGCATGATGAGCGCACAGCTTGATCTTTTTGACCACGACTACAGCTTTACTACCTTCGATGGCTGCTGGGCCTGTGAACGAAACCGGAATGACAGGGTGCTCAGAACGGGTATATATGTCAATGATTCAAAAACCGGTACAAGCTCAAGCAGGCACAATCCTTTTGTCATGCTCATAAAA
This sequence comes from Clostridia bacterium BRH_c25, assembly GCA_001515955.1. The sequence continues at coordinate 16,405 of LOES01000202.1, read as the reverse complement.
AACAACTGTGACGAACAGCAGGGCGTATGCTATGCATTCAATCTAATTTACAGCGGATGCCATAGTGAGATATGTGAGGTCACCTATCAGGGAAAGACAAGACTACTGACAGGTATAAATCCATCCTCCTTCAATTGGGTGCTTGAGGCCGGAGAAAGCTTTTTTACTCCTGAAGCGGTGCTTTGCTATTCAGATGGCGGTCTTAATCAGCTTAGTCAAAACCTCCATGACTTTGTTAATAATTATATTGTAAGAGGATATTGGCAGAAAAGGGAAAGGCCGGTTCTGATAAATAATTGGGAGGCCACCGATTTTGATTTTAATCAGGCTAAGCTTATAAAGCTTGCCAAAGAAGCGGCTTCTCTCGGCATAGAGCTTTTCGTACTGGATGACGGCTGGTTCGGCAAGCGGAATAATGACAAAAGCTCCCTTGGAGATTGGTATGTCAACGAAAAAAAATTGCCTGAGGGTATTTCCGGCTTAGCTTCAGAAATCAATAAGCTCGGACTAATGTTCGGCCTGTGGGTGGAACCTGAAATGATAAATGAAGACAGCGAGCTCTACCGTTCACACCCCGACTGGATCATTCATACCCCCGGCAGAAAACCCTCTTACGGCCGTAACCAGTTTGTGCTGGATCTCACTCTCCCGGAGGTCCGCCGTTTCATATCGGATACAATGGCCCAAGTCTTTTCCCAGGCAAAAATACAATACATCAAATGGGATATGAACCGCAACCTGTCTGATATGTATTCCGGAGCACTTTCTCCTGAAAGGCAGGGTGAATTCATGCACAGGTATGTCTTGGGACTTTATGAGATACTGGAGGAACTGACTGCACGCTTTCCTGAAATACTTTTTGAATCCTGCGCTTCGGGAGGAAACAGGTTCGATTTGGGCATGCTGTGTTATATGCCGCAAACGTGGACCAGTGACAATACAGATGCCTATACAAGGCTATCAATTCAGGGAGGTACATCTTACGGCTACCCCCTCAGTACCATGGGAGCCCATGTTTCGGCAAGTCCAAATATGCAGACCTTGCGTAATACTCCCATAGAAACACGCTTTAATGTTGCTTCCTTTGGGGTATTGGGTTATGAGCTTGATCTTACTGTACTGTTCCATTTTGACAAGGCCGCAATAAAAGAGCAGGTGAAATTTTATAAAAAACACCGCCGACTTCTTCAGTTTGGCCGTTTTTACAGATTATCCGAACCCTTGGACAAGGATAAGGTCCTATGGCTTTGTGTAGCTGAGGACAAAAAAACTGCCATAGCAGGTCTTTTCCAGGGCAGTGCAAAGGTAGGTCTTGGTTATGATGTATTAAGAACCGATGGTCTTGAGGATAAAGAACTGTACAAAGTCAGCGGACGTAAGCAGTATATCAGCGTAAAGGCCTTCGGTAATCTTGTGAACAGGGTACTGCCTGTGAAAATCCGGGGAGACGGTGTTGTCCATACTATGCTGTCCTCACGTTATATGTTCGGTATGGTCAAGGAAAGCTATCAAGCCGGAGGAGATCTGCTCAACAATTGCGGTATAAAATTGATACAGCAGTTTTCCGGTACCGGTTATAACGAAAACATACGTATTCTATCAGATTACGGTTCGCGGCTTTATATTATAGCTTCCATGGAAGAGTAGATGTTTCTGCGCCCGGCTAAGCCGGGCGTTTTGCTGTAAATAGAAGAAAAGCTCTAGAATGCAAAATTACCGTTCCTGAACACCTGCACTTCCTTGCCATCTGCTGTGATTCCGGTTATATCAAGGTCCCGTGAGCCTATCATAAAGTCCACATGGGTAAGAGAATTATTTGCTCCCAGTCTTTCCAATTCCTCTTCAGTCATATTACCGCCATTCTTTATGGAAACAGAATATGCCTTTCCTATTGCCAGGTGGCAGGATGCATTTTCATCGATAAGTACAATGTAAGTTAAAGAAATATCAATCATTGTATTATTCACATATTATTATATAATTAAGTTAAATGAATAATATTGACCCAGATGAAAATAGCGAGAGATATCTAATGCAACAGGGCACAACATCAATGAAGTGCATTATTAACATTTTGATTGACTTGAAAGCTGTTATGTTAATAAGCACTAGATAGCCGAAGAAGCAATATAAAAAGCAAGCCTTCTTTTTATAGACACTTTCAGGCAAATGGATCGTTATTGGATGGAACTCTGAAGAGTCCGTTATACGGCGCCGTAGGTGAAATACACTAACTGTGTAGAAGCTCTCAGGCAAAAGTACAGAGGAATATAATGGCAGGTCTAGTTATCGCGCTATTATATTCCTTTTTTATTGGAATAATATATTATATCCAATAGGAAAAGATGAATAAATAGACTAAAAAAAGGAGGAGAAATGCTATGAGTGACCCCAAAAAGACAGCCCTTTATAATGCTCATGGAAAATATGGCGGTAAGGTCATTGATTTTGCTGGGTGGGCCCTGCCGGTACAGTATGAAGGCCTTACAGCAGAGCATGAAGCAGTAAGGGCCAATGCAGGAATCTTTGACGTATCCCACATGGGTGAGGTTGAAGTAAGAGGAAATCAAGCAACAGATTTTGTTCAGAATCTTGTCACCAACGATATATCAGTAATGAATGAGAACCAAGTTATCTACGCTATGATGTGCTATCCCCACGGGGGTGTTGTCGACGATCTTCTGGTCTACAAACATACTAATGATTATTATTTGCTTGTAATAAATGCCAGCAACGTTGATAAAGACTTCCAATGGATGAAGGACAATGTAGGAAACTATGATGTTGAGCTTAAGAATACTTCCGAGGATGTATCGGAAGTTGCTCTGCAAGGGCCAAAAGCACAGAAAATACTCCAGGAGCTTACTGATACAAATCTCAATGAAATTGCTTTCTTCTACTTCAAAACAGATGTAAAAATAGCAGGCAGGAGCTGTCTAGTATCCCGTACAGGCTACACCGGAGAAGACGGCTTCGAGATTTATATGAAGCATGAAGATGCCGAACATGTATGGGATAAAATACTTGAAGCAGGCAAAGCTAAGGGCGCAATGCCAACGGGACTCGGTTGCAGGGATACCCTCAGATTCGAAGCCAACCTTCCCCTTTATGGAAATGAGCTTTCATCAGAAATCACACCTCTGGAAGCAGGCTTCGGTATGTTTGTAAAGCTTGACAAACCCAATTTCATTGGGAAGGAAGCCTTGGTAAAGCAAAAGTCCGAAGGCTTAAAGAGAAAGATAGTCGGATTTGAGATGGAGGGGCCTGGAATACCAAGACATGGATATGACGTATTGTCCAATGGCAAGAATATAGGCTTCGTAACAACCGGTTACTATTCCCCCTCACTGAAGAAGAATATTGGCCTGGCAATGGTTGGCATTGAATATTCCGAGCTTGGCACACCGATAGATATCCAGATAAGAAAGAACGCTGTAAAAGCTAAGGTTGTAAGCAGGAAATTCTATAATAAAAACTACAGAAAATAATCTGAGAATAATAATTTAGGAGGAATGTAAAATGGAAACAAAATCAGGATTGCTTTATTCAGATGATCACGAGTGGATCAGAGTCGAGGGTGAAAAAGCCTATGTAGGAATAACCGATTATGCACAGCATGCTTTGGGAGAGATTGTATATGTTGAGCTGCCCTCAGTAGACGATGAACTTAATGCCGGAGATGTTTTCGGAGTTATTGAATCCGTAAAGGCTGCCTCCGACTCATACCTTCCTGTTTCAGGGAAAGTTCTTGAAGTAAATGAAGCATTATCGAATTCACCTCAGCTTATTAATGAGGATCCATATGGAAGCTGGATTGTAGTGGTAGAAATTACAGACAAAGCTAGTCTTGATAACCTCATGAATGAGCAGGAGTACAAGGATTTCTGCAGTAAGGAGGCATAATATGCATAGGTATATGCCAAATACCGAGGCCGACGAAAAGTTGATGCTCGACAGCATCGGAGTAAAGTCCATAGAAGATTTATTTGTGGATATCCCAAAGGAACTCCAACTCCAGAAAAAGCTTGATATACGCAGTGCTCTTTCTGAGCTGGAGCTTTTGGACCATATGAAAAGTCTGAGCAGCACAAACAAAAGTGCTGATGATCTGGTCTGCTTCCTGGGAGCAGGAGCATATGACCACTATATTCCCTCAATTGTAAGTCATCTGGCAATGAGATCCGAATTTTACACTGCATATACCCCCTATCAGCCGGAAATAAGCCAGGGGACTCTGCAGGTTATTTTCGAGTATCAGACAATGATTTGCAGCCTGACCGGCATGGATGTAACAAATGCTTCCATGTATGACGGAGCGACTGCCTGTGTTGAAGCTGCCATGATGGCAGTAGAGAGTGCAAGGCGCAGCTCAATAATTGTTTCAAGGACGGTACACCCGGAAGTAAGAAAAGTACTGAAAAGCTACCTGAGATTCCGTGATGTAGAAGTTGTTGAAGCTGATATGACAAACGGCGCTACTGATGTTGAAAAGCTGAAAGCCTTGGTTGAGGCCGGTACTGCCGGTGTTATTGTGCAGAACCCCAACTTCTTCGGAGTAATTGAAGACTTGACTGAGATCGAAAAAATTACCCATGCAAACAAAGCGGTGCTGATAGACTATGTAGACCCTATCTCTCTGGGAATACTGAAAAGCCCCTCAGAGTCGGGGGTGGACATAGTTGTGGGAGAAGGACAATCCCTGGGTAACACCATGAGCTTTGGAGGCCCTTACCTGGGATTCCTGGCCACTACCTCCAAGCTGATGAGAAAAATGCCCGGTAGGATTGTAGGCCAGTCTGAGGATGTGGACGGCAAAAGAGCCTTCGTACTTACATTGCAGGCCAGAGAACAGCATATACGCAGATACAAGGCGACCTCCAACATCTGCTCCAACCAGGGTCTGAATGCCCTTATGGCAACAATTTACATGACTACCCTGGGCAAGAAAGGTCTGAAGGAGGTAGCAGAGCAGAGTGCAAAGAAAGCCCACTACGCAATGAAGCAGCTTACCAGGAACGGGAATTTCAAGCTGATGTTTGACAAGCCCTTCTTCAAGGAATTTGCAGTAGCTGGTGAAGCACCAAGCAGCAAGGTGAATAATGAGCTGCTGAAGCAGAATATCCTCGGAGGCTTTGAGCTGGATAAGGAATATCCTGAATTAAAGAACGGATTATTGCTGTGTGTTACCGAAAAAAGGACAAAAGAACAGATTGACAAGCTGGCTCAGGTAATGGAGGTGGTACGATGAAGGATTATAACAAGCTGATTTTTGAGCTTTCAAAAGAAGGAAGAAAAGCCTACAGCCTGCCTACCTGCGATGTTCCCGAAGCCGGCCTGGACAGTATGATTCCCGGTTCCCTGCTGAGAACAGATGAGGCTGACCTTCCGGAGGTTAGTGAAGTAGATGTGGTAAGACACTTTACAAACCTCTCCAATAAGAATTATGGAGTGGATACAGGGTTCTATCCTCTAGGCTCCTGTACCATGAAGTATAATCCCAAAATAAATGAAGACGTGGCTGCCCTTGGAGGCTTCAGCAATATTCACCCTCTGCAGCCTGTTGAAACTGTTCAGGGAGCTCTTGAGCTGATGTACGGACTTGATAACATGCTTTCGGAAATAACCGGTATGGAAAGAGTAAGTCTTCAGCCCGCTGCCGGGGCTCATGGCGAACTGACGGGACTGATGATTATCAAAGCTTATCACGAGAGCCGGGGAGATAATAAAAGAAAAAAGATAATAGTTCCCGACTCTGCTCACGGAACAAATCCAGCCAGTGCTGCTGTTGCCGGTTTTGAAATTGTGGAAATAGAATCAGATAAAAACGGGGCTGTTGACCTTGAAACCCTCAAAGGAGTACTGAATGATGAAATTGCAGGCTTAATGCTGACAAATCCAAGTACCCTTGGTCTTTTCGAGCAAAACATAAAGCAAATAGCTGATCTGGTTCATGAAGCAGGCGGACTGCTGTATTACGACGGAGCCAATGCAAATGCAATAATGGGAATTGCAAGACCCGGAGATATGGGCTTTGATGTAATTCACCTTAATTTACATAAAACCTTCTCTACTCCTCATGGCGGAGGCGGGCCGGGAAGCGGACCGGTAGGAGTCAAGAGTAAGTTGGTTAAATTCCTTCCTGTTCCTGTTATAGAGAAGAAGGGGGATTCCTACGTACTGGACTATGCCAGACCTCATTCCATCGGCAAGGTCAAAAGCTTCTACGGTAATTTCGGAGTGGCGGTAAAGGCGTATGCCTATATACTCTCCATGGGTGCCGACGGCCTGAAGGAAGTAAGCCTTAAGGCTGTACTTAATGCAAACTATATGATGAGCAAGCTTAAGAAATATTACGAGCTGCCGATGGATCAGGTATGCAAGCATGAATTTGTTTTGAGCGAGCTTCTGGAAAATGAGAATCATATTGCGACACTTGATGTTGCAAAACGTCTTCTTGACTATGGTTATCATCCACCGACAATCTACTTCCCGCTCATTGTAAACAATGCGATCATGATAGAGCCTACCGAAACTGAAAGCCTGGAAACCCTTGACAGCTTCATCGACATAATGATAAAAATTGCCGAAGAAGCTAAAGAGAATCCGGAAGTATTAAAAACAGCTCCCCACGATACAAGGGTGAGAAGAATAGATGAAGCCAAAGCAGCAAGAAGCCTCATCTTGAAGTGGGACGGCAACAAACAATAGATGTTGATACTATTGATACCCTCCCCTCAAAAAGGGGAGGGTATCAACAAAATAAGGAGTGATTAACATTAATCCATTTTTGAAGAAGCTTGCAGACCAGAAGTTTATGACTGAAGGTCATGCAAATTATATTGAAGAAGCCGTTATGAGAAAGGATTCAGTTATAATTTCAGGACATAAGGGTTTTGGAATTCTTCCCCTGATGGCAACAGTCAGCGCAGTAGCCAAAAGCAATTTTAAGATCAAACAGGTGAAAGGCTTTGAAGACCTTAATGATGAAGCTGATTATTATTTGATTGCCGACCTGAGTAACATTGATTATGCAAAGCTTATCACTGATGCAGTGCTAAAAGCAGATTCATCCTTCATAAGTCTTAAAGACCCCGACCATCCCTATTCGGTTCTTAAGATATTGGGGGATGCTTATAAGATTAACGGCAATACCTCAAAGGTATATCAGCTAATTGAATGTGTAAAGGTGGATGGGGTTCCGCAGCTTTCAAAAATTACTCAAATTACTATGAACGAAAACGGAAAACTTGTAAAGGTTGATTTTTAAGTGGAACAATACCCTCTGCTTGCACAGGCGGAGGGTATTACCAAATTACGTGCTCATCGGGAAGTATATCTGTAAAGGAGCTGTGGGAAATGAAGCTGAATGTATTGCATTTAGGAAGATGCGACTATAAAAAGGCTTTGGATGTCCAGTATGATATCCTGGAAAAGAGACAAAAGGGTGAGATCGGAGATACCCTGATCCTGGTCGAACACTCCCCCGTTATAACCTTGGGAAGAAACGCCGCAGAATCCAATGTGGTTGTGCCGGAAAAATACCTGAAAGATAACGGGATAGGTTTATATCATATAGAACGGGGCGGAGATGTAACCTACCATGGGGACGGACAGATTGTAGGATACCCTATAGTCAGCCTAAGAGATAAAGGAATTGGAATAAGGGAATTTGTAGAGAAGCTGGAAGAGACCTTTATTACGCTGCTTAAAGAAAACTACGGTATCAAAAGCGGAATAAGCACTGAGTTCCCGGGAGTATGGGTAGGAAATAACAAAATTGCTGCGGTCGGGTTGGCAGTGAAGCGCGGGGTTACAATGCACGGCTTCGCTTTCAATGTAAACACAAATCTTGAACATTTCAAGCTTATTGTACCCTGCGGAATATCCGGCAAAAGTGTCACCTCCATTCAGAAGCTTACAGGAAAAATTATAGAATTTGATTATGTCAACAAGCTTGTGCTTGATTACTTTTGTAAAATCTTTAATTATGATGGTTCGGAAGAGCTGTCCCTTTAATTATGTTTCAGGAGGTGAACCCAATGGAAGTGAAAAGAAAGCCTGAGTGGCTGAGAATAGATTTGAACAAGGGGCGCAGCTTGGATTATGTAAAGGAAATCCTTCAGCGCTTCTCCTTAAATACAGTATGTGAAGAGGCAAACTGTCCAAACAGGATGGAATGCTTCAGCAAAAAGACTGCAACCTTCATGATACTGGGCAGCCAATGCACCAGAAACTGCAGCTTCTGTAATGTTACCCATGCGGAAGCACAGCCTGTTGACCCGGAGGAACCGCAGAATGTTGCCAATGCTGCCCTTGAGCTTGGACTAAAGCATGTAGTCATAACCTCTGTGACTCGGGATGATTTGCCCGATGGAGGAGCAAAGCACTTTTCCGAAGTGATTAAAGCAATAAAAGCTCTAAAAAGCGACATTGTAGTAGAGGTGCTGATTCCTGATTTTCTTGGGAGCTATGACGCATTGGAAACAGTAGTGAAAGCAAAACCTGAAATATTGAACCATAATGTTGAAACAGTACCACGGTTGTATTCGGAAGTACGTCCTGCAGCTTTGTATGAGCGCTCTTTGGAGCTCTTAAAGCGCGTAAAGTCAATAGACAGCAGTGTATTGACCAAGTCAGGGGTTATGGTAGGCCTTGGAGAAAAGGAAGAGGAAGTCCTTGAGGTATTCAAAGACCTTCGCTCCGTTGGCTGTGATTTTCTTACCGTTGGGCAGTATCTTGCTCCAAGTGCAAAGCACTATCCGGTTGTTGAGTACATATCACCGGAGGTTTTCAAAATGTATAAGGAGCGGGCTCTGAAGATGGGCTTTTCCTTTGTAGCCTCAGCTCCTCTTGTAAGAAGCTCCTACAATGCAGCTGAGATGCTGGAGGCAAGATAAGATGTAAAATAAAGAAGTTTGCATTACGCAATAGCCTTATATATCGACTCACACAATATAAGCTTTGGACTTGGATACCGGGGTTCTTTGCGTTTCATGCTTCAAAAGCAGCAGCTGCTTGACATCATTTAGCGTTGAATCACTATTCACTTTAAGCATCAGCCATTTGGTCCCATTGAAGGGCTTTGCTCCTCTGATTGTACTAACAACATCTTCAGTAAGCTCTTCAGATAAAGCTTCGATTACAGGCAGCAAATCCAGGGTGATTACTATCAAAGCAATAAAGCAGTCCTTCTCAGGATACAGTGTACAAAGGGACTTCCCGGATTTCTGGTACTTCACATTCCAACCAGGCTTAGCTGAGCATTTGCTGTACATTATTCTTGGTGAAGCCTTGTATCTATGCTGTACGAAATGGTTAAACTGCCTCCACAGCTCCCGTGCAGGCAGTTTAATATAGTCATCGATTTCATCATAGTCCGGCATATGGCTGCCATCAAGAATGATGTCTTTTTCAACCATATAAACGCCTCCTTCTTTATAGTTTAGATTATCTGATGTTTCAAATTTTTTCCACTCTAAAACGAAGAACCGTCTGCAGCTTTTCTGCCGGAGTCTTCCTTGCATCTGATATATATATCTCCCTATTTCAAAGGAAGCATTATCTTTGTCAAAAGCTCACTTTCAGGCACTTCCTCCGGTGAGTTGTAATAGACTTCATAGGCTGTCCCCGTCGCTGCATACCCCTTTTCACCTATCCATTGATTGATTGCATCATATACCGGCGCCATCCCTGCATAAGGCCCTTTATAAGTGCACTCTGCATACTTTCCTGCAGGAATCTCCCCTGCTTTGATTTCTTCCTTACCTACAAGCTGTTTTGAAACAGGAAAACCCATCTCAACATCAAGATGCTCCATGTCCAGGTTATAATACGCTGTAAATGGCGCCTCCGCCGGCTGCTCCCTCAATTCATTCAGATACTGGATGATACTCCCGTATGCTTTTCCAATCTCCTGGGGAAGCTTCTCAACTGAAATAATCTTTCTGATAGATAGTACAGACTGCACTCCCTGCTCTTTCAACTCAATTTTATAATCCATTATTATGGCCTCCTTAAGCTTTTTCTTGATTATAACATTGCATACATGACATCTGTATGTCATGTTACTGAAGAATATTTTTCATATATTCCCTTCGATATTTCTGCAAGTATTTTTCGGATATGGGGTGGATTTATAACCTCCACACCCATGCCGAAGCTCAAGATGAAGCCATACAGCCAATTATTTTCCGGAAGCATGGCTTTTGCCAGAAGCCTTCCATCTTCCTGCTTCTCTATATCTTCGCCAAACCAATCCACTACAATGCTTTCCATCACTTCTTCAAAAACAAGCTCCAGAGTAATCATATTTTCATAAGAGCTCCAGGGATCCCCCCAGTCAAGCTTATCCATGGATATCTTCCTCGGCTGGTAGGCAATGGCCGTGGCTGTCAGCTCCCTCATTCTGGAGAGCTTGAAGAGACGGAAATCCTGCCTGATATGACACCAGGCATATAAATACCACTTCTGTCCCTTAAGCACCAGGGAATAAGGTTCAACTCTGCGGCTTGTCCTCTTACCATCGGAATCTATATATGCAAATTCTATTTCCTTATGATTTTCTATTGCTTTCCTGATGCATGCAGCACTATCCTTCAACAGCTCATTAGCTCCCCAGGGAGATAAATCTATTACAAGCTGCTTTACTTTTTCATCCAGAGCCACAAGCTGTGATGACGGCAAAGTGTTCCTGAGCTTCTCCATCAGAATCCCGTGCCTGCTGTCGGGTATTGTTCCTGCAATTCCGCTTAATGTGGATATGATAGTAGACATATCATCCTCTGTAAGCACGCTCTTATCAAGGCGGTAGCCCTCAGCGATCCCTATACCCCCATTTGCCCCCTGATATGTCACAATAGGTATGCCTGCAAGGTTTATAGCTTCCACATCCCTAAGAATGGTTCTGACAGAAACATCGAATATTTCTGCCATTTCCTTGGCTTGTACCTTTTCTTTCCTCAGCAGCAGCACCAATATGGAGACCAACCTGTCCAGCTTCAATTCATAATCACCTTCCCAATAGACAATAGCGTATAAATCCTTTTATACGCTATTGTCATCTTATAATCCTCTTATGGGCGGAAAATTTTTTAGAATCCTTGCCCTCGAACACTCCCCTGAGCTTCCCGAGGACATAGCCTGAAGCGATGGGTACAATACCTAAGAACAGTAAATAAAACTTCAATGTTGAAGAAGCATTAAACAAAGATAATAAAGTAATTAGTATCAAAGCACTTATGATCCTGCCGCTGTTCAGCACCAGGTCCTTGTTGATCATATATTCTATTCTCATATCCTTCTCATGATTCCGGTCTATTATATTAAACGTGGCGGAATTCAGCTGTATCAGAAAAAACGGGAGGAAGAATGCATCCATCATAATATAAAACACCAGAGTCGCATATCCCAGCTTGAATACCAGTCCCAGCACCGCTGCAAATGAGCCCGAAGCACCAATGAGTATTGATAGCCTTCTATGAGGAGGCTTTATCACCTTTTGTACAAGGACATATGCTGCAGAAGATATCATTGCGCTTATAAGTGTGAGTTTTCCTAAGGTAAGCTCACTTTTGGTTGCCTCAATGGTAAGTATATTTATCAGAAAAACTATTATCACATCTCTGAAGCCCCAAAGGGTGGCAGATGTCCTTAAAATGCCCCATTCTCCACAATTGCGGGAGAAAGCCTTTTTAAAATTCAGTCTGTTTCCATAATTTTTACACCTTAGCAGCAAGCTTATCAGAGTCAGGATCACAAAGATGGACAGTGTCATGGCGAAAACTGCATTGTACCCCTTCATCCCTTTTAAGCTGCTGATTGTATAAGCAGCGGCCATGGGTGAGATTGCGGCGGTTATTCCCGCACAGCATCCATTGAAGCCGTTGAAGGTATCTCTGTTGTTCATATGCGTGAAATCAAAGCTGAGAGTATTGAAGGCAAGCCAGTAGAACCCTGTTGCCATACCGTAAATAATACCCATCAGATACATATAGGCTTTACCTTTGCTGCCCAATAACAATATCAGGATGAAGAAAAGTGCGTATGTCAGCAGTCCAATCCTCAAGGACCATATGCCATTCTTCTTTTTTGCCAGCATTCCCGCAATGACAAAGGCTATAGGTATAGTTACATAGTGGATCAGATGATATGTCGCAATTGCCACATACTCGTTTGTTTGCTTCCAAAAGAACACATTTACAAAAATATTCGATAATCCTATGGCAAAAGTGAATAAGGCACTTATAACCAGCAGAATCCTTGCTTCTTTACACATAAGCTCTTCTCCTTGGCTTTAGTTGCACCCTTTTATTATTTACACATTGCCTTTCTATATCTAAATCAATTTTTAACAATAAATCCAGTTTATCTTGTAACAACTGGCTATGTTCTCTTTTGGCAGCGGATTGTAAGCAGTATAATGCTGTTGATCAATACAAATACAATTCCCAGCCCTCCCAGGCACTTTATTGCAAAGCTCAGTGAGTACCTGTCCCCAAGCATCCCCACAAGCGGAAAGACCGTGATCATGAAGAAACTGAATACCATGCTTGAAAAAGAGAGTATGGTAGCACGGTTCTCACTGGGTATCATCTTGTTGATATAATCGCTCATGGCAACATAAACAATCTCTTCTGTAATCATCAGAACTATAAAAAATATAAAATGATAAGCACTAAGTGCTATTCCCCATAAGCATGCCACTGTAATGAAGGGTATCAAAAGCAGAATCCCCTGCTCCTTTATTACTTTTTCAATTCTATGAACCTGAGGCGCTGTCAAAGCTGAGACCAGGAATGTGCCTGCATAAATAATGCCTATTACTGCCTCATTGTAACCATTGCCCTTAAGGAAGTTCTGCAAATAAAAGAATATGCAGGTACAAAAGGTGAGTATTATTTCTGTAAATACTATAAGAGACCCTATCCTCGGATTCCCCCTGACAACCGCCACACTCTCCTTCAGCTGATTCACAAATACATTTCCCCTCTCCTCAGCCTCATGCCTCCTGCCAATGGACGGTTCCTTGAAGCCGAAGGACTGCAGCAAGGCAACTGCTCCAACTATGATTGTAATAGTGAAGGCGATGCCATAGCTCCTTGTTGCCATATAGCCCCCTGCCAGGAAGGATACAATGCCGGCAACCTGATAGAAAACCTCCTTTTTGCCGGATATTTTCATGTATTTGTCTTCTTCACCGATCTCCTTTAAGGAATCATATATAAGCGCGTCACCGGCTCCTGACTCCAGATTATAAGATAGTGCCGTAAAAACAAATGAAATTGCGAACCATAAGAAATCATCCGCTGCAAGCAGTATTATGACGCTTATAAGCGAAAGCGCCCGCCCCAATATTCTGCTTATCTTCCTGCCGAAAATATCGGCTATGGCCCCGGTAGGAACCTCCATCAAAAACGAGGTTATGTGAAATACTGTCTCCAACAGTCCCAATTGTGTGAGGCTCATGCCTTTGCCGGCAAGGTATATCATCCATACCCCCCTGGTCAGGTCAATATTCTGAAGCAGTGTATATATATAATTTCTATTAATGTTTTTCTTTAATTGAACGTTATTATTCATAGTTGGTCTCCTCCTATAAGATGAATTTGAACACAAAAAACCCCTAAGTAAACCTTACTTAGGGGCTTATATATTTCGCGAAAAACATTTTTATTATTTATTCAAATTTCGCGTAAATGTTTCCATAGTAGTTATTGAATTCGCACTATACCCAATGTGAATACTCTTGTGCGTTCAATATAGCTATCTAATTTTATTAGTAAAGTTCCGGCTTTTAGTTCACATAATATTCGATTTTGGACACACTTCTCCCTTGTGCTCCAAAATCTCCTGTAACAGCATGGGCATAAGCCAGATATTCAATTATGCCGGAACTCACTTTTGTCATTTTTTTATCTCTTTTCAATATTATAGGTTCATTGTAATACATTTCTCTATCTGCTTCAAGTGTTTTTCGATATTATTCAACTATATCCATTATAAAGTAGCCCCTTGAAGCTATATGTGATATAATTGCTAGGTGCCTCGTATAGTATATCTCTTCTAAAGCAGGCGAGGCACTAAATAAAGGAATATGATTTTGCAATATTTGAACTTCAATGTAAAATGTTTATTGCAAAACATATAGGTGTTTAAAAATTTAAATTTTAAAGGGTGGTATAGGTTTTGATCAGTACAAACAATGTTAGCCTAAGGTATGGCGGACGAAAATTATTTGATGATGTTAATATAAAGTTCACTCCCGGCAACTGCTATGGTCTCATTGGTGCCAACGGTGCAGGAAAATCCACATTTCTCAAAATCCTTTCCGGTGAACTTGAGCCAAACACAGGAGATGTGTCGGTAACTCCCGGAGAACGGCTTGCGGTTCTGAAGCAGGACCACTTCCAGTTCGATGAATCTCAAGTGCTGGAAACAGTAATAATGGGCCACAGCAGGCTTTATGAGATAATGAAAGAAAAGGAAGATCTCTATGCAAAGGTGGACTTTTCCGACGAGGATGGAATCAGAGCCTCCGAGCTGGAAGGTGAGTTTGCAGAGCTTAACGGCTGGGAAGCTGAGTCTGAAGCTGCAACACTGCTTACAGGCCTGGGCATAATGGAAGAATCCCACAGTATAAAAATGAAGGAGCTGAACGGTTCCGACAAAGTCAAGGTGCTTCTGGCCCAAGCTTTATTCGGTCATCCGCATATTCTGCTTCTGGATGAGCCGACCAACCACTTGGATATTAAGTCCATAAAATGGCTTGAGAGCTTCCTCCTTGATTTTGAGAATACCGTCATTGTAGTATCCCATGACAGGCACTTCCTGAACAAGGTGTGCACACATATGGCTGATATAGATTACGGCAAAATCAAAATCTATGTGGGCAACTACGACTTCTGGTACCAGTCCAGCCAGTTGGCGCTTCAGATGTCCAGGGACAAGAATAAAAAGACAGAAGAGAAAATGAAGGACCTGCAAGAGTTTATAATGCGCTTCAGTGCCAATGCTTCCAAGTCAAAGCAGGCAACCTCCCGTAAGAAGCAGCTGGAAAAGCTCACCCTGGAAGACATACAGCCCTCCTCCAGAAAGTATCCCTTTGTCGGGTTCAAGCCGGACAGAGAGGCCGGAAACGAGCTTCTGACTGTTGAAAATCTTTGCAAAACAATTGACGGTAAAAAGGTCCTTGATAATATAAGCTTCAGAATCAACAAGGGTGATAAGCTTGCTTTTGTCGGTCCCGACGGTATAGCAAAAACAACGCTTTTTAAAATACTGATGGGTGAGCTTGAAGCGGACAGCGGAGAGTATAAATGGGGAGTAACTACTTCACAATCATATTTTCCAAAGGATAACTCCAAATTCTTCAATGGTGTGGATATGAACCTTGTGGATTGGATGAGGCAGTATTCTGAAGATAATGCCGAACAGAAAACGGAAACCTTTATTAGAGGCTTCCTTGGAAGAATGCTGTTCTCCGGAGAGGAAGCACTTAAGAGTGCACAGGTACTTTCAGGAGGCGAAAAGGTCCGCTGCATGCTTTCCAGAATGATGCTCTCCGGCGCCAATGTATTGCTTCTGGATGAGCCGACCAACCATCTTGACCTTGAATCAATAACAGCAGTCAACGAAGGTCTTACCAATTTCCCGGGTACGATACTTTTCGTATCTCATGACCATCAGTTTATTCAGACCATTGCCAACAGGATAATGGAAATTACTCCCAATGGGCTTGTTGACAGACAGATGAGCTATGATGAATATCTGGAGAATGAAGATTTGCAGAGCCAACTGGAAAAAATGTATCTATAGCGGTTTAGTGAACTCGTTTCAGCAAGCTGAAACGAGTTCACTGCCCTTCTTCATAATACCTCTTTTATCCGTGAGACAAAGCTCCTCACGCCTTCTATCATAGTCTCCCTGGTTTCTGCTTCTGCAGCCGTTCTTACGATAGCACTTCCTACTATTATTCCTTCGCAGTAAGCTTTATAGCTTTGTGCCATTTCAGGACCGGATATTCCGAAGCCCAGAGCCTTCGGCAGCTTTGTGTAACCCGATACAATATTCATATACTCCTTGATATCTGTATTTAAGCTCTGCCTTACCCCTGTGACGCCTGCTGTTGACACACAGTACACAAACCCCCTGCCGTTTTCCGTGATTTTTTGAATACGGTCTTTCGAGGTAGGTGCCACAAGGGGTATCAGATAGACCCCGTATTTATCCCCTATTTCAATAATGTCCTTTCTCTCTTCTATAGGCAGATCCGGTATTATAAGCCCGTCTATTCCTGCGCTGCCCGCTTCGCTTATAAAGCTTTCCACACCATATTTGAAAACAGAATTGTAATATACCAGGAATACGAGTGGCACTTTGCTTTGTTTTCTTATTGTCCTGACTGTAT
>LOES01000201.1 GCA_001515955.1 Clostridia bacterium BRH_c25 | reverse complement strand
CCTAAGGAGCTTATAGCAAGAGTCAAGGCATTGCTCCGAAGGTCGGAGATAAAGTGCAGTGATTCCGCTTCATATTTTCAGATAGGGAATATCGTAATTAACAGACTTTCCAGAGAAGTGACGGTCTATGATAAAGAGATTGTACTTACCAACAAGGAATATGAACTGCTTTACTTTCTGGCTACCAATCCCAAGATTGTTTTTACGAGAGAACAGCTGCTTCTTAAGGTCTGGGGCTATGAGCAGTACGGTGATCCAAGAACAGTAGATACTCATATAAAGAAGCTGAGAGAGAAGCTTGGGGATTACAGCAGTTATATAAGTACAATGTGGGGCGTTGGTTATAAGCTAGAGGTACCAAAATGAGAAGCTATGGTATATCTCTCAAGCTGTGGGCGTCTATTATTATAATGACACTGGTGCTCCTGATATTTATACTGATATTTCAGACAGAGTTTTTATATGACTTTTATTATGAACAGGAGAAGGTGCAGCTGGAGAAGGATTGTATCCGACTGTCAAATTACGTAGCCAGAGGGCAGTATAATTCGACCATACCCTATTACAATGTAATGCGGCGGGTAAATGATATTATAATAGTTACTGACAGAGACGGAAAAATAACCTATGTAGAAGGTACAAATCGATATAAGTTGGGAAATACTTTCGGTGTCAAGTATATTAGCAAGATTCTCAACGGGAATACTGTACATGAACAGAATAAGATGATCTGGAACCCCTACTCGGTGTGGCCTAAGGAAATGGATACACTTTTGGTCGGTGTTCCGGTTAAACAGCCAATGAGCTTTGCCCAGGGAAGCAAACAGCTTCTTAATGAAAATTATGGGGGAGAAGCTATAAAGAAGCCTGAAATTAGCGAAGCTATTTATATAATCACCACGTTGGAGTATATGCAGACCACTATAGAAGCTATAAGAAAGCAGTTTTTATATATTTTTGTTGTGGCAATCATATTGGCATCAGCAATATCCTACTTCTTGTCACAAGGCTTTTCTACCCCCTTAAAGCTTATTAATAATGCTGCACTTGAGATATCAAAAGGGAATTATGATACAAAAATAGACCTGCGCTCCAGCAGAGAGATAAAAGAGCTTGGGAATACCATGAACAATCTTGCAAAACAGCTGTCCAGGGTTGAGCATATAAGAAGGGAATTTATTGCCAATGTGTCCCACGAGATAAGAACGCCTTTAAGCTATCTTCAAGGATATTCAGAGGTGCTGCTGGACGGACTTGTGGAATCAGAGGAAGACAGGAAGAAATACCTCGGTATTATAATGGATGAGACTGTAAGGCTTAAGAAAATGGTAGATGAGATACTACAGCTGTCGCAGATTGAAGCGGGGCATATACAGCTGCAGATGGTGCCTTTCAGCATGGAAGCAATGATAAGAAGGACTATAGATAAGCTATTGCCCTATGCATCCAAGAGAAATATTACTATCAAATTCATGAATATGTCAGAGGATGTACTTACTTGCTTTGGTGATGAGAACAGGATAAAACAGGTGCTCATCAACCTGCTTAACAACGCAATCAAGCATTCCTATGACTATGGCAACATCTCCATAAGAGCAAACAGGCAAAGTGACAGTATTTATGTATGTATAAAAGATTTTGGGGAAGGGATACCGGAGGAGGACCTGCCCTTTATCTGGGATAGATATTATACCACAGACAAGAACAGATCGGACATCAGCACAGGTTTGGGGCTGGCAATAGTAAAAAATATAATAAATGCCCATGGCTGCGAAATAAATGTCTACAGTGTATTCGGGGAAGGCTCGGAGTTTTGCTTCAGCCTCCCAAGCTACGCTGAGTTTTAAAAAGGTTGCGGGGTTCCGGAGGTAGGGGCGGCCAGTGGCCGTCCGGATGGGCTCCTTAAACCTATTGACCATAGAAATTTGAGGTGAACATATTGAACGAAAAGGCATTAAGAATTTTAGAATATAATAAAATCATAGATATGTTATGTGAGAGCACTGCTTCAGGAATGGGAAGGGATATAGCGGCAGATTTGAAGCCTTCGGAGGATCTCAATGAGGTTAAAGAGCTGCTTCAGGAGACAACAGAAGCAGTAAACCTTCTGCTTAAAAAGGGGAATATCCCCATTGGAGGAGTACAGGATATAAGGGTGGCCTTAAAGAAGGTAAAGCTGGGGTCAGCCTTGGATCCCGGGGAGCTTCTGAAGGTGGCGGACACCTTAAGGGCCGCCAGAAGACTGAAAGCCTTCATGAGTGATGACAGAGGAGAGGAAAGCTTTCCGATAATTGAGTACTATATTGAGACCCTGTCTCCTTATAAAAGCATAGAAGATAGAATCGGCAGTGCCATTATAAGCGAAGAGGAGATATCGGACAATGCAAGTCCGCTGCTGCACAGCATAAGGAGAAAGGTTAAGGAAAAAACAGCTTCCATGAGAGAGAAGCTTAACCATATGATTTCCTCTCCTGCATATCAGAAATATCTTCAGGATCCTATAATCACCGTAAGGGGAGACCGCCACGTCATACCGGTAAAACAGGAATTCAGAGCAAGCATACCCGGTATAGTTCATGACCAGTCGGCCAGTGGTGCAACTCTATTCATTGAACCAATGGCAATTGTTGAGATGAATAATGATATCAAGAAGCTGAAGCTGGATGAAGAGAATGAAATTGAGCGTATTTTAAAAGAGCTTACAGCTTTGGTTGACGAGAAATATGATAGTATAAAGACCAATATGGAGATACTTGCAACACTGGACTTCATTTTCGCTAAAGCTAAATTTGCCTTGGAGTTCAGGTGTACGGAGCCCAAGGTCAATTCCAAGGGTATAATAAATATAAAGAAGGCAAGGCATCCGCTACTGAAGGCTGAGGCTGTGGTCCCAATTGACATATATGTAGGTGAGACCTTCAATACACTGGTCATTACAGGGCCAAACACAGGAGGCAAGACAGTCACCCTGAAGACCATGGGCCTTTTGACGCTTATGGCCCAGTCAGGTCTTCATATACCCGCAAGCGATTACAGTGAAGTGGCTGTTTTTGATGAAGTATTTGCAGATATCGGGGATGAGCAGAGTATAGAGCAGAGTCTCAGTACCTTTTCATCCCATATGAATAACATTGTTTCTATCCTGGAGCATGTCACTCCCAATTCCCTGGTGCTGTTTGACGAGCTGGGTGCAGGCACAGACCCTACCGAGGGTGCTGCACTGGCAATGTCCATATTGGAGCTGTTGCATAAAAAGGGTATAAGAACTGCAGCCACCACTCATTACAGCGAGCTTAAGATATATGCCCTGACCACTGAGGGAATCTGCAACGCCAGCGTGGAGTTCGACGTGGCGACTCTTAGGCCGACCTACAGGCTGTTGATTGGCATACCCGGGAAGTCAAATGCCTTTGAAATATCCAGAAAGCTTGGTTTATCTGATGGTATAATCAAGCGGGCAAAGGAATTCATATCTCAGGATGATGTCAAGTTTGAGGATTTGATAAAAAGCCTGGAGGATGACAAAAGGAAGGCCGAAGAGGAAAGGGATACCGCTGCCAGGCTGAAGTTTGAGCTGGAAAAAGCAAAGGGTGAAATGGACAAAAAGCTGGAAAAGCTTGAATCCCAAAAGGAGAGATTCCTTAGGGAAGCACAGAGGGAAGCCCTTGAAATAGTGCGGAGATCGAAAGAGGAGTCAGAGGAGCTTATTAAGGAGCTTCGCGATGCTATACAGAAGGAAAATGAAGAAAAATCCGCAATGATTGAAAAATCGAGACTTAAGGTCAGACAGCGGGAGGATGAGCTGGAAGACAAAATGGGAGAAGCACTATTTAAGAAGACCAGCAGCGCACCACCGAAAAACATAAAGATAGGCATGTCTGTAAAGATAGTAAACCTTGACCAGAAGGGAAGTGTTCTCACACTGCCGGATGAGGACGGAAACCTGACTGTGCAGGCAGGCATAATGAAAATAAACGTGAATATCAATAATCTCAAGGTAGTGGAAGAGGAGCAGGAAAAACCAAAGAGAAGCGGCAATGTGAAGGTAAACTCCGCTAAGTCAAGGGCAGTTGCTGCTCAGATTGACCTGAGAGGACAGACTCTGGATGAGGCCCTTATGAATGTGGATAAATACCTGGATGATGCATATCTGGGCAGCTTGCCGCAAGTGACTATAATACACGGAAAGGGCACAGGAGTTCTGAGGGCGGGCATAATGCAGCTGCTAAAAAGTCATTCCCATGTGAAGTCTTACAGAAGCGGCGGCTTCGGTGAAGGCGGCATAGGAGCTACCATAGTAGAAATAAAGTAACGGAAGTGATTTCATGAATATACTGGTAAGTGCTTGCCTGTTGGGCACAAATTGCAAATACAGCGGGGGAAACAACCTTACCCCCAAGGTGCTTGAGCTTATGAAGGAGCATACTGTCATACCGGTTTGCCCTGAAGAGTCGGGAGGCTTGCTGACACCAAGGGAGCCCTGTGAAATACAGGATGGTGCAGGGAAAGAAGTCCTGGAAGGAAAAGCAAGGGTGTTGAACATAAAGGGAGAAGACGTAACCGGGCAGTTTATAAAAGGTGCCAAAGATATCCTCGCCTTAGCCAGACAACACTCCTGTCCCGTAGCTGTACTGAAGGCCAATAGTCCTTCCTGCGGCTGCGGTACCATATATGACGGCAGCTTCAGCGGTATTCTTAAGGAAGGAAACGGTGTGACTGCACAACTGCTATTGGATAATGAAATAGTAGTAATGACGGAAAAAGACTTTGAGTGAAAGCTGAGAAGCCTGAAGTAATTTGGGTTTCTTTTTTGTGTGTATGACACATTAGTTTAGTTTCACCTATTTGCTAAATAATGGTATAATAGGATGATATTATTTACCACCATATACAAATATTGACGACACTACGTCGCAAACATAATCTAATTAGGATATGTTGACGACATGATGTCGTAGTTATGAGAGCCGACAGATGATGCAGGTTGTTCTATAGGAAGAAGTAGGACTGTTGAAGGGATTCAAAAGCAATATGGATTTTCTCAATCGTTAGTTGTATGAAGCATTATTCTTATGCTTTATATTAGTAGTGAACTACCGCTCTCACTATGTGAGCAATGTAGCTTAGATATGGAGGACTTCTTGTGCATTTTGTTAAATTGTGAATGAAAGGTGATAAAATGAAAAGAAATAAGTTGGTCATTTTTGAGTGTATATTAGTCTATATTTCATTAGGATTAAATTGGGGTGCAATACTGGTTAATAGAACACTACCGTTAGGGACTGGTATAATACTTTCGCTTGGATGGCTTTTAATTTTTACAAAGATAAGAGAATTCTATGATAATAAGGATATAAAAATATTAAGTAAAATAAAACTTACACACTTTGGTGCATTAATTGCATTTATCGCGTACCTAATAGTATTATTAAGATTTTATTGATTCATATAATTCTTATAAGATACAAACTCCTATGGGGAGTTTGCTAGAGGTTAACCTAAGAGAGGCAATATGAGCATAATCGACGCCATTATGTGTTATAGAAATTATTTATATTTGACGAGGTTATAAAAATGTTAAAACGAGCATTAAAATTCGCCATAGGCCCTAGCATAGGAATAACAATAGGTGGCATAATTATTCCCAGAATCATATTTTCAAACCTATATAACAAAACATATCCACCCATATTCGTACAAGCCGGTTTGTATTTTGTTGTAGGGTATATTGTGTCCTTTTTAGTTTCTCTGCTCATCGAATGGGTCAAATCAAAAATGGAAAGCAAGCGGTGAGGTTATGAGCAATTTCCTTGATTAAATAAATAGTTATGTCACACCATTCTTTTAAGGTACAAACTCCTATGGGTCGTTTGATAGGAATCTAAACCCGAGGGAGACAATAGTTAGAGAAGCGACTCAAGCAAGGTTCCGGATATCGGAAGCGTATAGAATGGTGGTCGGACAGGGCGCTGCTGGGCATTACCCATCACATGAACAATGCCCTCACGCTGCGGCACGGAGGGACATATCAAGAAGCATGCGTACCTTAGGTTGTCGGACGCATTTGCTTCGAAGTTAGGTCAGGGCAACCACACCCCTTTACCGGAAGCGAAGCTCCGCCAGGGGGAAGGGCTCTGAGGTCCGGTTCACAGGTGTCGTGAGTGCGAAGAAGTTATCTGACACACCCTGCTTTTGCGGGAGAGTGCTTTGGAGAATTGCCTTAGTTTGGTAAAAATGAAGTAAGGATTATTTATATTCTATGGGGTGATACTTTGCGTAGCGAACAAGAAATGTATGATTTAATACTAAGTGTTGCACAAGCAAACGAGTGTGTGCGAGCTGTTTACATGAATGGATCTCGTGCTAACCCGAACATTCAGAAAGACATATACCAGGATTATGACATCGTATATGTTGTATCAGAAACAAAGTCATTCTTGGATAACAAGGGTTGGATTTCAGTATTCGGGGAAATAGCAATTGTTCAAGAGCCAGATAACAACGATTTTGGCTGGGGGATAAACGCAAACTTTGACCGCTCTTATACATGGCTTATGCTGTTTAAAGACGGTGTTCGTATAGATTTAAAAATTCAAATAAAGGAAGCTATGCTTGAAGAATATACAAAGGACAGCTTAACAATTCCATTGTTAGATAAAGATAATTGTTTACCTCAAATATCTACTTCAAATGACAGAGATTATTATGTCAAGAAGCCTACAGAGTCTCAATATAAAGGCTGTTGCAATGAATTTTGGTGGTGTTTGAACAATGTAGGCAAAGGCATTGTAAGAGATCAACTTCCGTATGCTATGTGGATGTATAATGTAGTTGTTCGTGATATGCTTGTAAAAATGGTTGAATGGTATATTGGAACAAATAATGGATTTTCTGTATCTGTAGGAATGAGTGGCAAGTATTTTAAAAAGTATCTACCGAAAGAAATCTATAATATGTATGTAAAAACCTATTCCAATAGTGATTACAACAACTTTTGGGCAGCAATATTCATAGCCTGCAAGTTATTCAGGACAATTGCTCAGCCCGTTGCTGAACATTTAGGATATACATATAACACAACTGAAGATATAAATATGATGGAGTATTTGATTAATCTAAAAAATGATTGGTCAAATATGAATGTGTAGCAAATACTGATTATAAGCACAAATATAGGCTAACTAATACATATTTTTTATAATAAGAGTATTCTCATAGGAGAAGGATACTTTGGGTCCGGTTCAGCGGTGTCGGTGTGCGGGACCGTGACTCTGACATATGGTGCAGTTTGTTTAGTTAAGAAGTGTTATTCTTATATTACATATTATAGAATATAGCGAAATAAAAGCTATTCTTATTTGGGAGGTGCATTGTTTTAATGGAAAATATCAAATTACGTAACGAAACAGCTTTAGATTATCGCGGCGTTGAAGAACTAACAAGAGAAGCTTTTTGGAATCATCATGTTCCCGGATGTAATGAACACTATTTATTGCATATTATGAGAAACTGTGATGCATTTATAAGAAAATTAGATTTTGTTGCAGAGGTTGATGGAAAAGTTGTAGCAAACATAGTATATGCAAAATCGAAAATATTAGGTGATAGCGGTGAACACTATGATGTTATTACTTTTGGACCGCTATCTGTTCTTCCAGAGTACCAGGGCAAAGGTATTGGAGGTATGCTTATTAAACACACAAAAGAAATTGCGGAAGAACTTGAATACAGAGCTATTTTAATTTACGGTGACCCGGGATATTACAGCAAATTTGGCTTTGTCGAAGCTGAAAACTATGACATCAGAACTTCTAACAATATGTATGCCGTTCCGCTTCAAGCACTTGAACTATATCCAGGCGCACTATCGGATTGCTCAGGATGTTTTTTTGAGGATTTAGTGTTTGAAATTGACGAAAAAGCCGCAGAAGAGTTTGACAGTACCTTTTCTAAAAAGGATAAACAAAGCGGCTTGCCGTCACAGGAACGATTTATCCAATTAGTCAATATGAGAAAACCAAGATAGTGAGTACGACCTTTAATTCGCAAACTTCTTGTAAGGTGAAAACTCCTATGAGGAGTTTGCTAGATATTTAAACCCAAATGAGACAAGATTTACATAATCGACACATATCAGGTTCCGGATACCGGAAACGATATATAAAGATGATTGAGCGAGGCCCTGCCGGTCCGGTTCACAGGTGTCGTGAGTGCGAAACCGATAGGTGACATTCAGCACTAGTGTAGTGAAACAAAATAGATATTTTATAGGGGGGATTTCATGAAGAAAATATCATTTGTCATTTTGTTAGTGATTTTTGTATTGTCATTGGGATTAAATCTCAAAGTGATTCAAGAAAAAAATCGAAATAAAGAGATTATGATTAACAATTTATATACTACTATTATTGAAGTTATTAGAGAACTTGAGTCATTTGTAGCAACTGTTGATGAAAATGACATAAATAAAGCAAAAAGCAAGTTAGTGCATGCAGCAATTGGATTAATAGAAGTTGATAATCAAATAAAATATGGAACAATGTACGTAGATAACCAATTATACCATCCGGGGATATTATCTTTCAGATTTATTGGAGAAGGATTGATATATGGAACGAATGTAAATGGTATGACTATTAAAAGTATATTTGAGGATGATGTAGTATCAGATAGTGAAAATGAATATATAAATAGGTTGAATACAGATTTGAAAAACATTGTTAAAGAGCTGACACTGAAAGAGCCATATATTCCTAATGAAAAGTTATCAATCAAAAATCTTAATGATATATTCGGGTCGTTTTATAATACATGGAGTCATATTGACGAAGCTCCATATGAGTTAGTTTGGGAATAATTTCCGTGCTGAACATCACCTAACATCATGTTCCCAAAATTCCGAAGCCTAAGTGCAAGTACCCGGTTACTCATGAGTTCGTAGCCATGAGCGAAGTGCTCTCATGGATTTTGCTCAGGCAATAACAAAATATACAATTTTGTTAGCAGCATTGAGTTGGTTAGCTAAAATTCTTATTACGCATTGTAGCTTTATTAGTTTATATTAGGTATTAAGGAGAGTGTAATTTATGGACGAAATGACAAAGCAAAACTTAATCGAAAAAAATAGAAGAATAATAAATATGGTAATCGAGCGCGCCAAGAGAGACTTTCGGGATGATATCGCAATAATTGGTCTTACTGGTTCTTTTAGTACTGGAGACTTTCATGAAAAAAGTGATCTTGATCTGATCATTATAAATAATACTGAACGTGGATGGGAGATATCTTCTTGCTTCATCCTGGAAGATGTGGGGTATGATATCTATTGTACGCCATGGGAAACCAGAATTGAAGCACAATCTTGTCTTAACAGCCCTATGGTTTCGTGCCTAATTGACCTTCAAATCTTGTATTGCGCAAAGCCAGAATATCAGGAAAAGTTTAATGTTTATAAGCAAAGAGCGCTAGATGCTCTTGCTAAACCGATTGGGAATGAATGCATCGGACGAGCAAAAAATTATATTGATATAGCAAAGCAGGAATATACTAATACTTTGCTATTAGATACTGTAGGAACTGTAAGACATGCGGCAAGTGAGGCTTTATATAATCTGATAAATGCCCTCGTGAATTTAAATAATACCTATTTCAAACGAGGAATTAAAAGGTACATGGAGCAATTGGCTTCCTTTCAATATATACCTAACGATTTTGAAAAATTGTATATGGCTGTAATTGATGCAAAGACGATTGAAGAAATACGCAATGCATCGTATGAAATGTTAAAAAGTATAGTTGAGTTATATGATAAGATGTATGATGAATTTGTAAAAAGACCTGTGCCTACCTATGATAATCTTTGTGGTACTTACGAGGAATTATGGTGTAACTGTCGAAACAAGGTCATTGTAAGTACCGAGTCAAAGGATAAATCCTATGTATATCATGTTGCAAGAGGAGCGCAGGAGTATCTTGACGAGATGACAGAAGATAAAGGGACAGAAAAGTTTGATTTGATGCAGTATTTTGACCCAGATAATCTCCTGTTATTTAAAGAAGCGTTTTTACGCATAATGGAAGAGTATTTGGAAGAGTATAGCAAGGTTGGACGTAAGGTGGAACGATATGATTCTTTCGAACAGCTATATGACAACTATATGCAAGACTGAAACTCTATTACATAATCTAATCTTAAAAAAGATAAAATTAAGGGATGCGCCATTCTGGACTCACTCTGGCAAGTGGCATTATCCATCAGCTAGCAATGCCCGCGCGCTGCAGCACAGCGGGTAGGAGCAGTAAGCGAGCGTGCCTTGGGTTGCCGGATGCAATTGCTTTGGAGTAAAGTCAGGGCAATCACACCCCTTCAGCGGGAGCGAAGCTCCGCCAGAGGAAAGTACACCGGAGTCCGGTTCAGGGACATCGTGAGTGAGAAACCGTTATACGACAGACCGAGCAGATGGAGCAATCTTATAGTTATAAATAGTATAGCTTATAGAGGGGTGCAAAGACTATTATGTTCACTAGAGACAACAATATTGAAGGAATGATTTCACGATCTCCTGTAAAAGATGTGAAACCAGAAATAATAATACGTATTTTGAAAGATGCAGGTATTAAAAGTAAAGTAGTAAACATAGACAAACCACGAACCTGGATAATGCAGTCTCAAAGAATATGGATGGATGATGGACGATGCTTTATATTAAAAACTGGGGTTAACTCTGAATGGACAGATGGCTCAACGATCTTAAACCAAGTAAAGGCTGGTGAATTAATATGTTCTATTGGAATACCGCAGCCCAAAACTATATTTCACCTATATATGGGGAGTTAAGAAGTGAAATTCATTTATATATTATAAAGTCCAAGAATAGGAGGCGAGTTTATGACATTAGAAACAAAAAGATTAATTTTGAGGGAATGGAATGAAAATGATGTGGAAGATATAGTTGAAGGACTAAATAATATAGAAGTCTCAAAATGGCTTGCTTTTGTTCCATATCCTTATACAAAAAAAGATGCAGAGGAATGGATTAAATTTTGCGTTGAAAATGCTAAAAAAGGTATAGCTAGAACCTCTTATGATTTTGCAGTTGAACTTAAGTCTGAGAGAAAAGTTATTGGTGGTGTAAGCTTGGATAAAATAAACAAATTCCAAGAGACTGCTGGGGGAGGTATTTGGATTAATGCAAAATATCATGGCCAAGGATATGGTACGGAAGCATTTGGCAAGAAAATAGAATATGCATTTAATGAGTTAAAATTAAGAAGGCTCGAAAATGGTTTTCTTGATGGAAATCCATCTTCATTCAAAATGCAAGAAAAATTTGGCTACAAAATTGAAGGAATGAGGAGAAAGGCGTTTAGATGTATGGCTGACGGAGAAATTAAAGATGAATATATTACAGGTTTACTAAAAGATGAATGGATTATCGATTTGTTTTTAATAGAACCAAGCAAAGAGTATCAGAAGAGTTTTCAAAGTTACACTCTAGCATACGGAAGAATTAATGATAATCATTACTTTAATAAATACAAAAAAGCGTTAGAGAACTTTGATGAATTTTTAAATGACCTATACAAATTCAATAAAGGAATAGATCTGCCTCAAGGGAGGGTTCCATTTTCAACATTTTGGTTAATTCATAATGATGAAGTTGTAGGAGTAGTTAGAGTTAGGCACATAGAGACGGAGGAAACCGGCCACATAGGCTATGACATATCTCCAATGTGTAGGAATAAAGGATATGGAACACAAATTCTAAGATTAGCCTTGAAAAAAGCCTTTGAGATGGGGATTAAAGATGCGATTTTAACCTGCAAAACTGATAATATAGCTTCAAGAAGGGTTATTGAAAAGAACAATGGGGTATTGTTGGGAGCTTTCTTTGCCAAAGAGAAAAATGAGGATATGTATAAATTCAGTTGTTCAAACGGCTAATAAACAGATATATAGCAGAAAACTGGGGTTCAGCAAAAATTATTTACGAGGAGAATAAAGATGTTAAAGATAGAATTGCTAGAACGTGAGGATTGCAATAAAATTGTAAGCTGGAACAGCGGGAAGGATGCTGCATTTCTTGAACAATGGTCAGGAAGAGGAATGGAATAAAAAAGCTATTTCTTAATGTGTTTGATTACAATACAGGAGCATTCGAGTGTTACAAGAAAATTGGATTTTCTGTGGTATCACATGAGTTAAGAGAGAAACCGGATGGATATTTAGGTGTGTACAAAATGATGATTGAGAAGTCCGAATGAATTAATTAGGAAGCCTCACATGTGATGACTTCTGAGATTAGGGGCAAGCAACCACAGCTTATGGATAATACAACTATTTTCTTATACCACAAGAACTGATTTCAGGAGTCGGCACATTGGCACGCGAAGTCTCGCTGGGGGTGGGGGCTATTGATGTTTCCTCTGTTATCCCGTGCATAGAGGTGAAGGAAATGGAAGAATACAGACAAATAATTGAATGGTTATTACAGGATTCCGATCCGTCACTAACATATCAGGTGAATAGGGATTTATTAAAAAGACCGGAAAAGGAAATCCAGGAATATCAAATGCAGATTGCCCGAAAAGGCTGGGGGAAAGAACTGCTTGATAAAAGGCGTGATAATGGACAATGGGGGAATGGAGTTTATAATCCCAAATGGACATGTACTCATTATGTCTTATATGAATTGGTTCAATTGGAGATGGAAAAAAGCAACGATAGTTGCAGGCAGTCTGCCGAATTGTTACTTACATATCCGGTTGGAAGGGATGGTGGGATCAATTACGCAAGAACTGTTGAATACAGCGATGTTTGCATAAATGGAATGATATTGACTATAACAAGTTATTTTAATATACAAAACCCCAGAATAATTGAAATAGTTGATTATTTATTGAAGGTGCAAATGAAGGATGGAGGATGGAATTGTGAATATTTTCATGGTGCGAGACACAGCTCACTCCATACGACAATAAGCGTGATTGAAGGCTTGAAAACCTATCTGGGCAATAGCAATATATATCAAAGCAAAGCTATTGAGGAAGCTTTAAAAGGATCAATTGAGTTTATACTGAAACACCGGCTCTTCAGATCAGAAACAACCGGTGAAGTAATCAAGGATGAGTTCTTCAAGTTTTATTTTCCCATACGGTGGAAATATGATATTTTACGGTGTCTGGATCTATTCAGGAAATATGATGTTCAATATGATAGAAGAATGGATGAAGCGTTGGAAAAGCTCGCGAAATCCTGTAACGGGAATGGCAGATGGAAAGCATACAGCCAGCCGGGCAAGACTTACTTTATTATGGAGAAACAAGGAGTCGAAAGCAAATGGAATACTTTAAGGGCCTTGAGAGTGTTAATGCACTATAACGCATATTATCATTCAAAGGCCCGGGTAAGGGAATGTGGGTTCAGGATTGCAGTGCGGCAACAGAGAATATTTTGATTGCAGCAACAAGTCTTGGGCTTGGGACGGTATGGATAGGCATATATCCCATTGAGAGCAATATAAAGAAGCTGAGGGAAATATTGAATATACCTGATTACGTCATTCCACTGGGTATTGTGTATGTTGGGTATCCTGCAGAGGAAAAAGAAGCGAGAACACGGTATGACGAAAAAAGGGTATACTGGCAGGAATATGAGCCTGGCCGCAAGCACAGGGCAAAGGACAAGCCTGTTATAGGACATTACTAGGGGTTTTCAGCCAGCGGTATGTTTGCAAACAGATTTACTGTACTGCATCCGGACCGTGTATTGGCTGCATCTGTGGGTTCACCGGGGGGATGGCCCATTGCTCCCGTGAAAATGTGGAATAATCAAGAACTGAGGTATCCGATCGG
This sequence comes from Clostridia bacterium BRH_c25, assembly GCA_001515955.1. Next base: position 34,069 of record LOES01000201.1, on the reverse strand, counting down.
TATATCGGATTTAAAGGATTTAACCGGAAAAGAGTTTGATATGGAAACCTATAAAAAAGTTCCTCAATTATTCTATCTGGGTGATCAGGATGAGAATGACTCTGTTCCTTATGGCGATAGTTATGAAGAAGAGGACAGAATTATAATAAATGAATTATTTGGAAGTACACCCGTAAAACGATGGCCGGAATCAGAAAAAGTATATAAGGAATTTGGGGTAAATGCGGTATTCAGACTATATACGGGCGTCAAGCACAGGCCAACAATTGGATCGGTAAAAGAGACCAAAGCACTGTTTCGTAAAGCTATGGAAGAATCCAGGCAATATTCTGAATAAGGTTTTGGGAGGAGAAAGTATGAATAACAATACAGAAAAGATCTTTGAAGTGCTAATAAATAGAATTTCTAAAATCCAGGAGGTGCAGTCAATAGGTATAAGCGGTGGTAAGAGTCCGCTTCCCACAGCAGGAGAGGGTGATATCGATATTTTTATATATTGTGATAAAATACCTGAGTTTGAAAGAAGAGAAGCTGTTATCAATGATTTGGGAGACTTATTGCAGAATAGCAAAATCAATATCTTTCAAGGAGGTCATTGGGGAAGTAGAGATTTCACACTTATAAACGGTGTTGATACTTGGTTAATGTATTTTACAATTGATGAGACTTTATGTGAGATAGAAGCTATTCTTAATGGAGATTATCCTGACAAATTGGACAACTATTATTATCCTATAGGCCGATGTGCAATGCTTAAGAATATCACTGTTTTATATGACAAAAACAATTTTTTGAATTCATTAAAAAACAAATTATTAGAGTACCCGGATGAATTATCAAGAATGCTTGCAAAATACCATTTGACTGAACTTGACGACACAGAAGATTTAGAACGCGCAGTAACTAGAAAAGATGTACTGTTTTACCACTTTGCACTGGATATTGCAATAGATCATTTGCTTCAAGCCCTGTTTGCTATAAATAAAGTATATTTTCCAAGTCGTAAAAGAACATTGGAATTTATAAGTAATTTCAAAATTAAACCCGCATTATGTAATGAAAAGCTATTAGATGTTGTTAAATTGGGCAGCTGTCCGGAAGATATTGAAAAATCATATACTTTGTGGATCAACCTGGTCAGTGAACTGAAAGGAAATATTTACGCGAAATTTGAATAAAGAATGTAAAGTGTTTTTCGCGAAATATATAGGAGGGAATATTTGGTGAAGCTAGTTCATGATAATATATTTGATGGAATAATTGCACTTCCTTCCTTTCCGGTTATTCTTGTAACTGTGGGCAGGAATATTATGGCGGCCGGGGCATTTCACTTCTATTCCTTCAAGCCTCCATCAGTGATGGTGGGGATTAAGCCTGAGAAGTACACCTATGAGCTTATAACTGAAAAGGGAGAGTTTGGAATAAATATCCCAACTAAGGAACAATTGGAGAAGCTTAATATTTGCGGTGCATTCTCGGGAAGGGATGTGGACAAGTATCAAAAAGCAGGCCTGACACCCCGGAAAGGGAATAAGATTGACAGCCATATTATTGAGGAATGTCCGGTAAGCCTTGAATGTCAGGTTGTGCATCAGATCGGCTATGAGGGCAGTCATAGATGGTTCATTGGTGAAATTAAGGAAGTACATATAGACGAGGATTATACACGGGATGATGCACTGATGTTCTGGCTCGGGCAGTTCAGAACTGTGGGACAGCTAATTGAGGGTGCTGGTAACGGTGAGCTTTTGAAGAGATGAATAGGAGGTGGCATAATGGATATATATATCGTTAGACACGGAGAAGCAGGAAAAGACCGTATTTTCAATAATGACGGTTATCCCGATGCTGAATTGACCAAATTGGGACTAAGTCAAGCACATCTGGCAGGAAAACGGCTTTCAAGAATACAGTTCAATGCAATTTATTCCAGTGATTTAAAAAGGGCAATACAGACCGCGGAAATAATATCAAGTTATCAACGGGGACAATCGATAGAAATTGACAAGCAGATAAGAGAAATTCATATGGGTGTATTCCATACCTCTTCTGAGGATCAAATCAGGAAAGATCATCCGGAGTTTTACGATGAATTTCTGAAAAAAGAAAAAGATTTCAAGTATCCTGAAGGGGAATCCGGTGAAGAGGTATTAACACGCACATTAAATTTTCTGAAGTCTATAAAGGATAGAAAGCTTGAAAATGTATGCATAGTTTGTCATGGAGGAGTAATCAGGTCAATAATCAGTCATTTTCTTGGATTGCCGCAATACAAGAGATTCAATTTACATCCATACAATTGTGGAATCAGCCTTTTAAGATATGATGATGAAAACAATGATTTCAAAGTAATATCAATAAATGAGATCTCACATTTGGATGCATAAAGCAGAATGCCTAACTCATCACCCTTTTGATATGTCAACTAAACGTTAAACCTGAAATTTACTACATCTCCATCTTTCATGATATAGTCCTTGCCTTCGATCCGTACAAGGCCTTTTTCCTTGGCTGATGTCATGCTGCCCCCATGGGCCATAAGATCATCATAAGCTATTACCTCAGCACGGATGAAGCCTCTTTCTATATCGGAATGGATTTTGCCGGCTGCCTGAGGCGCCGGGGTACCGGCTTTTATGGTCCAGGCCCTTGACTCAGGGGATCCTGCAGTTAAAAAGCTTATAAGCCCCAGCAGATGGTAGCTTGCTTGTATCAGTTTATCCAAGCCTGACTTGTCAAGGCCAAGGTCGTGAAGAAATTCAAGTCTTTCTTCCTCCGGCAGCTGAGCTATCTCTTCCTCTATCTGCGCAGAGATGATAACCACCTCAGCATCTTCAGCAGAAGCGAATTTCCTTACACTTGCTACATGAGGATTTGAATTGCCGTCATTGGCTAAATCCTCTTCAGACACGTTAGCAACATAGATAATAGGTTTTGAGCTTAGGAGATTAAAAGATTTAACAAGCTCCTTCTGCTCATCGGGCAGGTCAAGTGTCCTTACGGATTTGCCTTCTTCCAGTATTGCCATTGCCTCCTGAATCAATGCTGCTTCTGCAGCCAGAGTCTTATCACCCTTGGCAGCCTTCTGAGATCTTTGAAGTCTTCTTTCCAACACTTCTATATCTGAGAGTATTAACTCAAGATTTATAGTCTCAATATCTCTAAGAGGATTTACGCTTCCGTCTACATGTACAATGTCTTTACTTTCGAAGCATCTGACTACATGTACAATAGCTTCAACCTCACGTATATGTGAAAGGAACTTGTTTCCCAGTCCTTCTCCCTTACTTGCACCTTTTACAAGTCCGGCTATATCATAAAATTCAATAGCAGTTGGGACAATTTTTTTTGAGGCATATATTTCAGCCAGTTTTGCCAGTCTTTCGTCAGGTACTGCAACTACGCCTACATTTGGCTCTATTGTGCAGAAGGGATAGTTGGCAGATTCAGCCCCAGCCTGGGTGATAGCATTAAAAAGTGTGCTTTTTCCTATGTTTGGCAGACCTACGATTCCAAGTTTCATTTGATTTATCCTTTCTATGATAAAAAGTATTCTTTTGTGAATTTTAAGGATTAAAATTAATATTGCCACAATGTAAAATTATATTATAGATGATAGATAAGTGCAACTTTAGCGAAGTAAATTTATATGGAAGGAATTTACCAGGGCATGTAGAAATATAATCTCATATGGATTTTGTCAGATTGACTCTAAAGGATATTATTAAGAACAATGCATTGACATACGGATATATGCTTGATAATGGTGCCCTTTATATTTAGAAAGGAGTATATCATGAACTTTAGCAGGATTGACAATTTATCGGTGGAACAGGTTCAATATATCTTTAAGCTGGCAGACATATTGAAAACCACTTGCCCTATGCAGCCGCTTAAGGATAAAATGTTTATATTGTTTTTTCCGGAATCAAGTATAAGGACCAGGATTACTTTTGAAAAGGGAATAAAGGAACTTGGAGGGACGAGTATATTATTCCCGCCTCAAACCTTAGATAAAAAAGAGGCTATTAAGGATGTTGCAGGATATATAAGTAATTGGGCAGATGGAATTATTGTCAGACACCCAGATATTAAGGTTATTGATGAACTGTGCAAATACTCCGGCATACCAGTAATTAATGCAATGACGAAGTATAATCATCCCTGTGAGATAATGTCGGATTTGTATTCGATAAGTAAGCTCAAGCAGGATTTCCTCAAGCTGAATTATGCCTTTGTTGGTGCAAAAGGCAATATTGGAAGGTCCTGGTTAGAAGCATCACAAGTATTGGGGTTTAAGCTGTATCAAATATGCAGAGCCGGTTATGAACTGGGTGATGAAACAGATATATATAAATTCAGTGAAAACCTCAAAGAAGCAGTAAAGCTGTGTGACATTGTACTAACAGACGGTATTCCGGAAGAACTTAGAAATGAAGAATACATATCTGAATATCAAATAACAACTGAAGTTATGAGATTAGCACAGAGAAATGCAATACTTAACCCCTGCCCCCCATTCACAAGGGGAGAAGAAGTGTCTGAAGATGTAATTGATTCCAAGTATTTTGTCGGGTACGAGTTAAAGAAAAATCTGATATATGTACAGCAAGCAATAATATTATTCTGCTGCGGGATAACAATAGACCGGTTATAAGCAGCGGAGGCCATGCTGAAAGATATAAATTTGTATGTTTTCTGGAAACATTGATAATGGAGGAAAAGCAGATGGAAAGCAAACATGAGATTACAGAGGACTTTAACAGAATAGCCTGTTTGGGTGAAAACAAATGGGATCATAACAGGCATTATCATAAGTATTTGTTAAGGCATATGTCGGAACAGTGTGGGCTTAGCCTCGATATTGGGTGCGGCACAGGTGAGTTTAGCAGGCTCTTGGCTAGGAAATATGAGGGTGTGCAGGGGATTGACTTATCACCGGAGATGATAAAGAAAGCAATTGAGATATCTCAAGGGTATGACAATATTTCATATAGCTTGGGAGATATACTTGAGCATCCATTGGAGGAAAACAATTATGACTGCATAGTTTCTATTGCCACAATGCATCACTTGCCGCTGGAGAGGATGTTGAATATTGCAGACAAGTCACTTAGGCAAGGAGGTACCTTTCTGGTATTAGACCTTTACAAACAGCAGTCCATAGTTGATTTCATTTATTCGGCTGCTGCAATACCGATAAACTTACTTTTTATGCTGTTCAAAACGGGACACTTGAGAAAAAGTGAGGAAGAGATAAAGGCATGGGATGAGCATGGGAAACATGATAATTATCTGACTATAAAAGAAGTAAAGCAAGCTTGTAGAAATATATTACCAGGTGCTAAAGTGAAAAGACATTTATTTTGGAGATATTCATTAGTATGGAAAAAGCAATAGCATTACTAAACTATATGCAGTGAGGTGTTAATTATGGTAAAGCGTTCAATTCCACCCCAACGTGGATTTTTTCCTCAACCATCATATTTAGTTGGTACCTACAAAGAGGATAGGAAGCCTAATTTTGCGTTGATTACTTTGGTAACATTCTGCTCTGTAGAGCCTCCCATGTTGATGTTTGCTTCCCGTGGAAAAAAGGCAACCAGGGAGCAGGTGGAGAAGAACGGAATGTTTTCGGTTAACCTGGTAACTGCAGAGATGATGGATATTGCAGATTATTTTGGAACTCATTCAGGTTCTTCTACTGATAAATGTGAAGCAGCAAAGGTGAATTGTGCCAAAGGTGAAGTGGTAAATGTACCTGTCTTAGGTGTTTCGCCTTGGGTATATGAGTGTATGTTGGTTGACACGGTACAAGTCGGGGATGGGACAATTTACATTGGAGAAATAAAAAACATACTGGTTGATGAGAAGATTTCAGATACTGCTTATGGAAAGATAGACATGATTAACGTTGATCCTTTGATATATGCACCCGGCGGTTATTACAAGTTAGGTAAAAGAGCAGGAAATGTTGGAGAATCAAAGAAAAATTTTGATTATATTTACTAGATTTGAAGGAGATATAAGAATGAAATGCAAATTGGACAATATTATAATATATTATGAGGAATATGGCGAAGGAAAGCCAGTCATAATGCTTCATGGATATTACCCTGATCATAGGCTAATGAGTGGATGTATGGAGCCTGTGTTTTTAAAAAGAGAAGGTTACAGGCGGATATATATTGATTTGCCTGGTATGGGCAAAACAAAGGGAGAAGCTTGGATTGACAGTTCAGACAAAATGCTTAAGGTTGTGCTTGGATTTATTGATAAAGTCATTCCCAATGAGAGGTTTCTAATAGCGGGTGAATCATATGGTGGTTATCTGGCGCGAGGCGTGATGCATCATATGTCAGAGAGGGTAGATGGTTTGTTTTTATTGTGCCCTTCCATTATCGAAGACCACTCAAAAAGAGACACCCCACCCCATACAGCAATAGTCATAGATAATGAACTTTTATCTACCTTATGCAAAGAAGATGCAGAAGAGTTCGAGTCCATGGCAGTAGTGCAGAGCGAGGAGATTTGGGAAAGATACAACAAGGAGGTATATTCAGGTGTTAGAATTGCAAACGCACCTTTCTTAGAGAAGATAAGAAACGAGAGCTTTTCGTTCTCATTCGATGTTGATAGATTAAAAGATAAATATGAGAAACCTGTTTTGTTTTTATTGGGCAGGCAGGATTCTTCAGTAGGGTATAAAGATGCTTGGAATATATTGGATAGCTTTCCCAGAGGAACTTTTGCAGTTTTGGATAGAGCCGGACACAATCTGCAATTGGAGCAAGTTGAAGTGTTCAATACACTTGTCGATGAGTGGATTGACAGAGTAGAAGAAATATTACTCAAATAAAGGATGTGTAGAAATGCCGAAATATTTGAGGTTGGTTAATGTAATATTTGTAATCCTTATTATTCTAGCCGGCTGTGATATAGTAGATTCCATAATAGTCAAAGACAGGTTGTCCCATGAACAAATAGATAAATTTGTAACAGAAAATAATATAAAAGCACTTTCAATGGAGTCGAAAGAGGATTCCACAGTAATTGCATATGGGGACAATAATGAATATGGAATTATGATATTACGTCAGGACGATTCAACGGATGGGATTGGATATGCCAAAGGCAGCCTTGATGCAAATAAGGAGTTGGATGAAATAGAATATATTCAACTCGGAGATGATTATGAGGCATATATAGGTATTTTCATACTTGATGAGAGTCTTAAAGATAAGGACGTAGACATATATGTTGAATTTAAGGACAAAGAGCCTTATGAACCATATGCAATACAAACATCAATAGAGAAAAAGGATGCGCTCATCATATCATATAAAAAGCAGCAGGAATTAAGAGAAATCGAACGTATTGATGTAATTGACAGAAAGGGTAAAGTTGTTTACAGCAAGCCGATACAATAACTTCACACAGCTCAGTGGTATTAGAGATGTTTGAGCATCAGGCAGAATTGAGATGTGTATGACCCTCTTAAGCCACCGGGTTAAGCATAATAGGTGTTTATTATATATTGGGAGTGCCTAATCAATGATAAAAGATAAAAATGATATTTTAAAAAGCTATAAAGAGCTGGAATTAACTGAATATGGTGATTTTATCATAAAGAAAGAACTGGTTGAGAAGTATAATCCAATTGACTTTCATGCCCATTGTTTTGTGAGTATAGCAAGTATGCTTCCAAAAGTCTTTCGGAAACAAAAATCGGATTGCTTTGACCGTTCATTCTTTGATCTATCCTGTTTTCCCGGGAAAATCAAGAACTTTGATTTTGAAAAAGTAGGATATCGTTGTTGGCCTGATACAACACTTTCATGGGGTGGAATACGGTGTTTATCTGAGTTGGCGGCACTGGAGGGGGTAATCCCGTTAATCCAAAATGCATCTCTGGAGAGGGTTATAAGAGATATGAAGCAGAATCATATTCAACAGATGGTACTATTGCCGATTCAAGGTGTAGATGGGTCAGAAACAGAGAATTTGCTTGAATTAACTAAGAACAATCAGGAATTTATATTTTTTGGGTCAATAAATCCTAATGAGGTTCAGGTTAAGGGGAAAGTAGAGCGGTACTTGGATATGGGTGTAAAGGGATTTAAGCTAAATCCTCATATTTGGAAAATAGATTTTGATGATAAAAGAGTTATTAATCTGTTAGGTTATTTATCCGAGACAGGCAAACCAATAATTTCATGCAGCGGTATAGCCATTCCGAATTCTTTCAGGAGACTCCCCAAGTCAGTGGTTAAGAATATGGATACTCAAGAAATATCAAAATTTATTAGAGTGCTAAAGAGCATTCCCAGCCTGAAGCTTATATTCGGTCATTCAGGTTTGGAACAGAATGACGAGTTGATAGAGGTAATGAGGCAATATCCAAATACCTATGCCGATATAAGCACCCAACCTTCGCAAAATGTTAGAAGAATGATTAATAGTGTCGGTGCTGAAAGATTAATGTTTGGCTCGGATTATCCTTTCTTTAACCAAGCATTTCCCATGCTATCAGTTTTAAAAGCAACAGCAGATGAAACAGAAAGAACAGATATTTTTTCGACGAATGCAAAAAGACTGTTGAATATATAGCGAAAGATTTGTAGTAAAAACAATGTGAGGAGGCAGATATTATGCTAGAGTTATTTGATATTTCATATGACGACATTGGAGTCATAAAGAATCTTTGGGAAAAGAACAGACAGTATCATGAGAATAGTTCAGAATACTTCAAGGAACTATATCGTTCTATGAGTTTTGAACAGAGAATCAAAGCATTCAGCGTGTTTGATGCGGAGACAATGAAAATAACCATCGCCAAAAGCAACGGAAAGAATATAGGGTATTGTATATCAACAGCGGTGGATGGAAAGGGAGAAATTGAATCGGTACATGTTGATGAGAGCAGCAGAGGGACTGGAGTCGGGAAGGAACTGGTACAGAGGCATCTGCAATGGATGAACGAAAAGAACTGTAAGGTCATAGGGGTGACTGTATCCCAGGAGAATGAACCTACTATAGGCTTTTATAAAAAGTTGGGCTTCTTTCCCAATACCTTGTATATGCAGCAGAAATAGGCCGGTACATACAGGAATAGAAAAAATATTAACAGGGGGCATGTAACATTGGAAAGCAGAAATATTGAGAAACTCACCATAAGACAAGCCTGTCCGGATGACATAGCTGATATTATTCCACTAAGCCTTCAACTGGGTTATCCGGCTACCCCTGAAGAGGTGTTTGGGAGATTGAAACACCTTTTGGGAGATGAAGAGCATATCATTCTTGTTGCAGAGCTGCCTGGTGGAAAGGTAGCCGGCTGGGTTCAAGGATTTGTCTACAAACCTTTCTATTCCGGCTTTATGGCCGAGGTTGCCGGCCTTGTCGTTGATAAGGACTGCAGGGGGCAGGGTATAGGGAAGAAGCTGATGCTGGCAGTTGAAGCCTGGGCAAAGGAACAGGACTGCAGCATAGTCAGCCTGAGGTCAAACATCATAAGAAAGGAAGCCCATGCTTTTTATAAGAACATTGGTTATGACCTGATCAAGGAATCTTATACTTTCAGGAAGAAGTTATAGGTATTCATTTCGGCTGCATTATAAAATAAAAAGACCTCCGGTAGGGAGGTCGAATACACTTGGATTTTCACTTGGCTGGTTTTGCTTTCATGGGTTTTCTATAAACAAGACTTTCAAAAAAATCCTTCGGAGTCATGATTTTGCCTTTTTTATGTTTTAAATCTACGGCTTCTATATTGCTTAAATACATTCCGTTTCCCTTGGAGATGATTTTTACTTTATCAACAGTCATTAATAACACCTGCCTTAATCAAATTATATCATTCCGGATTAGTATACGCAATTGAAAAAATTATAGAGACCGGCCAGACTTTTCTTGTAATTATCTACTACCTTATGAGCATAGGTTAATTGTATCTTTCTTTCATTATATCCCATTTTGTCCCAATCAAAGCTTTTGTCGATACAATTTATACTGATTACAAATACCACTTTTGAATCTGCCTCATTTTTCTTGATAGGGATGTTTATTCTGTATACGATATTCTGCTTTGACCAGTTTAGGATATTGTCAGGCAGACCCTTGTATTCAGCATCATCAATCTCTGCGAAATTGATCGTGTTTCCGGCTTGCAGCAGTACTGTCTTTCCTGTACTGGTATTCTTATAATCCTTAATAACCCCGTTCCAATTAGGTTCGGATAAAATGCCAGGCATTCCGGAATGGCCGATTCTTATAATTTTCCATATTATTTTACCCCAGAAAATCCGTTTTACAAAGAATAGAGATACAAACAAGTCATTGCCGTAGTGTTTTTTATGGTTAAGAAATTCTTTGCGTATATCATCTATTAAATTCTGTATCTTTTCATTTATGAACTCATCGGAATATGAAATATGGTGCTCCAGCTTACGGATTCTTAAAACCTTAAAAATCAGGAAAGATACGGATGTACCTGCACTATATAGTATTATTGAGGTTATTATCGTTATTTCGTTTAAACCGGTTAATTTTTTAATAGTATGCATAATAACATTATTGCATATAAGGGTCGGTAAAATAAAAGCAAATATTATACCCAGGAAGGATATTACATAATACTTCTGTAATTTTTGGATCAGCAGGCCTAATAATAGTGCGGCAGCGCATATAACAAAATCAAGCATATCTTCTACCCCCACAAAACACGTGCTATTATTATACTATAAAATGGAATAATATGAAATGTTTTGTAGCTTTTGCCTGTATATCTATAGTACATTATATGGTATAATTATCCACAAGTGCTGGACATTAAACATCAAATAATTTTTTATAGAGGTGAAGATATGCTTACACTTGAGAGATTATCATCCCTTGAAAAGGATGAGCTGGAGGATATATCAAAAACATTACGTGTAGATGATATACATCAGCTTGTGGATTGGCTGTCAGAAAAAGATGATACTACAAGATATCATTCCTTTCTTTTACTTCAGCATCGTTCGGAATACTCTGATGATGTATATCTGTATTGGGATATATTTTGCGAGAAGCTAAAAAGTGAAAACTCATATCAGCGGAGTATAGAGCTGATGCTTATTGCTGCCAATGCAAAATGGGATATGGAAAATAAACTGGATAATGTTATAGACGAATATTTATCACTTCTAAATGATGAAAAACCTATAACAGTACGTCAGTGTATACAGTCTTTAAGTGAAATAGTGCCATATAAGAAGCATTTACTGATGAAGATTTCTGATCAATTGATATCTTTTAATATGGGCGAAATCAGAGCAACAATGCAAAAGCTCATATTAATTGATATATTGACTGTTCTTACATTGATTCGGAAACAACAGCCTAATAATGAAATAGAAAGTTATATACTTAATGCTCTTTCGGGTGGAGTACTTGATAAAAAAGCAGTAAAACGGATTGAGGCAATGCTATGAACAAAAGAATGGAATTATGGAATATTTTAGAATGATTTCTTAAACTATGGGCAGGATTATATGAGCTTACTTGCAAAAAGGCAATGGGATTGAATGGAGGCATAATTCTATGAAGAACGTTGATAAACGGAACAGACTTGATGAAGAGGTATTTTCCTATAAGATAAATAAGGATAATAAAGTATTCATTTTCTGGAATGGAAAACAAATCATGATATTAAAAGGCAGTGAGAGTGAGAAGTTCATTCGCAGAATAAAGACTGCTGATTCTAAAGAGGAACAGCTAATTTTGGCAAAGGTTACAGGCAACTTCAAACATGGTAATGAGCGATAAAGTGCATAGGAACACCTGATGAAGCCCTCTGAATATAGTAAGGGGATACATTACTATTTAAAACTATCCAGCACATATTTCAAGAATACTGAATTGACCGGCGAAAGCGGTCTTTTTTTATGTGTGATTATGTAGAAAGCTCTCGTTAAGTCAAAGTCTTCTATATCGAAAGCTTTTATCAGGCCGAACCTCACATAGTCCTCGACACTCATATAAGACATTATTGATACACCCAGTCCTTGGCTCACGGCTTGTTTTATAGCATCTATGCTGTTAAACTGGGCGGCAATTCTGATAGAAGATGGAACTATTCCATGCTTCATGAATATCTTTTCAAATTCCTGTCTTGTACCCGAGCCGGATTCCCTGTATATGAAGTTTTCATCCTTTACAGCTTCAAAGGGGAGAACCTCTGAAGTCATTGTACTGAATTTTTTGTTGCAGGGAGCAGCCAATACAAGCCTGTCTTCAACCAGCTTATGGTATTCAAGCTTGTTGTTTTCTATTATTGTGCCTACCATTCCCAGCTCATATTTCTTCTCAAGAAGCTCATCAACAACCTGGTTGGAATCCAATTGGTCCACAGAGAAGTTAATATTACTGTATTTATTCCTGAAGCCAATCATAAGCTTGGGGAGCAGATATTCGGCCGGTACCGTGGACGCAGCTATATCAACCTTTCCTTCGATCTTTTTGGAAAACTTGTTAAGGGTAAATACGGCATTGTCTCTGATAATGATAAGATTATTGGCATATTCATAGAAGATTTTACCGGCGTTAGTTGGTTCTACTTCCTTACCGGAACGGTCAATCAGCTTGATGCCTAATTCCCTTTCCAAGGTGTTTATATGGGAGCTTACTGTAGGCTGAGTAAGGAAGATTGCATCTGCAGCCTTGGAAAAGCTACTATATCGAACCACATATACAAAGGCTTCAATTTGTCTAAAGTCCATATTTTCACTTCCTAATAGGCGAATTTTAAATAAGATTGAACGCACAAAAGTATTTATATTGGGCAAAGTGCGAATTCAATAACAATCAAGGAAACATTTACGCGAAACCTGAATTAAGAATGTAAAATGTTTTTCGCGAAATATATAATATTAATTATTTGTAAATTTTCTTCGGATATATTATAATTTTAGACGATATGAGGGGTGAATGCAATGAATGATTACTATATTGCTGTTTTTGATTCTACACACTATGCTTTGAAATTTGAAAAGGTAATACGGGATGGCGGTTTTAATATAAACATTATGCCCGTTCCCCGGGAAATAACTGTAAGCTGCGGAATTTCTGCAAAGCTGGAGGTAGATGAAATTGATAAGATAATAGCACTGGCCGTCAAAGAAAAGCTGGAGGTATCCGGCTATTATCACGTAGAAGTGCAAAATGGAAAGAAAATATACCATAAAAGCATTTAGCCGCTTTTATGGTATATTTTCTCTGCATCAATGAGCTTTACTTATTGAGGGAAGAGAATTAAACTAGGAATGTAATAATTTTATTGGGAGGCTATTAATTGAGTAATAGAGGAAAAATAATAAGTGCGGTTGTTATATTGGTTTGTTTGATTGCAGCTGCCGGGTACGGCTTTACATACAAGTTTCTGAACAGTATAAGTGTAAAGGGTGGTGCTGAAGGTTATCCTGTACCGGAGAAACGTGTAAATGTAGTAGTAATGGGTGTCGCAAACGGACTTGCAGATTCAATTATGCTCTGCAGCTTTGACCCTGGGGATGGAGCGGTAGACGTATTATCGATACCCAGGGATACTTATATTGCAAGAAAGGGCTATAAGACTTCTGCAAATAGTAAGATTAACTCTTCCTACGGAAGGGGAGGAGCCGACAGCGTGGTTGAAAGCGTAGGGTCACTTACAGGCGTGGATGTTCATTACTATGTCAAGGTTGACTACAAAGCTGTTAAAGCTATAGTTGATGCTATAGGGGGTATAAAAGTAACTGTTCCGATGGATATGAACTATGATGACCCGGTTGACGGATTGAGTATTCACTTTAAAAAGGATCAGGCAGTAAGCAAGGGAGAAGACATAATAAAGCTCTTAAGGTACCGTAAGAACAACAAAGGCGGCGGATATAAGGACGGTGACCTGGGCAGAGTCAAGATGCAGCAGGAGATAGTCAGGCTCGGCATCGAAAAAGTTCTGAAGGGCAATATCGTAACAAGCTTCCTGAAGCTTCAGGGACCCATTAAGGATTACGTAGAGACAAATATGTCCCCGAAGCAGATGATGTTCTATATTACCAAAGCACAGAAAATAAAGAGAGAAAGCATTAGCCTGCAAACAATTCCCGGCAGGGCTGATACCATAAACAGACTATCCTTTTATGTCGTGAACAAGGAAAAAATGGATGAGCTGTTAAAGCCAATAATTGAGGAATAATTTGACATCCTAAAATTGTTTAAATATACTAAAATTAACACATTTAAACGAAGGGGGTTATAGGATTGTTCGAAAATCTCACTGAGGCTAAGGAGTATTGTGATTCAAGGGGGATTAAAATTGTAGATTTCAAAATTACTGATTTGACAGGAAGATGGCATCATTTATCTATACCGGTGACCCGGTTGAGTGAAAAGCTGTTTGAGGAAGGTATTGGCTTTGACGGTTCCAGCTATGGTTTTCTCACTGTTGAAAAAAGTGATATGGTCTTTATACCGGATCTGGGCACAGCCTTTATAGATCCCTTCTGTGAGGTGCCAACCCTGAGTATGATAGGAGATATTCACACCTTGGAGGGTGGAATAAAAAGGTATGAGGGAGATCCAAGATATATTGCCGAAAAAGCTGAAAGATTCATGGTTTCAACTGGTATAGCGGATGAGAATATAATAGGCCCCGAGTTTGAATTTTATATATTTGATCAGATAGCCTTCGAAAGTAAGCCTAATCATCAGGAAGTAACCATCGATTCAAAACAGGCCGAATGGAATACAAATGAATTATATGAAGATAATTTGGGTTATAAAGTCAAGCATAAGGGAGGATATCACCTGGCACTTCCCTACGATACAACCAACGATCTGAGAAGCAAGATGACACTGATGCTTGAAGAGCTTGGAATGCCGATAAAATACCATCATCATGAGGTGGGAGGACCAGGGCAGCTTGAACTGGAGGTAGAAGCAGGCAGGATGAGGGAAATGGCTGACAAGACTTATCTGCTCAAATATGTAGTGAAGAATATGGCGATCAAAAACGGGAAAAGTGCCACCTTCATGCCAAAACCTATGTTTGGGGAGGCAGGAAGTGGAATGCATGTACATATGTGGCTATATAAGGATGGAAAGCCCTTGTTCTATGATAAGGACGGCTATTCGGGGCTCAGTCAGACTGCATTGTATTTCATCGGGGGGCTTTTGAAGCATTCTCCGGCATTATTGGGATTTACAAGCCCAAGCACAAACTCATACAAGAGATTGGTTCCCGGATATGAAGCGCCGGTAAGTATTTGTTTTGCCACTTCAAACAGAAGTGCTGTAATAAGAATACCAGGCTATGGCAACAGCCCCGACAGTAAAAGGTTTGAGTTCAGGCCTTCAGATGCTGCATGCAATCCTTACCTTGCTTATTCAGCACTGCTTATGGCAGGGCTGGATGGCATAATAAACAGTATTGACCCTGTTAAGGAGGGCTTTGGACCATATGATGTAAATATATTCGAGCTTGGTGAGGAAGAAAGGAAGAAGATTAAAAGTCTTCCGAAAAGCCTGGAAGAGGCTATGGACGTATTGAAGAAAGACAACGAATTCCTGCTAAGAGGCGGTGTATTTACAAAACAGCTCATTGATACATGGATAATGAACAAGCTGGATAAGGAGCACAAGAAGATAAGCTTGGTTCCACATCCTGCGGAGTTTGAAATGTATTATGATTTGTAATATTAAATAGATTATTTGTGAGGAGTGATGGTATGCAGGAAGTAGTTAAAAAGACTCTTGAAGCTTTGGAAAAAAACGGTATGAAGGTCGCGTATTTCGATGATTCAGATTCGGCAGTAAGCTACCTGATGGAGAGCATAAGTCAAGAAGCCAAGGTTGGAATCGGAGGATCTGTGACTGTTAATTCCTTGGGAATACCAAAGAAGCTCATTGACAGGGGAAACAAAGTTTTTTTTCACTGGCTGGAAAGCAATTCCGAAGCCATGGATGAAGCCAGAAAGAACGCAGCACAGGCTGACATATATTTGTCAAGTACAAATGCTCTTACTGAGGAAGGACAGCTTGTCAATATTGACGGATTGGGAAACAGAGTAACCTCAATGATTTATGGACCGAAAAAGGTTTATATACTTTGTGGAGTAAACAAAATATCAAAGAACCTGGATGCTGCATTGCAAAGGATAAAGGATAATGCGTATAAAAACGCAAGAAGGTTAAAGCTTGATACTCCCTGCGCCGTCAATGAAAAATGCTCTGACTGCAGAAGCCCGCAGAGGATGTGCAGTGTCACGACTATAATTAACAGAAGGCCTTATAAGACCGACTTGGAGGTCATTCTTGTAGGACAGGAACTGGGGTATTGATCAATCGCTTAATAAAGCTATTAAAAAGTCATGTTTAGTTATGCTAACATGACTTTTTAATTTCGTTTTAAAAAAATCAAGTAGAGGTTGAATGATTGTGCAATATATTGTAAAATAATTATATATTACACAAAATTTTTAAGACATACAAAATATTTTTAATCCGAGGTGATTTGATGATTAAAAATTTCAAAGAGCTGTTAGAAGCTGCCAAAAGCCAGAAGAAAATGAAAATTGTTGTGGCTGCAGCTCAGGATGAGGACGTAATCAAGGCAGTAAGCCAAGCAAAGGAAATGGAGCTTGCAGAGCCGGTGCTTGTGGGTGACGAAGGTAAAATAAAAGAAATAATGGACAGATTAAAAGTCCAGGGCAGCGGTTATGAGATAATCGACGAACCGGATATGATACAAGCGGCCAGGAGATCCGTAGAGCTTGTCAGAAACGGGAAGGGTGACTTTCTGATGAAAGGGCTTCTTCAGACTGCGGATATAATGAGAGCTGTATTGGACAAGGAAATAGGACTCAGGACAGAGAATCTCATCAGCCATGTAATGGTGTACGAGGTGCCGACCTACAAAAAGCTCATTTATTTGACTGATGGCGGTATGAATGTGGCTCCGGATCTGGATCAGAAGGTTCAGATACTTGAAAACGCAATAAAGGCGTGCAAGGCAATGAAAATGGACAAAGTTTACGCTTCCTGTCTCGCAGGAGCTGAGACTGCTAATCCAAAGATACCGGCAACTGTTGATGCTAAAGCAATAGCCAACATGAAGGAAAAATGGGAAGCACAAGGAGTTGTGGTAGAGGGACCGGTTGCGCTTGATCTGGCAATCAGCAGTGAGGCATGTGCACATAAGGGCTATAAGGGAGAAGGCGGCGGCAACGCTGATATTTTATTGGTTCCGTATTATGAAGTAGGAAATGCCCTTGGAAAGTCCCTGACTTATTTTGCAAACGCAAGATCAGCAGGAATCATAATGGGTGCCAAGGTACCGATAGTACTTGTTTCAAGAGCTGACTCCTCCGAGTCCAAGCTTTTATCAATAGCACTGGGAAGCATAATCGCAAACAATTAATATTTTTAATTATAGAAGGGGGTAAAAATATTGAAGCAATTGATGTCAGGCAACGAGGCAATTGCCAGAGGTGCATATGAAGCCGGCGTTAAAGTGGCTGCAGCTTATCCGGGTACTCCAAGTACAGAGATACTGGAGAATATTGTAGATTACAAGGATAAAATCTACTGTGAATGGTCACCTAATGAAAAGGTTGCGGCAGAAGTAGCAATTGGTGCATCTATAGCAGGAGTAAGAAGCTTAGCAGCAATGAAGCATGTTGGTGTCAACGTGGCAGCTGACCCTATATTCACTTTTGCTTACTCGGGAGTTAATGCAGGCTTTGTGCTTGTTTCCGCTGATGATCCAAGCATGCATAGTTCACAGAATGAGCAGGACAATAGATACTATGCAAAGTTCGCAAAGATGGCGATGGTTGAACCCAGTGACAGCCAGGAAGCAAAGGATTTTATAGCTGAAGCCCTCAGAATAAGCGAGCAGTTTGATACTCCTGTATTATTCAGAGTAACAACAAGAATATGCCACAGCAAGAGTATAGTCGAGTTGGGTGAAAGAAAAGAAGTTGAGCCTAAGGAGTATGTGAGAGACATGGTTAAATATATCTCGACTCCTGCTAACGCAAAGATTGCTCATGCCAGAGTTGAAAAAAGGCTTAAAGCTCTTGAAGAATACTCAAACAAATCACCACTAAACAAGGTTGAATATAATGAGAATGCCAAGATTGGTATAGTGACAGCGAGCGTTGCATATCAGTACGCAAAAGAAGTATTTGGCGACAATGCTTCATACTTGAAGCTGGGCTTCACATATCCACTGCCCATGGACCTTATCAAGGACTTTGCTTCCAAATTTGAGACGGTATATGTTATCGAAGAGCTTGAGCCGTACATGGAAGAACAGATGAAGGCAGCAGGAATTAGCTGCATAGGCAAAGAGCTTATTCCTAACTTATATGAGCTTAATCCGGATGTAGTTGCAAAGGCTCTCTTGAATAAGGAATCAGAGACTAAAACATTGGATGCAAAGGTTGTGGCGAGACCTCCTGTACTATGTCCCGGATGCCCGCACAGAGGCTTCTTCTACACAATGTCAAAGAAGAAAAATACAGTAATAACAAGTGATATCGGCTGCTACACTCTTGGAGGCATGGCACCGCTCAACTCAGTAGATACCTGTATATGCATGGGTGCGGGCTTCAGTGCCGGAATGGGCATGGCTAAAGCCTTTGAAGTAACAGGAAGTGACAAGAAGGTATTTGGCGTGCTTGGAGACTCAACCTTCTTTCACTCTGGAATTACCGGAGCTATAGATATTATCTATAACAAAGGGAAAATGGTGCCTGTAGTGCTTGACAACAGAATTACAGGTATGACAGGACATCAGCAAAATCCGGGTACGGGCAGGACACTTATGGGTGAGGATGCAATAGAGATTGATCCGGTTGAAGTGTTAAAGGCCATAGGTTACAAGACAGTCAAGGTAGTAGACCCCTGTGACCTTAAAGCAATGGGAGAAACTGTTGAAGAAGCCGAAAGCAGCAAGGAGCCTTATGCAATAGTAACAAAGAGGCCTTGTGTACTAATAAAGACCTTGCCTCCTTTCAAGACAAAGTGCACGGTTGTTAAAGAGAAATGCAAGAAATGTAAAATGTGCCTGAAGGTAGGATGTCCTGCTGTATTTTTTAAGGATGGCACCTCATATATTGATCAGTCAATGTGTGTAGGCTGTGAAGTCTGCATGCAGGTATGCAAATTCGATGCTATAGAGAAGGTTGGTGAATAATATGAGTGATACAAGAAACATATTATTGGTTGGCGTCGGCGGACAGGGTATAATACTTGTCAGCAAGATATTGACTGCAGGACTTGTGAAAGCCGGTTATGACGTGAAGATGTCTGAAGTGCACGGTATGGCTCAGAGAGGCGGAAGTGTAACCACTCAGGTGAGATATGGCAAGAAGGTGTATTCCCCTATAATAGGCAGGGGTCAGGCCGACATCCTTGTTTCCTTTGAAAAGATGGAAGCGGTGAGATGGATCGAGTACCTCAAGCCGGAGGGGGTTGTGGTAGTTAATAATTATGAGATACCTTCAATGCCGGTAGCCAGTGGAAAGGAAGAATATCCTCCGGGACTGATAGAAGCACTGCAGGGTGCATTCAAGACGGTTGTGCTGGATGCAGGCAAGACAGCAGAGGAAATAGGAAATATCAAGACTCAGAATATAGTGCTGCTGGGTACCTTGGTGAAAGCTCTCATGCTGGATGAAATAGACTGGGAAGAAATAATAAGAGAGACCATCAACCCCAAGCTGGTTGATATTAATATAAAGGCATATAATAAGGGAAAAGAGCTTTAGTTTAAGAAGGAAGTGCGCATTGAATGTGCACTTCCTTTTTTTCAATGCCAAGAAATGCTATAATATATTTATAATGTTTGATAGGAGGATAGGAGTATGTCCCTACGAAAATACATAACTACATGCCCCTTGGATTGTTTTGACTGCTGCAGTCTTGTGGTAACTGTCGATGACAGGGGAGAAGTGATTGATATAGAGGGAAACAAGGAACATCCTATAACCAGGGGCTTTATATGTTCCAAGGGCAGGAAGCATCTTGAAAGGGTCCATCATCCTTCAAGACTTAAATATCCTATGGTGAAAATCAACGGAGATTGGAAGAGGATATCATGGGATGAGGCACTTGATAATATAGCAGGTAAAATATCAGCGTATACTAGTAAGTACGGGAGCAAGTCCATAGGACTATACAGCTATGCAGGCTCTTCCGGATTGTTGAAGAATATTGAGGATCTTTTTTTTGATTATTTAGGCAGTACTACCAAGATATACGGCAGTATCTGTTGGGGTGCTGGAGCTGCAGCTCAGAGGCTGGACTTCGGTAAATCTTTGGGAAACAGCCCTGAGGACACTGTGAATTCAAAAACAATAATAATCTGGGGTAGAAATCCGGTGGAGACAAATATCCACCTGCTGCCCTACCTGAAAGCTGCAAGGGAAAGGGGTGCAAGCCTCATACTTGTTGACCCCCTTAGAACTGCTACGGCTGAGATATGCGATTGTCATATAAGGATCAAGCCGGAGGGTGATGCGGCTTTGGCTTGTGCTGTTACTAAATATGTACTGGAAAAGGACATATATGATAAGGATTTTGCGGAAAACTGCTCCTTGGGCTTTCCAGAGCTTAAGAGCTATTTTACGGCCATCAGTATGGAGGAGCTCTCATCATTATGTGGCGTAGACATTAAAGATATTGTAATGCTGGCAGAAAAGCTGACCATTGAAAAGCCAACGGCGGTATTCATAGGCTATGGCATGCAGAGATACCCTTATGGGGGGGCTGCGGTCAGATGTATAGATATGCTGGCGGCATTGACCGGAAATGTAGGAATTGCCGGTGGTGGTGCTAATTACTCCAATGTGACCGGCGATTATCTTGATATGAATCCTTTTAATGTAAATCAGGAAGGATCAAGGATGATAAACAGGGCAATGTTTGGTAAAACTGTGAAAACCCTCAATGAACCTCCTTTAAAGCTGCTTTTTATTTCAAGGTCTAATCCTGTACTTCAGCTTCCCAACACCAATGAGGTAATTGAAGCAATGGAGAAAATAGAATATAAGGTATGCCTGGAGCATTTTCTCACAGATACGGCGGAAATGGCTGATATAGTGCTTCCGGCAACGTATTTCCTCGAAGAGGAGGATGCGGCAGTACCGGGTATGTGGAGCCATTATATAGGCAATATGGAAAAATCCCTGGATAGCTATTATGAAGCAAGACCGGAGTATGAAATATATACCGAACTGGCTGAGAGGCTCAACCTCAAGGAGTTCCCCAGGCTTTCGGGACAGGAATGGCTGGAGCTGATGCTGAAGCCATTGATTAATAAAGGTCTGAAGCTTGAAGAGCTTAAAGAAAAGGGTTATGCAAAGAATCCTGCAGCAAAAGCTGTTCCATGGAAGAAAAGAAGCTTTGATACCGGTTCAGGAAAGTTTGAGATAATCTCGGTCAGTGAGCTTAAGGAATGCCTTAAGGGTATAGGGATAGAACAAAAGGAGAAGTACAGACTAATGACAGTACATAACAGGAAATCTATGCATTCTCAGCATATGCTGGATGCCGGGGCTGTGCTTCCTACTGTATATCTGCATCATGAGGATGCTTTAGCAGAAGAAATCAAGGCGGGAGATATAATAAGGCTATACAACCGGAATGGCAGCATAGAGGTCTATGCAGACATCTCCGGGTCAGGAGTACGTGGTATTTTATTTATGAATGAGGGCTGGTGGCTCAAAAATGGAGGAAGTGTAAACAGGCTCACTTCCGATGGAATTAGTGATATAGGCAATCAGGGAATTATGAACCACTGCTTTTGTGATATGGAAAAGGTTAGGGTAAATTGATGGAAAGTTATTTAAAAGGGTTGAACCGGGAACAGCTGGAAGCGGTAAGCCATGAAGCGGGACCCTGTATGGTGCTTGCCGGACCCGGCACAGGGAAGACTACAGTTATTACTTCAAGAATAGTAAATCTTGCTAAAAGGAAGGTTGTGCCTCCGGAAAACATATTGGTTGTCACCTTTTCCAGGGCTGCAGCTAATGAAATGAAGGAGAGATATACAAGGCTTTCTTCTGCTCAGAGCGCAAGAATAGTAAGCTTCGGAACCTTTCATTCAGTTTTCTACAAGCTGCAGAGCGCAAGAATAGTAAGCTTCGGGACCTTTCATTCAGTTTTCTACAAGCTATTGAGGCAGTATAAGGGCTATAAGCTGGAAGATCTTATTGATGAGAATCTGAAGTTCAATGCAGTAAGGAATATTGTAAGACGGCTGGGAGTAGATTTTGCAGAGGATGAGGAACAGATACGGGATATTATAAGTGATATGGAATATGCCATAAGCACTATGTCCGGTATATCAAGGGGCAAACCAGGCTCCCGCAGCAATAAGCAGCTGTTGAAGATTATGGAAGAGTACAATGAATTCAAGCATCAGGCAGGCAAATATGATTATGACGATATTCTGTATGACTGCCTCTGCATGCTTAGAGAGAACCCTGAAATACTTAAGGAAATAAGAGAAAAGTTCAAATATATACTTGTAGATGAGTTTCAGGATATAAATACACTGCAGTTTGAAACAATAAAACTGATAGCAGAGCCGCTTAATAATATTTTCATTGTAGGGGATGATGACCAATCGATTTATGGCTTTAGAGGCGCAGCCCCCGATATACTTCTGAATTTTGAAAAGCTTTATTCGAAGTGCAGCAGAGTATATCTGAAAAACAATTACAGAACTACAGAGAATATACTTAATTCTGCATTGTCGCTTATAAATACCAACAAAAACAGATATTCCAAGGAGCTGGAGGCTGTAAACAGCCAGGGAAGCCTTCCTATAGCTTTTGAAGCGGAGGACTTTGAAGAGGAAGCCAGAGCTATAGCTGCAAGGATAGGGCAGATGAGCAGAAATGGCAGGGAGTATTCCGGTTTTGCCGTGATATACAGGACCAATCTCCAGTCAAGAGCAGTTATTGATGCTTTTATGGATTCAGGGATTCCCTTTGTGACCCTGGATGGGATAGTATCCATGTATAATCATTGGATATTTAAGGACATCATGAGCTATCTCAAGCTTGGAACAGGTCTTGGCAGCAACAGGGATATAATGAGAATAATAAACAGGCCTAAACGGTATATCAGCAAGGATACCATGGCAAAAGCAGAGAGGTCGGGTGATGACTTCCTGCAAGGTATAATGAATCAGGGCAGCTTGAACAGGCTGCAGGTAAATGGGATACATGAGTTTGAAAATGACTTGAAAAGACTTGGTGCCATGAACCCTCAAAATGCAGTAAGGTATATAAGGAATGTAATAGGTTACGATGAATACCTTAAGGAATATGCAGCTTCAAAGGGAATCAGCACAAAAGGTCTTATGGAGACTGTGGAAGAAGTTGAAAGCTCTGTGACCGGGTTCGAAAGCATAATGTTGTATGTGCAGCATGTGGAAGAGGTGTCGGAGAAGCTAGGGGAAAAGGATTATGCCAATTTCGGAAACAACAATGTAAAGCTTCTGACCATGCATAAGGCAAAAGGCCTTGAATTTGACTCGGTATTTATCTGCGGCTCGATAGAAGGCCTTGCGCCATACATAAAGGATGACTCTGCAGGAGAAGATTTTGAAGAGGAAAGAAGGCTTTTCTATGTGGCCATGACCAGAGCAAAAAAAGAGCTGTATATAACAATTCCAAAACACAGATATGGCAAGGCGGCTAAACCTTCGCGCTTTGTAGAGGAATTTCAGAAGGGCATTGATTACGGCAGTCAGGTACATATAGGACAAAAGGTATATCACAAGATATACTACAATGGAGTTATAAGGGAAGTGGTTGACAGCAGGGAAGGCGCAAGAATCAAGGTTGACTTTGACGGAAGTATCAAAGAGCTTAATCTGAAAGCCTGTCTCCAAAATGAAATCATAAGGCTTTTGTAGAAGTGAACTCCTTAGCCATAGCTGAACATCGAGGATTCAGATAAATATTATGCGAGTAAGGGAATACTTAAACACATGGATAAATTTTGGGGCAGGATGCCGGAAGCGAGAAATTTGCTGCATTAAACAGGAGGAAAAGCATGAATTACGTTAGGATAATAAGAATTTCGGGAAGCTTTTTCGCAAGGGAATTTAAAAAACCTGAAAAGGCACACAAAAAGGCGCAGTACAGGGAGGTGGACGAAAAAACGGTGGCAGAGCAGTTTCTCAAGGGTGACGCCACTGTCGAGGTTGTATTTGAGGATTCTGACAGAAAGCCTATTATGCTTGACTTGGAAAGTGATCCGGAGCTTATAAAAAGATATCTGGGAAGCAGGTTTATAGCTTATTGAAGAGGAGGGGTCTGATGTTTAGGTTCAGAAAAGTTGCACAGTCCGATAAAGACAGGATTATGGAGATTTCGTCAAAAATTTGGGAAGGACACGATTTTATAAAATATGTTTTTGACCAATGGGTGAGTGACACGGAAGGGGAATTCACACTTGGTGAGAAGGATGGTGTTATCGTAGGCTTTGCAAAGTACACCAGGCACAGTGATAATGAGGCTTGGCTGGAGGGTATACGGGTAGATGAAAAGTATGGGAACACAGGCTTTGGGAAAGCGATCACTCAGTATCATATAAGCAGGGCAAAGGCAGAAGGGATAGACATCATAAGGCTTAGTATTTATATCGGAAGCAAAGAGAGCATCAAAATAGCAGAAGGCTTGGGCTTTAAGAAGGATGGATATTTTACAACCGCATATAAGGAACTGGATAAAACCGGAGCAAAGTCTTCTGCTGCAAAGAATATCATAAATATTATGAGCACGGCCACTGCATGGGATCTGATAACAAGGGGCAATTCATACTATATGTCAAATGGATATGTGAGCTATGGCTGGACCTTCAAAAAGCTTACCTATGAGTTGGCAGACATGCTTGTAAAGAAAAAATGCGTGTATGGAGTGCTGCGGGAAGGAAAAGTATCCTCAGTTATGATCCTGACAGAGAATTCGCATATGGATGGAGGTCTGAATATTGGATTTATTGATGGTGATATGGCATCAATGAAAGATATGGTGGACTTTTTAATACATCATGCGTTAAAGCTGGGAATGGAATACTGTGAGATAATGGCGCCTATGGATGAGAGGCTTATCAATGTATTGGAGCTAAGCAATTTTGAGTTTTTGAGCGACAGATACAGAGAAGTGAATGTATTTGTATATAGCATGAAATTATTAGGATAAGGAGGTTTTATTATGTACTTTGCTGAGGAGGGTAAGGAAAATACTGAAAAAGTTGTGGAGCTGGCAATAAAAGCTGCAAGGGAGAATAACATACGGTATATTGTTGTGGCTTCAAATACAGGAGCTACCGCCAGGTATTTTATTGAAAGCGGACTGGATATTACTTGTGTATCTCATGTATATGGCTTCGGACTTCCGGGCACAAATGAAATGAGTCCGGAGGACAGGGAGGATCTGACTGCCAAAGGGGTAAAGGTTCTTACTGCAACCCATGTGCTTTCCGGAGTTGAGAGGTCTTTAAGCTCGAAATTCGGGGGTATATATCCTGTAGAGATAATTGCCAATACTTTAAGAATGCTTGGACAGGGAGTGAAGGTATGTACAGAGATCTCTGCAATGGCATTGGATGCAGGGATGATTCCCTATGGAGAAAGTATCATAGCTGTAGGCGGATCCGGTAGAGGAGCTGATACTGCAGTGATTATAAAGCCTGCTCACGCCAAGGACATTCTAAGCACAAGAATCCAGGAGATAATATGCAAGCCTAGATGAAATAGATGCGAGATGCGAGATACGAGATGCGAGACTCGAGATTTAGGGTAGCGCGTTGAGATACAGGCTGTAGGGGCGGGTTTCCATGCCCGCCCGAGTATGCATCATTATGTTTAATCGTTGTAATTATTGGGAATACTCCATAGATGAAAATCATTTATGGAGGTTTTTTATGAAGAATGTTGAGTTAAATGTTAATAATAGGACTGAATCGGGTAATAAGCAGAGAAGGAAGCTTAAGAAAGAGGAATGCATTCCTGCAATACTTTACCAGAAAGGCTCCAAGGGAAGATTGCTAAAGGTTGATGAGAGCGAATTAAGCAATATAATAGCAAAAAACGGAGAGAATGTGATTGTAAAGCTTAGAGTGGACGGAACAGAGATACCGGCAGTTATCAAGGAGGTTCAGAGGGATCACTTGCAGCAGCATCTGATACATGTGGATTTCCAGCCGGTAACATTGCATGAAATAATTCATGCAGAGGTGCCTATATTGATAGTAAATGGTGAGAGGGTTGAAAAGAGCGGCTGGATAATTAACAAGCAGATGACAGAGCTTGAAATAGAAGGAGAGGTTGAAAAAATCCCACCTGCAGTAACAATTGATGCATCCAAATATAGAGTGGGGCAGGTCTTAAGGGTGGCTGACCTTGAAATATCAAAGGAATTGTCAATAGTCAACGAAAAGAATGAAGTGATATTCTCTATCCTGCCTACTAAGGAAGAACCTATAGATCTGGTATTTGACAGGGTTGAGCCTGAATTGGTGAATACGGAAAAGCATGATAAGGAAAAAGAAAAAGAAAAGGATAAATAGAGATAGCTGCATCACGCAGCTATCTCTATTTATCTCCAATAATTGGCTTGTCTCAGGCGGTTGATTATAGTAATATTATTATAGAATGAATAAGAAATAGGAGGCAGCAGAATATGAATTATCGGGCTGATATAGGAGTATTTGGAGGTTCGGGCTTTTATTCCTTTCTTGAAAATGTCGAGGAGATTGATATAGAAACCCCATATGGCAGTACTAGTGATAAAATTGCTCTGGCGAAAATAGGTGAAAAGACTGTGGCTTTTCTGCCCAGACATGGAAAGAAGCATTCGTTTCCACCCCATATGATACCCTTCAGAGCGAATATGCATGCCATGAAAATGCTTGGGGTTAAGCACATAATTGCTCCTACGGCATCGGGAAGCCTTCAGGCCCATATAAAACCGGGGGATTTCGTAGTATGCGACCAGTTTGTGGATAGAACCTGGGGCAGGAAGGATACCTATTTTGAAGGACCCGAAACAAAGCATGTAAGCCCTGCCGAGCCCTATGACGAGGACTTGAGGAAGCTTGCAGTCAAGGCTTGTGAGGACGCCGGAGTAAATGTGCACAAAAGTGGTACGGTAGTAGTAATACAGGGACCAAGATTTTCTACTAAGGCTGAGAGCAGATGGTTCAGCAAAATGGGCTGGGAGGTTATAAACATGACCCAGTATCCTGAATGCATGCTTGCAAAGGAGCTGGAAATACCATATGTTAATATTTCTCTAATTACAGATTTTGATGCAGGTCTTGAGGGCAATGAGGACATAAAGCCCGTTACTGAAGAGGAAGTATATAGAGTATTCAATGCCAACAATGAAAAGGTGAAGAAAGTAATATATCAAATGATAGAGAAGCTTTAACGCTATAATTGAGAGGATTTAGTTGAGGTAGGAATATGAAGGGGAAGCTCATAATAATTGAAGCCGGCAGTGACGCCAGCGGAAAGGCCACTCAGACCAAAAGGCTGTTTACCAGGATGAAAGGGGACAAGTATAACATCAGGAAGGTTGAATATCCCAATTACAAGAGCAATTCATCAGCACTGGTGAAAATGTATCTGAATGGGGAGTTCGGCTACAGACCGGATGATGTGAATGCTTATGCAGCATCAACCTTCTATGCGGTTGACCGTTATGCATCCTATATGAAGGAATGGAAGAGATACTATGAAAATGGAGGTATAGTGCTGGCAGACAGGTATACAACCTCCAACATGGTACATCAGGCATCAAAGCTAGATGATGAAGCGGAACGGAACGAATATCTGGACTGGCTTTGGGACTTGGAGTTTGTAAAGCTTGGACTGCCCGTCCCTGACATGGTGATATTTCTTGATGTCCCACCGCTTATAAGCAATAATCTGATGTCTAACCGAAACAACAAAATAACCGGCGGATCCAAAAAGGACATACATGAGAACGACAGGGAATATCTGAGAAAGACATATTTGAATGCCTGCAGGATAGCAGAGAAGTATGAGTGGAAAAGAATTGAATGTATTGCAAATAATTTTTTAAGAAATATCGATGATATTCATGATGAAATATATGATTATGTAGTTAAAAACCTCCCGCTTTAGCGGGAGGTTTCTCAATCAATAATAGTTTTTCTCGAATATATCCTTGATTTCTGCAACTTTTTTTGTGAGGCCTAATGCAACAATCAATTTAATTCTGGCCTTTTGTCCCTGAAGATTGTCCCCAAGTATTACTCCCCTCTGAGTAAGCTCTTTACCGGCTCCGGGATATCCGTAACTGTCGAGAACCTTGCCCATGAGACAGCGGGATACAAGCACAACAGGTAATTCCTTGGACAATGCATACTCCACACCGGAAACCATTGCCGGAGGGATGTTTCCTCTGCCCATTCCCTCGATAACAATTCCGTGAGCACCTGAATCAACACAGAATCTTAGAAGCCTGTCATCCATACCGCAGCCGGTCTTGATAAGGTCTACCCTGCTGTCTATCGTTTCTGCCGCAATATATTGACGTTTTGTATAGCTGTGATAAAAATATGCCTTGTCATTGTCAATAAAGCCAATGGGGCCGAAATCAGCACTTTTAAAGGTATCCAGAGTATGTGTATTTGTTTTGGTTACCTGTGCCGCAGAGTGTATTTCATTGTTCATTACCACCAGAACGCCTCTGTTATAAGCTTCATCTGAAGCGGCTGCATAGGTTGCCGCTATCAGATTTACCGGTCCGTCAAAACCCAGCTCGGAGCTGCTTTTCATAGACCCGACAAATATAATGGGCTTGTTTGAATTTGATGTAAGATCTACAAGATATGCCGTTTCCTCCAAGGAGTCGGTACCGTGGGTTATAACCGCACCGTCAAAGCCCTCTACCTCGAGCTTATGCTGTATAATTTTGGAAAGCTCAAACATTTTCTCGGGAGTCATGTGTGGTCCTGGGATATTACTGAAATTAAGGAAATCTATTTCTGCGATTCTGCCAATACCCGGCGTCATCTGCAGAATCTGTTCTCCATTAATTGCAGGTACTGCTGCGTGAGTTTTTTCATCAATTCTCATGGCTATCGTACCGCCAGTGAATACTATGATAATTTTCTTCATCATAATCCTCCCTACATTATAGTGATGCTTGTCATATTAAAAAAATATTTGAAGACTTAAAAAATTTGGTTCTATAAAATTATTATATAATAGCTTTGTCCTGATAACAATGCAAAAGTAAATGAGGTATACAGTTTTGTATACCTCATTTATATCATGCGTTTACATTCATTATCTGAAGGTCGCTGACTATTTTGATCCTATTGACTTCCGGATCTGCAGTTCCCTGAACATATAGGTTCGCAGCCTTCAATGCTTTTACATAGTCAACTATTTCCTGTGTTATTATTTCACCAGGGCAGAGTATCGGTATCCCAGGTGGATAAGCCATCAAGAACTCGGCACTGATAAGTCCGATGCTGTCCTCGATGGGTATTGATATTGTCAGGCTGTTAAATGCGTCCCTGGGAGTAAGAACACTCTCAGGAATGTATGGTATACCCAGTACTTCAGATTTGACAATTTCCTTACAGCTTTGTTCAGCACTAATCTCTTTAAGAGCACTAAGCAACTTATCGACAGTTTCCCTGGTATCTCCAAAGGAGAAAACGCAAAGAACATTGTAAAGGTCAGACATTTCCGGCTGTATATAATACTTTTCAGTTAGGATTTCCTCTAGATCGTGTCCGGAAAGACCAAGATCCCTGCTGGTAATTGTTATCTTTGTCGGGTCGAAGCCATAGGCACCTTTTTTCTTAAGCACTTCTTCACCGAAACAGTATAAGCCATTAATCTTGTTAATTTCATTTCTGGCATACCCGGCTAATTCTATAGCATAATCTATAAGCTCTTTGCCTTCTGTAGCCAACTGCATTCTCGCACAATCAAGAGAGGCGAGAAGCGGATATGAAGGGCTTGTAGTCTGCAGGAGACTCATGACTGTCTTGACTCTGTTAACGTCAACAAGTCCCTTTTTTACATGCAGCAGAGAGCTTTGAGTCATGGAGCCGACAATTTTATGAGTACTCTGGGCGCATATATCTGCACCTGCATCCATAGCTGATATTGGAAGCTTGCTGTTGAAATGCAGATGTGGACCATGAGCTTCATCAACTATCAGGGGTATCTCATATTCATGTACTATTTTGACAATTTCAGCGATATCTGTTGATACACCATAATAGGTTGGATTAACTATCAGCACAGCCTTTGCATCAGGATTCAGCTCCAGTGTTCTTTTTACAATTTCGGGAGTAACGTTTAGAGCCAATCCTACTGTAGTGTCAATCTCCGGGTGCATGTAAACAGGAGTGGCACCGCTAAGTATTATACCTGCTGTAATAGATTTATGAACATTCCTGGGGATAATTATCTTGTCCCCCTGGCTAACAACGCTCATGATCATTGCCTGTATGGCACCGGAGGTTCCGTGTATTGAAAAGAAAGTGTAATCGGCGTTATAAGCATCAGCAGCAAGTTCCTGGGCCTCCTTGATTGCACCTGTTGGCTTATGGAGACTGTCAACCTGATGAAAAACCGTTACATCTATTGATAATACGTTCGTACCCACGAAATCCCTAAACTTCTTGAGCATTCCCTGGCCTCGCTTATGGCCTGGAACATGGAAAGGGACTGTATCATTGTTGTGGTATTCTAGTAGGGCATCAAACATAGGGGTTTTTGTTTGATCTAATTTGAACATTTTTTACACCTTCCTTTCGGTTGACTGAAATTTAATTTACTAAAGAAAAAAGCCTTGAACTTCGATGCAATAAGTTCAGGCTTCTGCAGAGCGATTTTAAGTTTTTTATTTAAATGCCAAATTCATTATAGGGCAAACAAATCCAAAATGCAATGATTTTTACTAAAAATTAATATAAAAATTCATCACTATTTTTTGAAAATATAAAAGCCGATTGAATCAGGCATCCCAGCGATTCAAAAGCTATACTCCGAAGTAGGCGTAATAAATAAAGCTGCAGGGCAGTGTATTATTATACACTCTTTCCAAGAATCAAGTCCTTAACATATTTTGGGAGTATAAAGCAAGCCTTGTGCAAGTCCTTGTGATAGTATTTTGTATTAAAATCAGGGATATTATGTATATCTGTCTTTTCGGGGTCATATTTCTTGGAACCCATTGTAAAGCTCCAGTGAACCCCTGGATATGTGGGGATAGCTGCCATAAACAGCTTTGTAACAGGAAATACATTATCAATATCATCAAATATCTGCTTCACTACCTGTGGGAGGTAAAAAGGGGTCTCCGTCTGAGCGACAAATATTCCATCGGTAGTCAGGCAATCATATAAGGATTTGTAGAAATTGATGTTGAAAAGTCCTTCAGCAGCCCCAAAGGGATCAGTAGAATCAACAATTATTACGTCAAACTCATTTTTACGGTCAAGAACATATTTGATACCATCGCCAATAAAGACTTCAGCTCTGGGATCATCAAGTCCACAGCTAATCTCCGGCAGATATTTTTTCGAGAGCTCTACTACCCTGTCATCGATTTCGCAAAGCACAGCCTTTTCAACTGATTTATGCTTTAGTATCTCTCTGATAACGCCTCCGTCTCCGCCGCCCACTACCAGAACCTTCTTAGGGTTACCGTGGGTGAAAAGGGGGATATGGGTTATCATTTCATGATACACAAACTCATCACGTATTGTAGTCTGAACAATACCGTCAAGCACAAGCATTCTTCCAAATTCATAGGTATCCAGTATCGCAAGCTCCTGATACTTGGTCTTCTCAGTATGCAAGGTTTCTCTGACCTTGTATGCCATTGCAGCATTTTCAATCTGTGTTTCCTTAATCCATAAATCCATCGGTATTCTCCTTTTCTATTGCTTATATATAATTATATACTATAACATCGCTGTTTTATCTGAACCATATTTATCTTCGAGAAAATGTACGATGTTGTAGGTGGAGTGCGGTTTCTTCAAAATACCGGCCATTTCCCTGAAGCACTTCATTCTGATCTCAGAGCTGAATATCTGGTCAATAAGAACAGGTATTTTTCTGACATCGGAGGTAGCAACAGAAGCACCTGAATTCAGTAGGAACTCAGCATTTTCATACTCCTGCCCCGGTAGAGGAGAGAATATGACCAGAGGTTTTTCCCTGCTCAATATTTCTGCCGCAGATACGCCCCCGGGCTTTGTTATTATGCAATCGGACAGCTCCATAAGCTCGTGGATATTGTTTACGAATCCATAGACCACAAGCTTGTTCTTGGTGGATAAGCTTTTGAGCTTTGACTCCAGCCTGTTATTTCTGCCTGCTATTGCAATAATCTGAATATCATTCATATAATTGTCAATTGCTTTAACGATGTTGTTTATTTCACCAAGCCCAAGGCCTCCACCCATTACAAGTATGGATTTTTTATTCTCAAATCCGAGCTTTCCCAATAACTCTTCCCGCGTATGCACTTCAGCAAACTCCCTTTTTATAGGTATCCCCAGAGGAAGCACCTTTTCCTCACTTACACCGAAGTTTTCCATTACATATGTCAGGTCCTCATGGGGTATTACATAATAATCAGTTTTATCATTAATATATGAGGAATGGATATTAAAATCTGTAACTATAGTAATGAGTGGGCAGTCAATCCTTTTTTTCTGTTTAAGGCTTGAGATTATTGCAGCAGGAAAGCTATGAGTGCATATAATTATATCCGGATCAAAGTTCACGGTGGTTTTCCTGAGCTTGCTGGTCATCAGCCTGTTAGCTATATCGTTAACATCTATTATAGGATCAAGTCTGTTGGTC
Source organism: Clostridia bacterium BRH_c25 (assembly GCA_001515955.1). The sequence continues at coordinate 1,149 of LOES01000201.1, read as the reverse complement.
TTCTCGTAGAGCTTTCCCCATGCCTTGGGGTAAAACTTCAGTATATTCATGTAGCCGTCAAGAATGACCTTGTCTAGGATAGGACTTATATAACTGATGGTGTTGATTATCTTTACCCTGGAGGAATTGTTCTGGCGTATAAACTCATTCCTCATTGTATGGGCTACCTGGTCATGGCCGTTTCCTATTGAAACAGAAAATATGAGCACATTCATTTTATCACTCCTAAAAGTATGGCAGTATCACTGCCGCTCTAAATAAAAACAAGTGTTCATGTACCATTATTAGTATAGCACAAAATGCAAATTTTTCTAGTCATATATGATGCAAAATATAAGTGTTCTATATAGAATGCGATGCTTTTGTCATATTAGTCTTCAATATGACAAAAATAGTGTATTTAATTTTTTCCAGTTTTACAAAACAATACATAATTCGTTGAAGGAAAATGCTTCTATTTATTGAATATAACTAAAGCAGTATAAATATGGAGGGACGATAATGAATATAGGTTTTGAGTATGTGGACAGGCTTCTGATTGCAAAAATCAACGGAGATATTGACCACCACTCCTGTGAAGAGATCAGATCCAAAATTGACAAGGAAATTACAATAAAAAATCCAAAGTCGATCCTATTTGATATGGAGCATGTAGGCTTTATGGACAGCTCAGGAATCGGAGTATTAATCGGGCGTTATAAGAACATAGCAAACAATGGAGGCAAGGCAGGCATGATAAATGTAAAGCCACAGATATTGAGATTATGTGAAATATGCGGACTGCAGAAGATAATTCGTATATATCCCAATAAAAAGCAAGCTATTACAGGTATAAAGGAGTGTTAACGCAATGAAAACAGACAACGAAATGAAACTTGAATTCCTAAGCAAATCACAGAATGAAAGCTTTGCCAGGTCAGTGGTAGCCGCATTTGTAGCTCAGCTTGATCCGACGATAGAAGAGTTGGCAGAGGTCAAGACTGCTGTATCCGAAGCAGTTACCAACGCTATTATACATGGATATGCTTGTGGTACAGGCAATGTGGTGATAGTCTCAAGAATAACCGGCTATACAGTAGAGATTGAAGTAAGGGATTCCGGAGCAGGAATTGCAGATATTGAACTTGCCAGGCAGCCACTTTATACCTC
>LOES01000200.1 GCA_001515955.1 Clostridia bacterium BRH_c25 | reverse complement strand
ATGATATTGCAGGGCAAATTGAAGAAATTGCAGATCACCTTGAAAAAGGTGTCCGGTCTTTCAAAATAAGCAGAGATGACAATGGAGGAGAATAAGATGGATAAAGTGCTGGTTGTAGATGATGAAAAAGAGATTGTCCACTTGATTAAGGACTTCCTGCAAATTCATACTATCGAAGTAGTTGAAGCTTACAGCGGGGAAGAAGCGCTGGCCAAGCTGGATGAAACCATAAAGCTCGTGGTTCTGGATATAAGCATGGAGGGTATGTCCGGTATAGAGACATGCAAGAAAATACGGGAGAGGACCAATATCCCCGTGATTTTCCTTACGGCCAAAGCTTCCCAGAGCGACAAGGTATTGGGATTGGGCATAGGCAGCGATGATTACATGACAAAGCCTTTCGATCCGATAGAATTGGTCGCAAGGGTAAAGGCAAATATCCGCAGGTATGCTGATTATAATGAGAAAAGGTCAGCCGGGCATGATGAAACGATGCGCTTCGGTTCCTTGTTAATCTATCCCGGCCATTACCGGGTTTTGAAGGATGGAATACCGGTTTCTCTTACATCTAAAGAGTTTGAGTTGTTTTTATATCTGGTCCAAAATGCCGGACTGGTAATGACAAAGGAACAGATATTAAACAGGGTGTGGGGCAGCAGTACTTATGATTACAATGTGGTAACCACCAATATAAAGCGGTTGAGAAGAAAAATCGAAAAGGATCCCGATAATCCGGAATACATTCATACGGTATGGGGTGTCGGCTATGTCTTTGAAGGCAACACATCATGAAATTCAGGAAGATCCGGACAAAAATCACCCTGGCCTTATTTCTGGTTACCATCCTGACGGCAGTATTTATAGGCGTGACCAGCTACCTGATATTCAGGAATGTCCTTTATAGGCAAGCCGCTGAGCTGGGAATGAAATCCGCCCAATACAATGCTGAAGGAATCCAGGGGTGGGCAAAAGAAAAAATCGCATCCCTGGAACGTACCGCTGTTCATATTTCTTCCATAGTACCCTATGATGAGCAGAAGGTGCAGAAAATGCTGCAGGAAGCAGCTCAAGCCGACCCTTTGTTCTATAGTGTATTTATTGGCTTTGAAAACGGGAAGATGCTGGATGCCAAGGGTTGGATACCGGAAGCAGAGTATAATTCGGCACAAAGACCCTGGTATCAGCTGGCAGTCACAGCCAATGACACGGTTTTCACACCGGTTTATATTGATAAGAACAAAAAAAGCCTGGTAACGTCAATTGCCCTTCCTATCCAACTTCACGGAGTTGAAGGCGTATTGGCCGCGAATATTCCAATCAGTAATATTACCCAGCAGGTAAAAAGTATTTCATACGGTGAGACCGGCTTCGGGATACTGCTGGACAGGGATGGAATGATTATTGCCCATCCTGATAAGCAGTATGTTTTGCAGCCTCTTGACAAGGCCTTCGATGTCAGCACCGGATCGTATCTGGATATTCAACGGCCTTATCCGACAGTAGAAACCGTCATATTACAGAATAAAAGGCGTCTGCTGGTTTCCGTTCCTATTGAAGCTTGTGATTGGAAGCTGCTGCTTATAGCCCCTGAAGCGGAGTTCCTTACTCCGGTCCGTGAAATGGTCGTTTATCTGTTAAGTATATTAGGAATCATCCTGAGCCTGATGATTTTATTCGGTGCCTATTGGGGGAGAAAAATGTCCCGTCCCATAGAGAAAATGATTTTAAGCGTGCAGAGGTTATCTGAAGGTGATTTGACGGAGTCGGTGGAAATTGTATCCGAAGATGAATTGGGGACCTTGAGTGAAGCGCTGAACCAGATGAAGTACAGTTTATCGGATATGATCAAAAATATCCACAGGGAAAGCCAAAGCCTTCACAATTATTCTAAAAGCCTTACGAATACAATTGAGGAAATCTCCTCCGGAGTGACGGACTTTATAACCCAGCTTTCCCATGACTTAAAAACACCCCTGACCTTGATCAAGGGTTATACAACAGGGCTGCAAATGGGAGTTGCGAGCAATCCCGATAAAGTAGAGGAGTATTTGCGCGGCATTTATACCCGGGCAGAACAGATTGAAGAAATCACCGAGGATATATTGGATAGCTTATATGATATAAAAAAGTTTTTGATCCTTGAGTCAGAAAAATTGGATATATCCGATTTTTCAAGCTTACTCTTTGATGACGCAAAGAGGCAAATTGAAAGCTCCGGCAGAAGCTTTGAAGGGAGCCTTTCTATAGAGGGGGGCAGCCTGTCGGGAGACAAAATCAAGCTGATCCGCGTATGGAACAACCTGATTACCAATGCAATCAAGTATTCTGATAAGGGAAGTACAGTTCAGGTAACCATAACCCAGCTTCCCAATGAATTGGAATTGATTGTGAGGGATGAAGGGATCGGCATACGGGCTGAGGAAATAGAGAAGGTTTTTGAAATGTTTTACCGTACAAAGGACAGGGAAGTAAAAGGCTATGGTATCGGACTGGCTTTAGCCAGAAGAATCATTGAAGCTCATGGGGGAAGAATTTACGCCAGCTCAAAATACATGCAGGGAAGCAGCTTCATAATCAAGCTTCCTCTTTTGTCAGAAAAATGACACAATTAATATCTTACTGTGTCATTTTTTTTATTTATAATGGAAACAACAAGCTATATTCTCAGAATCTGTTTCCATTAACTGTATGGATTTTGGGGCAGTACATCATTAATTAAAAGGGAGGGTTATTAAATGAACAGTTCAACATCTGCAACAAAAAAGTTTAAATTCCCCCACGCATTCGTTCTTTTATTCTCAATTATTGTTGTTGTCGGTATCATGACCTATATTATTCCTGCCGGAGAATTCAACCGCATAGATGTAAACGGAAGGCAAGTAGTTGATGCGGAAAGCTTCCATTACATTGAGCAGACACCTGTAAAAATATTTGACTTCTTTACTGCAGTCCCTAACGGAATAATGGCTGCGTCTGCATTAATTATCATGATCCTGCTGATTGGAGGCTCTATCCGCGTGTTTGACAGTACCGGAGCAATCCGGGCAGCCATATTCAGCTTGACCAGAAATATAGGAGAAGAAAAAGGCCACTGGGTTCTTGCGGCCATTATGCTTTTCTTCGGAAGCCTTGGTGCCTTCCCCGGAATGCTGGAGGCAGCCATACCCTTTGCACCGCTGTGTATTGGAATTGCCCTGGCATTGGGCTATGATACCCTGGTTGGTATCTCCATTGCACTGATAGGTATTGTCATGGGCTGGTCAGCCGGACCCTCAAACCCGTGGAATGTGGGTATAGGCCAGACCATCGGTGAGCTGCCGATGTTTTCAGGCTTTGGATATCGCTTGTTCATATTTGCTGTCTTTATGTTTATATCTATCAGCTATGTTTTGCGGTATGCGAAAAAGGTTAAAAAAGATCCTACAAAAAGCGTTGTTTACGGTATGGATATATCCCATTTAGTAAGTGACCAGGATGAAAAAGCTGAATTTACAACAAGGCATAAGCTGGTTCTGCTTACATTAGCCGCAACCATCGGTATGATTGTATACGGAACTATCAATATGAAGTGGGGTATCCCCCAGATGTCCGCAACATATATTATTGGTGCCATTATTGCCGGTATCATTTCCGGTTATAAAAGCGGCAGGATTGCCGATGAATTATTGGAAGGGGGCAAGGCTATTTTCATCGGTGCCATGGCAGTAGGTCTGGCCAGAGCTATTCAGGTCATACTGGATCAAGGCCATATCGCCGATACTATTGTATATTTCATATCCTTACCGTTGAAAGGCTTGTCTCCGTTTTTCACATCCATTGCCATGTTTGCAGTGCAGACAATTATCAACTTCTTTATTCCTTCCGGCAGCGGACAGGCGATGGTCACAATGCCGATTATGATACCGGCATCGGATATTATCGGTCTGAACCGGCAGATAGCCATATTGTCATACCAGTTTGGAGACGGATTGTCTAACCTTTGCTATCCGACAGTCGGTGCGCTGGTTGCTTTCCTGATGTATGCAAAAATCTCTTTCGATAAATGGTTAAGATATATTCTGCCCTTTATGCTGATGATTTGGGGCGCGGCCATTCTCTTACTCATAGGGGCTGTTATGATGAATTTCGGTCCATTCTAGGAAGTATGGAAAAGGCAGATCTCCATTACTGAAGATCTGCCTTTATTTTGTAGGGAGTGTGGATACATGATTAGTATTAAGCAAATCCATTCATTGGAGATGTTAATAGAATATGCTGCTATCATTAAAGACCTTACCGGTGAGGATGTAGCTACAATGGTAAGTGACAGGGAAAAATTCTTAAGCTATAACCCCGGTAAAACTTTAAATTCTAATACAAAGCCGGGATCACCGTTGCCGCAAGTGTCAATGCTTAGAAAATGCATGGAGCAAAAGAAGAGCATCAGTGAGGTAATTCCAAAGGAGGTATACGGTATAGCATTTAAGTCGACAGCAACGCCTGTAATGGATAATGACGGTAATGTCATTGGTGCAATCTCAATATCCAAAGATATTGAGACAAGGAATAATGTCATTGGTGTGGCAGAGAATTTATCTTGTTCTCTGGATGAGATTTCGAAGGGTATCGTCGATATTTCCACAAATGCACAAGAAATTGCCATGTCGCAGGTTGAGATGGTTGACTCTGCAAAGGAAGCCCTTGACAGCATGCAGGAAACAAATAAGGTACTTGTTATTATAAAAGAAATAGCAAATCAGACGAATATGTTAGGGTTGAATGCCGCTATCGAAGCGGCAAGGGCCGGTGAGTATGGAAGAGGGTTTAGTGTGGTTGCTGAGGAGATCAGGAAGTTATCCTCCAGCAGCAGTGAAGCAGTTAATAATATAAACAGAATTCTCGGAAAATCAAATGATGCTGTAAAAAAGATAGTAAATGAAATTGATAAGAACAGCTTGAGCACACAGCAGCAGGCAGCTGCAACTGAAGAGATAAATGCTTCTATAGAAGAAATTAATTCAATAGCAAATGAATTGGTAGCGTTAGGAAAGACTTTATAGAGAAATGCAAGTATCTTGAATTTTGTCAATCATAATTCAAGGTAATTTAAGATAATTTAAGGAGGAGAATTTATGAAGCCGTCCTATCAATATATTGGAAAAGCTTTCCCCATACAGGATGCTGAGCTTAAAGTGACCGGCGGACGGAAGTACCTGGATGATATGAAAATGCCCGGTATGCTGTATGCTAAGATTGTCTTCAGTGAAATCGCCCATGGCGGCATCATTTCCATCAATACGGAAAAGGCAAAGGCCTTGCCGGGTGTCGTGGCAGTATTCACCCACGAGAATACTCCCAAGGACCGCTATAACAATTATGCTTTCTATGTGGATCAGGCTGTACCCAAGGACGAGAGGTTGTTTAATGACAAAGTGCGCTTTGTTGGAGACCGGGTAGCCGCCGTCGTAGCGGAAACCGACAGTATTGCCGAAGCAGCCGCGGCTCTCATTGATATAGAATATGGAGAGCTTAAGCCGCTGACAGATATGTACCAGGCTTTGGAGGACAAAGAGAATGAAATCCACCCCGGCGGCAATCTTCTGAAGGAGTCGGAGCTTGATTTCGGTGATGCCAAAAGCGCTGTAGCTGGTGCCGAGCTCACCTTTTTCGATAGAATCAAGACGCAGAAGGTACATCATGCAGCAATGGAAACACATATTTGCGTTGCCGATTATGACAGAATGGGATACCTGACCGTATGGACACCGTGCCAGAGTGCCTTCGGCGTGAGAACGGTTGTTGCAGATCTATTGAAGCTTTCCTATAACAAAGTCAGGGTTATCAAAACGGTTACGGGCGGATCCTTTGGAGCAAAGCAGCAAGCCATTCTTGAGCCACTGACAGCGTACATGGCAATGATGGTAAAAAGACCCGTCAAGCTTTGCTACAACAGGAAAGAGACCATCTTGAGCACGGTTACCAGGACCGCAACGGATATTGCCGTAGAAACAGGGGTTACGCGGGATGGCAGGATCCTGGGCTGCAGCATAACCACTATGACAGATGCCGGAGCTTATGCGGGAAATACCAATGACCTGTCCATTGCTATGGGTAAGAAGGCTTTCCGGGTATATAGAATTCCAAATTTGAATTATAAAGTGAAAAGCGTCCTGACCAACACGCCGGTTTCCGGTGGCTGCAGAGGCTGGGGCGGTCCCCAGATCTGTACGGCAATCGAAGTTCATTTTGACAGGGTTGCAAAGTCCCTGGGGATAGATCCTGCAGACTTCCGGCTAAAAAACCTGGTATACCCCTACGACATGGAGAATATTACAAAAATAACTCTGGGGAATGCAAGAATACGTGAATGTCTGACAGAGGGCATCAAGGATTTTAACTGGTATGAAAGAAAAAGAGAACCGAAAGGTCAAGGACGGTATCGCAAAGGGGTCGGGTTGGCTTGTGGAGGCCATGTGAACGGCTTCTACGGAAAGATTCAGGACTTAAGTGTCATGACGCTGAAAATGAACGAGGACGGCAGCTTCATACTGAATACCGGAACCCATGAACAGGGCTGCGGTACTTTAATAAGCCTGGCGCAGATAGTGGCAGAGGTTCTGCAGGTTGAACCGGACAAAATAACGGTATTGGAGGCCGATACCGAAAGAAGTCCTTATGATATAGGCACTTTCTCCAGCAGGGTAACCTACGTAGCGGGGAAATGTGCATTAAAGGCAGCTGAAAGTATAATGGAAAAGATAATGGATCAGGCAGCTGCAATTCTCAATACCTCCAAAACATATCTGGTTTACCAGAAGGGTTATGTGTGGATGCTTGGCAATGAAGAGAACAAGCTGAGCTTGAGAGATATAGGGGTTATTGCCCAGGTGAAGCACCAGCAGGAGCTTATTGTGACCGAGAATTACAATAATGTTTCGAACCCGGGTTCCTATGGTGCTCATTTTGCAGAAGTAACGGTGGATACCTGCACCGGTATGGTAAAGGTTACCGACTATCTGGCTGTTCATGATATAGGACAGGTTATAAATGCCGGGATGGTTGAGGGCCAGGTGGTCGGAAGCGTCCAGATGGGCATCGGTTTTGCACTCTGCGAGGAAATCAGGCTTGATAAGAAAGGTAACCCCACAAACAGCAGTTTTGCAAAGTATACCGTAATCAATGCACCTGACATGCCGGAGGTGAAATGCAGGTTTTTAGAGTATGGAGAGGATGACGGTCCCTTTGGTGCGAAAAGCTTGGGGGAAATTGCCATTGTACCTGTGGCAGGGGCTGTGGTAAACGCAGTGAACGATGCCCTGGGAATGACGTTGTGCAGCCTTCCCCTTATACCGGAGAAGATTATTGAGGCTTTATCTGAAGCGGAAGTAAACAAAGCCGAAAAAAGCAGGCAGATGGAGGTGAAACCATGAAAATTGCTTTCAAGGTAAACGGTAGAAGCTATAATGAGGAAATAGATCCGGCCTTCAGGCTGATTGATGTTTTGCGTGAAAAGCTGGGATTGACCGGCACAAAGGAAGGCTGCGGCGAGGGGGAATGCGGCTCCTGTACTGTTATTTTTGACGGTGCGGCGGTTTGCTCTTGCTTGGTGCTTGCACCGCAGATCGCCGGCAAGGAGATATATACAGTTGAATCACTGGGTGAAGACGGTCAGCTTGACCTCCTGCAGAAGGCTTTTATAAGAAATGGTGCCGTCCAGTGCGGATATTGCACTCCCGGCATGCTGATGTCGGCAAAGGCTCTTCTTATGAAGAATCCAAATCCTACCGAGCTGGAAATCCGGACTGCCATTTCAGGGAATTTATGCAGATGTACGGGCTACAATCAGATTGTGAAGGCAGTAAGAGAGACTGCAGACTATTCAGAGTAATTTAGAGAGGTGTCATTGATGAAAGAGATGCGGGTAAGTACTCCTGAAAGTATAGCCGGGTTGGTGGATATATTGGCAGCATCTGAATGCAAATATTTGATGCTGGCTGGTTGTACGGACTTGTTGGTGGATTTGAAGAAGCATTTGAACGGCTGTGAGCTGATGATTGACCTTTCGGGTATAAATGAAATGCGTTACATCAAGCTTCAGGGCAAAGATCTTGTAATCGGTGCATTGACAACATTTGCCGAGATCTCGGAATCCCGGCTGGTCAGGGATAATGCGCTTTGCCTTGCTCAGGCAGCAGGGTCGGTAGGGTCGCCTCAAATCAGAAACAGGGCGTCAATAGGCGGGAATATAGCAAATGGTTCTCCTGCAGCGGATTCTATTCCTGCATTGCTGGCCCTTGATGCATGGGTAAAGTATATTGACAGAGAAGGAAGTGCTCATAAAGTTGGGTTGGAGGACTTTCAAACAAATATTAGAGAAAAAATGAAAGCAGAGCGTGCTTTTATTGAATGCATCGGCATTCCGGTAAAAGAGGGTATAAGCTTCAGCAGCTTTGCAAAGCTTGGCTCAAGAAGCCAGGTGACCATTTCCAAACTGAGTCTGGCGGTAACATTTGCTCTTGACGATATGGGCAAAATCCAGGAACCAAGGCTTGGACTCGGGTCTGTCGGCAAAAGGGCTGCCAGAATAGCAGCGGCTGAAAAGCTGATGGAGGGAAGGCTGCCCGGGGATGTGCTGATACAAGAATTAGGTTTGCTGCTTTCAAAGGAAATAGAGGAAAGGATCAAGGAGAGAGGATCTATGCCATATAAGAAAAAGGCGATCATAGGCTTGGTCCAGGATTTGTTTGCTTACGATAAAGAATTATGAGAATCGATCCTAATTCCAATAGGGGCTGTTGCAAAATTTGCAGCAGTCCTTTCTGTTACACATTATACCCCGGATCATATCATTATAGTCAACTCGAAACAAAGCGCAATAAGTAAAATTCCGCATAACGGAATAGCAAAAAATTCAAAAAATATAAATTATAGTGTTAAAAAAGTATAATATTACTGTTATTAAACCCTAAAAAATGGATATATCTATAGAAATTTCGTAATTATTACATGTTGGTATTGACGCATTTTGTTTTTGATATTATACTTAAAACAAGTTAGAAAACTATTCATGAAAAATAAAATTCCATAATACGGAATAATGACGAGGTTAGAGTATGATACAAACTGAACAAAGGACAGTAAAATCCTCAGGACTTCAAAAAACACTCAAGCAGCTGAAAACTGACCGTGTGCTATACCTGATGATTGCACCAACCTTTCTATACTTTTTTATCTTCCGGGTATGGCCTATCATCAACATGCGTCTTGCATTCTACAAGTATAAGGCTATTGGCCCTTGGGAATGGGTGGGACTTAAGTATTTCATGACTGTGTTCAGTTCAACGGCTTTTAGCAATATTTTAACCAACACGCTGATTATAAGCTTTATGAAATATGTACTGCTATTCCCCTTTGTGGTGTGTTTTGCAATTTTACTTAATGAGCTGCGCAACCGCTATGTATCAAAATACGTGCAGATAGTCACCTACCTGCCGCATTTCCTTTCATGGGTGGTTATAGCGGGTATCTGGATTTCGCTGATGTCTCCCTCCGGCGGTGCTGTCAATGAGCTGTTAAGAATTTTTAATCTTCCCTCGGTGGATTTCATGACAAATAAAGACACGATCAGATGGGTGCTGTTCTATTCGGAAGCATGGAGAAGCATTGGCTGGGATTCGATAGTATACATTGTCGCTATTTTGGGAATAAACCCCTCCCTGTATGAAGCGGCAGAGGTAGATGGTGCAAACCGCCTGCAAATTATTTGGAATGTTATTATTCCCGCACTGGTGGCACCAATGGTTATGATGTTCATTCTAAACCTTGGTTTCTTCCTGAACGCGGGATTTGATCAGGTATTCAACTTTACCAATGACTCAGTCAACAGCGCGATAGATATTTTAGACACCTATATCTACCGTCTGGGTCTCATCAACGCCCAATATTCAATTGCGACTGTCGTAGGCCTGGTCAAGGGTGTGGTTGGATGTATACTTGTTTATATCACCCATATTACAGCGAAAAAGTTTACCGGAAAAGGGGTATGGTAATGAAAAAGAAATTCAAGCTTTCCCAGCTGATTCTTTCAATCTTTATGATAGGCATCACCCTGACGATGGTTATTCCACTGCTCAATGTGGTGGCAAGATCTTTTTCGGATCCTGCGTTATCGCCCCAGATGACCGGCCTGGAAATTCTGCCCAGAGGCTTTAGTCTGGTTAACTATAAGGTTGTGTTCGGACATCCGGTATTGATGCGGTCCTTCATGAACTCAATGTTTATCACGTTTGTAGGAACTGCGATCAATATCGTTCTGACAACCACAGCTGCATATGTACTGACAAGACCCAACCTGGTGTTCAAAAAGCTGTTTATGGGATTTTTAATCTGTATGATGCTGTTTGATCCGGGACTGGTTCCTGAATACCTGGTAGTACAGAAAATCGGTCTGATGGGAAGCCAGTGGTCGGTAATACTAGCAGCGGCTGTTAACGTCTTTTACCTTATTATTCTTATGCGGTTCTTTTCGGATATCCCCGCATCTATATATGAAGCAGCAATAATTGACGGCACCGGACATATAACTATGCTCACAAAGATTGTCTGTCCCCTTGCAAAGCCGGGGATTGCAACAATCACCATGTTCTATGCGGTTGCGCGCTGGAATGAATATTTCAAATCCGGTATTTACATCAGCTCACAACAAAACACTGTATTACAGGTAATTCTGCGTAAATTCGTTGTATCTAATGAAACGAGGACGATTGTAGGTGCTCAGAATCTAATGAATTATAATTCGGTGGCACAGCTGGATTATACAGCACTCAAAAGTGCCACAATAGTAATTGCAATTATTCCGATTCTCTGTATCTATCCGCTGGTCCTGAAATATTATACCAAGGGCATTATGACCGGTGGAGTAAAGGAATAGGTTGGAGCCTCTTGCTCATAAGCAGAGCAATGCGGTTCACAATATATTTAAGGAGGGTATTATGAAAAAACTACTTTGTACAGTTTTGGCACTGATCCTTGTATTGACACTGGTAAGCGGATGTTCCAATCAAGCAGCCCAAGTGGGAACAAGCTCACCCGAACCGGCATCCACAGCAGACGCATCCAATGGCAAAATAGGTGCACCTGATGCCCCTGTTACAGTGAAGTACATATGCATGGACGTCAATCCGGAGGATGACAGTATTCCGGAGATGGTAACCGAGATAGAGAAGAAAATGGCTGAACAGGGCAACTATGTAAAGCTTGAAGTGCTCGATCAGCCGGGAAGCGACCACTATAGTGTAGCATTACCCCTTGCGTTCAAAACAGGACAAATCAATCCGGATATAGTTTACTTCCAGGGCGGAGACGAAGCCTGTTCCGCTGAAGGACTCCTGGAGGATCTTACTCCTTATATCGAAGGCTCCACTTATGTGAAGAGCCTGTTGGAAGGACACAGCTCAGCACGTGTTGCAAACTATCCTTATCTTTTGTGGCTTGCTCCACCGAAGACAAATGTTCCTGTAATAAGAACAGACCTGCTGAACAAGCTGGATTCAGCCAAAGCTTTGCTTGAGAATCCGACACCTGAGAACTACAAGGCACTGATGCAGGAAGCAAAAGACAAGGGTATCACAAAATATGGCATTACCAATGACGGTAAGCTGTTGCGAATGGACAGCATCTTTAACCACGCCTTTGGCATTACCACTACTTTGGTGCAAAAAGACGGAAAATGGGTTTATACAAAAGCAACAGAAGCTGAAAAAAATAAGATAGCATACTATGCAGAGCTTTATGCTGCAGGGCTTCTTGATCCTGAATACATTACAAAGAAATGGGACACTATGGAAAAAGCTTTCTATGAGGGAGATGCTCTGCTCATCGCCGGCGGCGCTGGTGACGTCATTAATATTTACGATAACAAGCAGATGCAGACTAATGGAGAAGGTGCCGCACTTACTGTACTGCCTCCTGCAAAGGGTATTTCACAGGATTACCTATCTGTTGATGTGACTAAGGAGACCCGTGGCTTTGGTATAAGCACATCTTCCAAGGTCAAGGATGCTGCATTTGCAGTGCTTGAATTCATGGCCAGCCCTGAAGGACGCATGATCGATAAGCTGGGAGTGGAAGGAATCCACTACAAGGTTGTTGATGGTAAGGTAGTGTTTACTGATAAATTTACTGAATGGTGGTCAAGATTCTGGAATACCACATACAAATTCGAGCCTACCATTCCGCTGGAAAAGCCTTGTTACACCACTGCGGCTCTTGATTCTCTTGAAAAATGCAGTGAGTATTATTTCCCAGATGTAAATGCTCTGATTCCTGAAGATCTGACTCCTCAATGGGATGCAATGAATGCACTCTACAATGAATATACTGCTGATATTATCACAGGCAAGAAACCAATCAGTGCCTTCGATGAATTTGTTATAAAGTGGAATGCGGCTGGTGGGGACGAGTTCAGTGAGTATTTCGGGACAATAGATATCAAATAGAAGCTGCATGTATATAGTTCTGGAAATTCGAAAGGAGAAACTATGTTAAATCGTGAGTATCTGATCCAAAACAAAGAGGTTGCAAAGGATAGGGCAATAGGCTCCTTGTGCGGCCTTGCTATCGGAGATTCCTTCGGTGATGCGGCGCGTAAGCCTGACAATCAGCGGGACTTCGGTATCACTACAGATTTCAATAAGGGTGCATCCTGGAGCACTGATGATACGGAGTTTGCACTGCTGACAGTAGAAATGCTCATCAACTGCGGCGGCAACCTCAAGGTCGGGAATGTAATTGATTCATGGATGAAGCATGTTGCAACGGAGGATGAGCTGCGCCGCGGCGGATCAAGTGAAGTGGAAGCTGCCACCAACCTCAGAAGAGGAATAATGCCACCTTACTCCGGTGAATACAATTCCTATTTCTGCAGTGACGGAGCAGCCATGCGAAGCGGCCCTATCGGTATCATGTGCGCCGGAGATCCCGAGAGAGCCGCTGAAATTGCTGCAATTGATGCTTCCATCAGTCATTACCGTGATGGTATATGGGGTGCACAGGCAGTTGCAGTGGCAGTTTCCCTTGCAATGGTAGACGCCGAAATAGATGAAATTCTCAATGGGGTTCTGGAAGTGGTACCCGAGGATTCGTGGTTTCATGCAACTCTGCTGCGAGCTTTCAAAATTGTGGACGATGCCAAGGGTGATATTTATACGGCATGGATGCCATTGCATTACGACCTGTTCTCTACATACCGCGCTTCTGTGCCGGAGGCTGTTTCTCAGGCTTTCGGGGTTTTAAAGCTTGCAAACAAGAGCTTTAGGGAGGGTGTAATACTTGCGGGCAACTTTGGACGTGACGCCGACACTATCGGTGCAATCATCGGAGCGGTTCTGGGGGCGAAATACGGGGCCAAAGCCATTCCCGATGCGTGGATCCAGAAGACCCGCTATCCCAGCGGTACCTGTCTGACCTTTACAAAGGGGATTGACATTATTGACAGGGCAACCAAACTGGCAGAACTGATCCGATAAAAAACAACTGGCTTATCTGTCCAAGCTGACAGATAAGCCAGTTTAATAGCTACTTTGACTGTAGTTCATTGGAGAGCTTTGCGCCAATTCCGCAGATATATCCGATTTGCTCTGTCATGTGGTTATTTTTCATACGTTCTACCGGGCCGGAAACTGAGATGCTTCCCAAAAGACGCCCACCGGAAGTAAATATCGGAATGGCAATTGCCATCAAGCCCTCATCTCTTTCGCCAAGACTGATTGCATAACCATTTTCTCTAACGGAGGAGAGGGTGGCGAAAAATTCTGGAGTGGCATCCGGTACAAGATGGATAACCTGTTCGGGGCTTAGATAAGCTAACAGAACCTTTCCGGAAGCACCTTTGGACAGCGGCAGGATCTGTCCCACCTCCATGACCTGTCGAAGGGCGTGGGTGGATTCAAGCCGGGCTACACAGATCCGCTTGTCATCCGAGCGCTCATACAGAGCAATGCTTTCGTTGAATTTATCCCGCAGCTGATGCATGTATTTCATAGCAAATGAAATATAGTAGGCACGATCTACAGGGGGAAACAATTCCGCCAGCTTTTTCATGGATGGTCCGAGTATGATTTTTTTACTTCCGCTTTTCCTGGCAAGATAGCCACGGGCTTCCATGGCTGTGCACAGCCTGTGAATTGTACTGGGGGGTAAACCAGTCTTGGCAGTCAATTGTGTGATGGACAGCTCGCTGGCATCATCAAGAAAGCACTCAAAGATGTCGAACACCCGATCCAAAATTTTTATGCTGGAAAATTGATCTTTCAAAGGATTCACCTCAAGTCCGGCCACATGACAGCGGCGCTGTATTTAATATGGATATTATAGCACAAATTCATAAGTATTGTTGTTGATTTTACTTACGAAAAAATAAAAATGTAGAATTGAGAGAGAGAGAAATATATGCCAAAGGCATTACAGAATATAAGAGTCATAGATTGCTCCACCGTAATAGCAGCACCATTTGCCGCAGGACTTTTAGCGGACTTTGGCGCGGAGGTTATCAAGGTGGAAATGCCCGGAAAGGGTGATCCGCTGCGGACCCTTGGGCCATATTACAATGGGGAGGGAACCCGCTGGGCAACCTTCGGACGTAATAAAAAATGCATCACACTGGATTTGCATTTCGAAGAAGGCAAAGAGCTTTTCTTGGAGCTGGTTAAAAAATCCGATGTGTTAATTGAGAATTTTAGGACCGGAACACTTGATAAATGGGGACTTGATATTGATACATTAAAAAAGGCCAACCCCAGGATCATTGTTATCCGGGTAACCGGCTATGGTCAGACTGGGCCGTATAAAGACAAGGTAGGCTTTGGTACCCCTGCCACCGCTTTTTCAGGTATGACTTATATTTCAGGCTATAAAGACCGCCCTCCGGTCAGTCCGCCATTTTCACTGGCAGATTATATCGCAGGATTATATGCGGCTCTTTCAGCGATGATTTCGCTCTATTACCGCGATGTGAACGGCGGGGGCGGCCAGCAGGCAGATGTAAGCCTGTATGAAGGTATTTTTCGAATGATGGAAATACTGCTGGCTGATTACCAGTTTAACGGCGTTGTACGCGGGCGTGCGCCAAGCCTGAACGGAACCTCCAGTCCGGGTGGGACCTTTGAAACAAAGGATGGGAAATGGGTGGTACTGATTTGCAGTACAGATGGCACTTTTGAGCATCTGACAAAGGCAATGGAACGTCCTGAGCTGATGGAGAAATATGCGAATAATGCGGACCGTCTCAAGGAGGATGTTTATATGAACAGCCTCGTAAGTGACTGGATTCAGGGACTTGACTACGAGCTTCTCGCTGAAAAGGCAGACAAATATGGCGTACCTGTCAGCCTAATCTTTAGCATTGAAGACATCATGAACAATGAGCAGTACAAATTCAGAAATAATATTTTAAAGATACCTGATGAACAGTTGGGCGAAGTGATGATGCCGGGCATAGTACCTGTTCTCAGCGAAACACCCGGAGAAGTGAAATGGAGCGGCCCTGCAATAGGTGCACATAACAGTGAAATTTTTTCTTCACTGCTGCAAGTGGATGAGGAAAGGCTGGCTTATCTAAAAGAAAGAAACATTATATAAAAACTGAAATTGGGAGGATGAAAGGATGAGCTATCCAAAACAGGTATATCTGTGCGAGGTGGGCTTGCGTGACGGGCTACAGAACGAGACAAAGCTGATGACAGCTCAGCAGAAAGCTTCCTTGACTCAACAGCTGATTGCAAGCGGAATCAAAAATATAGAAATAGGTTCCTTTGTTCATCCAAAGGCGGTGCCTGCAGTTGCGAATACCGATGATATGTTTGCGCTGCTCACCCAGGAGGACGGTGTTTGTTACCGTGCTCTTGTCACTAATGAAAAAGGAGTACAGCGGGCGGTCAACGCAGGGGTTCCCCAACTAAAGATAACCGTTTCTTCCAGCGACACTCACAACCTGAATAATTTCAAGCGAACTACAAAGGAAACTTTAGAGGGCTTTTCGGACTGCTGTCAGCTTGCTGAAGCACATGGCATCATAGTTTCTGCGGCAGTTTCCACCGCATTCGGATGTCCTTTCGAAGGAAAGATTCCTCTTGAGCGGCTTGAGATGGTAGTGTCAGTACTAATTGATCTGGGCATTACAGAGTTATCACTGTCAGACACCACGGGAATGGCAAATCCGGTTCTGATTGAAAAGGTCTGCGGTCATTTTATAAGAAAATATCCGGAACTTCGTTGGAACCTGCATCTGCACAATACCAGGGGAATGGGGCTTGCCAATGTGGTAGCTGCGCTGCAATGTGGGATTGTACACTTTGATTCCGCATTTGCCGGGCTTGGCGGATGCCCGTACGCTCCTGGGGCCTCGGGAAACATATCCACAGAGGATCTGGTGCATATGCTGGGTGAGATGGGTATTGAGACCGGAATCGATTTGAAAGCGTGCATGAAGACTGGCAGGGAAGTGGCGGATTATTTCGGCCATCACGAAAGCAGCGTGCTGCGGAGTGGTTCAATTGCAGACTTGCATAACTACAAATCAAGTTGTAATGAGAAGCCAAGATAAATTATCATGGCAGTTCATATCCCCTGTTAATATTAATTTACGAAGAAAAACATATTATGCTATAATTAATACATAACGCTTAAGGGGGAGAATGTTTATATGAGGAGAATCACAGCAGCAATTATGGCATTTATTCTGATATTCCTGGCGGCAGGATGTGCCGGAAAGTCAGATACATACTTGTACACGAGCAAGGATGAAGACTGGAGCGTCAATATGCCGAAGGAGTTCATAAAGGATAAGGAAGAATCGGATGAGCAGTTGAAGTCCAATACTATATCCTTTAAGACTGAAAATGAATCATTTCTGGCTATAAACGAAATAACAGATGAAAAAATTGAAATCAGTGAAGAGATATTGAAGGAAGAAATGGAGGAAGACCATTATCTGAAGGTTGAGCGATATGATACAATAGAAATCAAAAACATCGGCAAAGCATACGGCGCAGTAGTTTCTGATGAAGCTACCGGTATGGCAATGCTGTACTACAGGCTGAAGTACAAGGATAAGGCGGTATCCTTCATATTTTATAGGAAGGCCTCATTCTCTACGGAGCAGGAAGCCAAGGCTATAGCAACGATAAGCACCTTTAAGGGCTTGAAATAATATCAGGCAAAAAACGGGACTGCCGGCAGTTAAGATCGGCAGTCCCGTTTTTAATATATAGTTTGACAATATAATTAATACATGATAAATTAATATTAATATATGAAAGTGGTGCGGAAATGGATAAATATCAGAATAAAGGCGGCAATACAGCCATAATAAAAAAGAATAATCTGTCGTTAATTGTAAGGCTGATAAGAGAAATGGGTGTTGTCTCCAGGACGGAATTATCCCGCATTACAGACTTGAGCAAAGGCGGGCTCACGCCTATCATTCAAGAGCTAATAGAGAAAAATGTGATTCGTGAGACAGGAGTTATTGATTCTGCTGTTGGGAGAAAGCCTATTGTATTAGAGATAAACTCAAATATCAGTTATGTTATTGCAGTGGATATAAACAGAAGCAAAATGCAAATAGGCCTGGTGAATTTCACAAATCAACTGCAATCTTTTTATGAGTATAAATATGCAGCCAAGGAAACAGCCCAGGAAATAGTAAAAAGATTGAAGAGCATGATCCGCTTTTTTATTGATCAGAATCAGGACAAGCATATTGCGGCTATTGCTGTCTCTGTACCCGGTCCTCTGAACTATCAGAATGGAATTATACTGAACCCTCCTAATTTTGAGGGATGGGAAAACTTAAATATAAAAGCACTTCTTGAAGAGGAGTTTGGTATTTCTACTATTTTGGATAAAGATGCCAATGCCTATGCAATGGCTGAAAAAACTGTAGGCCTAGGGAAAAAATATAAGAATTTCATACATATAACCCACTGTGAAGGCGTAGGCTCCGGCATTGTACTTAATGACAAGCTTTATAGAGGGGTAGACGGCTTTGGAACGGAAATAGGCCATATTATAGTTGATTTCAACGGCAAGCAATGTGATTGCGGAAATAAAGGCTGCCTTGAGAAATATGCTTCAATGAATGCAATAATAGAATGGATTGAGTCAAAGCTCGGCAGCGATACCGATAAAGCCAATGATCCCATCAGAACAGTATATGAGCGCAGCGGGAGAATTGAGTGGGATGATGTTATCGATGGTCTGGCAAAACACGTGCCTATCTGTTTGGAAGCAATGGAGAATGCAGGGACTTATTTGGCATACAGCCTGGTCAGCATGATTAACATATTTGCACCGGAAGCCATTATTATAGGCGGACCTTCGGTATTGGTAGGCAAATACTTATTAAAGCCAATAAAAAAAATAATTGCAGCCAGGTCCTTTTTCAGGGATTATTATCTTTCGGATGTTCTGCTGTCCGAATTAAAGGATGGCGCATTAATTGGTATCGCAGGTATTGCCTTTGAACATTTACTAAATGATTCAATAGAAATATTACTTGGAAATGATTGATTTTTAAGCAGAGCAAAATTTTTTATTCAATTAGTTATATTATATAACAAATCAATAATACAATATAATATGCAACAGGAATTAATTAGGTTGGATAAATATCAGAGACAAAGAAAGGCATTACGAAGGGGAGGATGAATGTTGTACAAGCAATACTGGATTGGGGTTGACTTGGGAGGAACTAATATACGTACAGGACTAATGAATGATGCAGGTGTCATTCTCCGTGAACAAAAGGAGCCGACTGAAGCATACAAGGGTTCAGATTACGTAATAGAAAAATTAAAAAACATGATTGAAAATACCGGAATGGGTTATGAAATACAGGCAATAGGGATTGGGATGCCAGGGCCGTTGAATCCGTATAAAGGCATTATTATGAATCCGATCAATCTGCCTGGTTGGAATAATATATTCCTGGGAGATATACTCAAAGAGCATTTTAATGTTCCGTGCTATATAGACAACGACTGCAATGTTGCTGCTTTGGCTGAAGCTTCGGAAGGGGCAGGGAAGGATTATCCCATTGTGTTCTATATTACTGTAAGTACAGGAATTGGTGGAGGATTGTGCATAAACAAGCGGATTATATCCGGTGCCACAGGTAATGCAGGAGAGATCGCAAATATTGTTGTCAGCAGAGATTCCATAAAGCATAGCTTTCTGAATCCCGGCTCACTGGAGGGAATGGCAAGCGGAATCAGCATTTTGAGAATGGCGTCAGAGCACGGGCTTAAGGTAGACAAAGCCCATGAAGTGTTTTTCCTGGCCGAAGCCGGCAACGCTACTGCAATCAAAATAGTTGATATAGTAGTCGATTCTCTTGCCCGGGGCATGGCGACAATTTCTCATGTTGTAGACCCGCACATTTTTGTGCTGGGCGGAGGGGTATCACTTGCTGTGCCGGGCTTTGCCGAAATGATCAAAGCAAGATTCGAACAGTACATATATGAGGTTATGCGCAGCCAAATAGCTGTAAAACCGGCTCAATTATCCGACCCCGGAATTGTAGGGGCTGTATACATGGCCAAAATGAGAATTGAGAGGGAGGCATATGAATAATATATTTTTTTTCCAGCCACTGTTTAAGGAGAAAATATGGGGAGGCAGCAGACTGAATACAACCTTCGGGATGAGCATCCCATCAGCCCGGACAGGGGAATGCTGGCTGGTCAGCGCACATACTGAGGGAGAGACTGCAATCAGAAATGGTGCATATGAAGGGTGGACACTCCGGGAGCTTTGGGAAAAGAAGAGAGAGTTTTTTGGAAATATGGATGGGCAGGAGTTCCCATTGCTTATAAAAATTATTGATGCCGCTGCGGATTTGAGTGTGCAGGTGCATCCTGACCGGGACAGCCTTCTGGTAAACAACAAGGACATAAGAAGCAAGACGGAGTGCTGGTACATATTGGACTGCGAAGAGAATACAGAGATAATTTATGGTCATAATGCAAATTCAAGAGAGGAATTGAGAGAAAATATCCGGGCAGGAAAATGGGAGCAGCTTTTAAGAAGGATTCCGGTAAAGAAGAATGATTTTGTCTATGTACCCGGGGGCACGGTGCATGCTTTGAAGAAAGGTATGCTGGTGCTGGAAATTCAACAGTCCTCAGATACGACATTTCGTTTGTATGATTATGACAGGCTGGAAAATGGAAAGGCCAGGAAGCTGCACATTGAAGAAGCCATTGAAGCTATTAATATACCTCATATCCCCTGGAATCCTGCTTATGAGGTGATTAATGAAAATGGAGTTGACAAGACAGTCTTAGCACATACACCGTTTTTTACAGTATCTATGTATAAAATTGATTCTCAGGCTATACTGCATCAGGATAAACCCTTTTCAATCATCGGGGTTTTGGATGGTGAAGGTTCAATTGATAATATTCCGATTCACCGGGGGGACCATTTCATGCTGCCTTACGGTTATGGAAGCTATGAGCTGAAAGGCTCCATGTCCATAATTGCTTCTACAATATAAATTTAAAAAGGATGTATGATTATGAATGCAAATAATAAAAACTTCTTCCTTATTGATAAATTTAATAAAGAAATAAAAGATATAGCTTCTTTAATATATAGAAATATAAAACGTATAAATGAGTTTTATTGTCTTGACTCAAATCAGGAGGACATGTATCCTCCGGAGAGCGTTCTATGGAAAGAATGCAGCTTGAATAGTCATTGGAAGGGAAGAGACAAGTATGTCTGGGTTAAATTCAATGTCAATCATGAGCTTCTGGATAAAGACAATAAGCTTGTTGCTTTTGTCGATTTTGGCAGCACTGACGGATGGCATAATGAAGGGTTTGAGTCCTTATGCTTTGTTGATAAGGTACCCTTCCAGGGAGTGGATCAAAACCACAGGGAAATAATACTTCCCCGGCGCTATGACGGTAAGGAGGCAGATATATGCCTTAAGCTGTGGTCGGGTTTGGAAGGTGGGGGCATACCCAGGGAGACGCAGCATACCTTTAAAGAGCTGTATACGGCAGAGCTGGACGTGAAGGTTGACGGATTGTATTTCCTGGCAAAGGCTGTTGTAGAAACAATTATGCAGCTGACCGATGAGGATGAGAATAAAATTATTCTGACAGATATTATAGAGGGCATTTTTCAGCAAATAGACTGGACCCTTCGATACAATCAGGATAAGTTTTACGAATGCTTGCATAAAGCACATGACCTGCTGCATGAAAGGCTGTCCCAACTGGATAAAAGCTCAGGAATACGTATTTCCGCAGTAGGCCATACACATATTGATGTTGCGTGGCTGTGGCGCTTGAAGCATACAAGGGAAAAATGCGCACGTTCATTTTCAACAGTTCTGAGATATATGGACTTGTTTCCCGAATACATATTTCATCAAAGTCAAGCACAGCTTTATGAGTTTATAAAGGAGGATTATCCGGAAATATTCGAAAAAATAAAGCAAAGAGTTGCGGAAGGCAGATGGGAGCCCAACGGTTCAATGTGGGTGGAGGCCGACTGCAATATTACGGGCGGAGAAAGCCTTGTAAGACAGATTCTTTTTGGCAAGAGATTTTTCAAGGAAGAATTTGATGTTGACTGCGACGTACTGTGGCTGCCGGATGTTTTCGGCTACTCCTGGGCACTGCCTCAAATAATGAGCAAATCCGGGATCAAAACATTTATCACATCAAAGATAAGCTGGAACAAGTACAATAGAATGCCTTACGACACCTTCTTATGGAGAGGGCTTGACGGGAGCGAAGTACTGACTCATTTTATAACCACACCTGAAAGTCAAAGCTATAAAAGCGAATGGAAGTCGGACTTTCATAACACCTATAACGGGCATCTCACCCCTTATACCGTCAGGAGAACCTGGGAGAGATATACAAATAAGGACATATATAAGGGTCAGCTTATCCCCTTTGGTTATGGAGATGGCGGCGGTGGTGTAGACAGGACAATGCTTGAAATGTATGGGGCAATGAAGGCGCTTCCGGGGCTGCCTGTGATACAGCAGGAAAAAGTATCGGATTTTACCTCTAACCTTCATGAAGCCTTCAAGAATACTGATAAATACAAGCATATATGGGATGGAGAGCTTTATCTGGAATACCACAGAGGGACATATACCTCTCAGGCATTTATAAAGAAAGAGAACAGGCAATTGGAGTTCAAATACAGAAGGGCTGAGATTTTATCAACGCTTAATGCGGTTATAAACAACAATTTTTCATTATATGAGCAGGAGGCATTAAACGACGGTTGGAAAATATTATTAAGGAACCAGTTCCATGATATTATTCCGGGAAGCTCTATAGCAGAGGTGTATGAGGATGCAAGGAAGGAATATATTACAGCGAATGAAACAGCAGACAATGTGATTGCGGGCTCAATGAAGAGCCTGACTGCTGATCAGAAGGATCATTATACGCTTTTCAATTCCTGCAGCTTCGGAAGGACTGAGCTGACTTATATAAAAAGAGAGGGAAGCACTGCTTTTTATGACGAAGAGGGAGCCGTACTTGAAGCAGCAGAGGTTGAGGGTGGTTATTTAGTAAAAGCACCGGCTGTACCGCCCTTGGGCTGCAAAACTATCAAAGCAGCGGACAGTGTACCGGTGAAGCCTGATACTGTGCTTGGTTTCAGTAACAATACCGTTGAAACACCTTTTTACAAAATAGTATTTGAAAAGGGATGCATTGAGTCTGTTTATGACAAGGAAAATGACAGAGAGGTATTGTCAAAGCCGGGGAATGTCCTGGAGGTTTTTGAAGACAGGCCGCTGGACTTTGATGCATGGGACATTGACATTTTCTACAATAATAAAAAGCATGAAATGGATGAGTTGGTTTCCTTTGGTCTTAAAGAGCTGAATAATTTGAGGCTTGTATTGAAGGTTGAGTGGAGATACAAGAATTCAAGTATATCGCAAGATATCATATTCTATAAGCATTCGAGAAGGATCGACTTTGTGACAAGTCTCAATTGGAATGAGCACCAGCAGCTGCTGAAGGTGAAATTCCCCGTTGAAATAAGGGCAACCAAGGCTTTATACGATATTCAGTTTGGCAATGTTGAAAGGTCGGCCAACTGGAATACAAGCTGGGATATGGCAAAGTTTGAGGTGGTCGGACATAAATGGGCCGATATTTCTGAAGGAGACTATGGTGTAGCATTGCTGAATGATTGCAAGTATGGGTATGACATCAAAGACGGCAATATGAGACTAACACTGATCAAGTCTGCAATTCATCCGGACCCTGACGCAGACCAGGGAGAGCACTTGTTTACATATTCATTATATCCCCATAGGGGCTCCTTTAAAGACTCTGAGGTAGAGCAGGAAGCCTGGGCATTAAATGAGCCGCTGCAAGTCTTCCATGGAAAAGCTGTGTCAGGCATTAGCAGTCTGCTGTCGGTCAATGCCGGGAATGTTCTGATAGATACCGTCAAGAAAGCGGAGGACTTGGATGCAATTGTCGTCAGAATGCATGAGTATAAAGGCTGCCGCTCAAAGGTTGAACTATTGTGCGCCTTCGATTTTGAATGGTGGCAGGAAGTTGATTTGATGGAAAAGCCTTCAGGTGAAATCAAAAAGTCAGGTATTCATTTATCTATGAAGCCTTACGAGATCAAAACCATACTTATAAAGGGGATACTAGCTCATGAAAAATAGTACTCTGATAAGAAGAGAGAGGCTAATACTATATCTGTTCATTTTGCCGGCGCTGATAGGATATATCATATTTGTAGCTTATCCGGTAGTTAACAATATCAAGCTGAGCTTTACAGATTGGAATGGTATTGCGCGCACATACAACTATATAGGCTTTGATAATTATAAAAGGTTGTTTGCGGATGAACGGATCAGGGGTGCCTTCATTAACACTTTAAAGTATGCGTCTATAAAAACAGTACTAATGAATCTCCTGGCGATACTTTTAGCTTTGGGGCTGACACAGAAGATAAGGTCTGCAAACATATTGAGAACCACTTTTTTTGCACCATCCATATTCAGTGCATTGATAGTAGGCTTTTTGTGGAAATTCATTATGGCGCCCTTTATGGGCATATTCTGGGTTTTATTCGAAAAGCTTGGCATGGATCCTGTCAACTGGCTTGGAGATCCTTCTATAGTAATATACTCGATAATATTAATCGGTGTATGGCAGGGGACAGGTTGGAGTGCAGCGATATATATAGCCGGACTGCAGGGCATTCCGGAAAGCTATATGGAAGCTGCCAAGATAGATGGGGCTAATGCCTTTAAGCGGTTCAGATATGTGACATTGCCCCTGTTGACACCCGCGATTACCATCAGCCTTCTGAACTCATTGATAAGCGACTTGAAGGTCTTTGACCTGATCATGTCGACAACTCAGGGGGGACCGGGATATTCATCAGAAGTTATGACAACCTTGCTTATTAATATGGCTTTTAGCGGGAGACGGGCAGGCTACGCTTCATCTCTGTCTGTGGTATTCCTCTTGTTCATACTGGTTGTATCGGCATTACTGCTGAAATATATGAAACAAAATGAGGGGAAGGTGCAAGGATGAAAAGAAAAATTGATTTAAACAAACTGATTCTGGAGGTATTCCTTATAATTACCGCTGCCACTGCCATGATACCGGTTTACTATTTGTTTGTTTCAACCTTTAAGTCATCAAATGAGACTCTGCTGCATCCCCTGGCATTGCCAAAGGCCTTCACTCTGGAATACTACAAAAGTGCCTGGGAGCAGATGGACTATTTGAGAGTATTGGGAAATACGGCATATGTAGCGATACTTGCATTGATATTTATAATATTTCTGGGCTCAATGGCAGCTTATGGGATATCAAGATGCGAGTCAAAGCTTACAAAGATCATTTTCATGTTTTTCCTCATGGGAATGATGATTCCGGCTCAATTGAATGCCCTGCCATTGTTTAATCTGATGAAAAGCCTCAAATTAATGGATAGCCTCACAGGGTTGTCAATATTGTATATATTCTATTCAATGCCTTTTACGATATTTTTATATACAGGTTTTATTTCTACTGTTCCAAGGGATCTGGAAGAAGCCGCCAGAATAGATGGTGCCAATATTTTTCAGGTATTCTTCAGAATAGTGCTGCCGCTGTTAAAGCCTGTTACAGCTACAGTTGCTACTCTACAGACACTTTACATATGGAATGATTTCACCTATCCCCTGTTGTTTATACAATCCAGGACCAAGCATACCATTATTAAAGAGGTTTACAACAATGTCGGGCAATTCACTGTGGACTGGGCTGCCATGTTCCCAATGCTGGTGCTTGGAGTAATACCGCTGCTGATATTTTACACCTTCATGCAGAAGTACATTGTAAAGGGTATTACATCAGGTGCGGTCAAGGGTTGATGCCTCGTATAGCATATCACTTCTGGAGCTGGCGAGGCACCAAACAGATGAAGTACATTTTTAACATTGGAATATAAGAAATCAGTTGTGTTAAAAAGTACTGATAACCATTGTATAATATTATGCTCCATAATATTATAAATAAATTCTAAATTGTGGGAGGTAATAAAATGAGGAAGATTTCTTTATTAATTGCAGTTGTTATGATCATGATGACAGTATTCGCAGGCTGCGCTCCAAAGGCTGCGGCACCGTCATCAACAAATGATCAGCCGGCTGCCGAACCGACAGTAACTGAAGAGAAAGTGACTTTAAAGGTAATGGGATGGACCAAAGAGGAAAACTTTAAATTCATGTTTGACAAATTTACCGAGCAATACCCCAATGCAACTATTGAGTATCAGTTTGTTGATAATAAGAGCTATGACACTGCATTAAATACTCAATTGGCTTCCGGTTCAGGTCCTGATGTCATACTTGTGGGTGCACAGACAAAGGATCTTGCAGCAGCCGGTTATCTTGCCGATATTTCAGGTGAAACCGTTGTGCAGAAGTACCATCAGGCAGGTCTGGATGCATTTATGTATGAGGGAAAAGTATATGCTGTTCCGGAAAGCGGCTGGATGGAAGGGATATTCTATAATGTTGAGCATTTCGAAAAAGCAGGGGTATCGGTACCTAAGACCTGGGACGATTTCCTTGCAGTACATAAGGCTTTAAAGGCCACAGGATACAAGATACCGCAGGTTATGCACTGTGCATCCTGGGAACCTCAGATGAAGCAGTCAATAGCACAGGCAAATGCATGG
>LOES01000199.1 GCA_001515955.1 Clostridia bacterium BRH_c25 | reverse complement strand
GGAGCTGGGCATACCGAGTGTAACGGCCATGTGGCATGAAAACCCTGCCGTGGATATGTATGTCAAGGATAACTATATTGTGTCAACAAGTGAAACAGCTGCCGGCATGTCAAAATCCCTGCCTGCATTGGCAAAGCTTGCTTTAAAGCTGGCAAAGAAGGAGTCTGTTGGCCCCGCGAGGTTTGAAGGCTATATTGGAACTGGTCACAGATATAATGAATACCATGAAAAATCAGGTGCTGAAAGAGTAACGGAGCTTCTGCTGAATAAGCTCAATAACAGGCCATATGTGACCGAAATCCCTTTAAGAGGCTTTGAAGCTGTAGCTGCTGCCCCAAAGGTTGCAGACTTGAAAAACACAACTGTTGCATTAATTACAACCGGCGGACTGGTGCCTGCAGGCAACCCCGACAAGTTAAAACAGGCTTTTTCGGTAACCTATGGCAGGTATGATATTGAAGGTGTGGATTCACTGAACAAGGGTGCATATGAATCAATTCACGGTGGATATGATACAACCTTTGCAAGCAATGATCCTCATCGCCTTATCCCCTTGGATGAAATGAGGGTTCTGAAAAGAGAGGGGACTATCGGCGGTATCTACAAATATTTTCTCTCAACCTGTGGTGTTGGGACTAATATTGAAAATAGTAAGGACATTGGAAGAAGAATTGTAGCTGAGCTAAAAAATTCCCAGGTGAGCGCTGCGATTCTTACCTCGACATGAGGAACCTGTACGCGTTGCTGTGCAACGATCGCAAAAGAAATGGACAGAGCAGGGATACCCAATGCACTTATAACAGCTTTTACATCGATAGCATATAATGTCGGTGCAGGCAGAATAGTATTCGGCGGGAATTTTACTTCACCTGCAGGGAATCCCGAGCTCCCCTTGGAAAGGGAAAAGGCATACAGGCGCAAGATGCTGCTTAAAGCACTGGATGCAATAACTCAGGATGTTGCAGTCCCCACCATATTTACTGTAGACGAGAGCAGGGAGGGATAAATAAATGAAATTGACAAGACAGTACTTTGATGTGAAGGATGTACTCTGGGGTGATAATACATCCTTTGCAAAGGGTATTCTGACAATTTGCAGGCAGGATTTGAAGGAGCAAGTAAAGACACTGCTAAAGGCGGTTGAGGATATTGATTTTGAAATTGTAAAGCCGGGTGAAAATACCCGTATTATACACTTGCTGGATACCATTCAGCCTTTGTATAAGGTAAGCGGTAACGGAATGCAGTATTCGGGGTTTTTTGGAAGCCCCGAAACAGTAGGCCAGGGGGTAACAAACCTGCTTTCCGGCTTTACTGTTATGGAGAGTGCAGCACTGCCTTGGGAAGAGTCAAGCGCAAGCAGCGGCTTGCTTTATCCCCGTGATGCCATCCTGGATATGGCAGGGCCGATTGCAGGCTTTACACCTTTCAGTGAGACATTAAATCTTGTAATCCTTTATAAATTGGCAAAGAATAAATCCTCTATCGAGTATGATAATGATATCCGTCTGATAGCCATTAAAATTTCTACATATATAGCTTCCTTGACAAAGGACATGACTCCGGATAGCAGTGTTTGCTACAGTATTGATGAAGTCGGCCCGGAACTGCCGAATGTTGTTTTGGTATGGCAGTGCCAAAACCAGGGGCCTTATGCAAATACATTTTTGTACGGTCAAAGCATAGAAAATCTTGTGCCTACGCTGTTGCATCCCAATGAAATGCTGGATGGCTGCATAGTAAGCGGCAACTATGTCTGGCCTGCATTTAAGGTACCAACGTATCTGCATACCAATCATCCTATTGTTCTGGAGCTGTACAAAAACCACGGCAAAACTCTGAATTTCCGCGGTGTTGTCTTCTGCCGCAGCCATAACCCAACCAATTGGCACAAGGAGAGATGTGCGCACTTCAATGTAAAGCTGGCAAAATATCTGAATGCAAATGGTCTTATTATGACATGGGAAGGGGGAGGCAACGCAGCTGTTGACGGCATGCTTACCATACAGTGCGCAGAGAAAAACAACATCAAAGCAGCTGCTATAACCTTTGAATTTGGCGGAGTTGACGGTACGGAGGGCATACTTCTGGTTGATGATGTTCCCGAAGCGGATGCCCTCATAAGCGGAGGCTCTATTGAAAAGCACTACATGCTGCCCGAGGTTGAAAGGGTGGTAGGCGGAGATGTTTTAAGACTGAATAAAGAGTCGGGGGGATTTTTTCCACCATCAGACAAAGCCATTGAGTTCGAGAATACCACAAACTTCTATCTGTCGGGCAATCAGTCCGGACACGGCAGGCTGTTTGCAGAAGCCTACTGAATACCGTATTGCCAGAAGGTTGTTAAGACTCTATAGAAGACAGCATTAATCAATAAGCTCCAAAAGACAGACATTTAAAAGTGTCTATCTTTTGGAGCTTATTGATATGTGGGACACTTATTGTTTGTATTATAAAGCAGGGTCATATATAATGCTTGAAGAGGATATATTAATTACAATTAATAAGTAAAGGAAGGTATATAATGATAGAATTAGGTAAAATACAAAAGCTGGAAGTAAATAGAATGAGTAAAATTGGAGCTTTTTTAAATACTGAGCATGGAAGTGATGTGGAGGACATTCTGCTGCCGATGAACCAGGTACCCCAGGACATTGGGATAGGAGACGAAGTTGAAGCATTTGTTTATAAAGATTCGGAAGACAGAATAATAGCCACTATGAAAAAGCCAAAAATAACAATTGGAGAGGTAGCTATGCTTAGGGTAGTAGACAATTCGAAGATTGGCGCTTTTATGGATTGGGGTTTGGAGAAGGACCTGTTGCTGCCTTTTAAGGAGCAGACATATGAGGTGGAAAAGGATGAACAGTATTTGGTGGGATTATATGTAGACAAGAGTGACAGATTGTGTGCTACTATGAAAATATACAAGCTGTTGAGCACTGAATCACCATATAAGGAAAATGAAAGAGCTGAGGGGACTATCTATCAGATCAATGAAGACATGGGAGCTTTTGTTGCTGTGGATAATAAATATAGCGGCTTGATACCCAGGAAGGAATTCTATGGCGAATATAAGTGTGGTGACAGGGTAGAGGTTAGAATAAAAAAGGTCAGAGAAGACGGGAAATTGGAATTGAGCTTAAGAAAAGAAGCATATAGTCAAATGGACGATGATGCTGCAATGATTTTCGACAGACTTGTATCAAATGGAGGCAAGCTGTCATTGAATGATAACAGCCGGCCGGAGGAAATAAATGCGCAGCTGAACATGAGTAAAAGTGCCTTCAAAAGAGCTATAGGCAGACTACTCAAGGAAAGAAAAATCAGAATAACTGAAAAGGGTATTAAGTTAATATGAGAACTATATAAGGAAGGGGGTAAGCCCTCCTTATTTATCCTCGGGCAGGCTCCAGTTGAAAAAACGCAGGTATGGCTCGCTGGCGCGCTGTCTGAATTCAGCTATATCCTTTTTACTCCAGTCATAAACACCTTT
Source organism: Clostridia bacterium BRH_c25 (assembly GCA_001515955.1). The sequence goes on along the minus strand of LOES01000199.1, from coordinate 1,968 downwards.
TCCGGTTTTAAAGCCCAGGTCACCTGCTTCAAAGCGCGACCTGATGTAATCCTGAGTTTTATCCGCATCGGAGAGCGTGGGGAAAAGATAATCTTCAATACTTACGATCATGTCAAGTCCGGCATAATCGAAATGCTCAAACAGTCCGATGGATGTGTAGCGGGGTATAAAGCTGGAACGGAGTGTCTTGTCGATATCCTCGGGTGTTGCTATACCTTGTTCCACCATATGTACCGCTTCCCTATACAGGGCATGCTGCAAGCGGTTGCCGATAAAACCCGGGGCATCCTTCTTCATAATTGCTACCTGGCGGCCGACAGATTCAAGGATATCCACAATGAATTGTACAGATGCATCACTTGTATGCTTGCCCTTGACCACCTCGACACAAGGCACCAAATGCGGGGGATTCCAGGGATGTGCAACGGAAAGCTTATCCTTTTGTACCAAGCCTTCAGCCAGGTCATCAGTAGAGAATGCAGAGGTGGAAGAGGCTATGGCTTTGAACTGCTTGCAGTGCTTCTCTATCTCCTGATAGACGGAGTGCTTGATATTAATATTCTCAACAATACATTCAAATACAAAGTCAGCATCCGCAAGATCCTCATATTTTTGTGTGAAATTTAACAGCTTTGCACATGCCGCTGCCTGTGCCGGTGTAACCAGCTTTTTTTCTATTAAATCCTTATAATAGGTGTCATATCTTGCTTGCCCTCTTGCAGCTCCCCCATCGCCGGTGGCATATATGGTAGTCTTGTAGCCGTTTCCTGTAAATAGAACTGCCATGCTGGCACCGATCATACCTGTGCCGATGATTGCGATATGCTTTACGTTTTCTAACTTCATTGCTTTATCCTCCAAATTCTTTAATTGCTGTTTATAGGTTTGACAGCTTTTTGCCGGCTGTTTGAATAGCCTGGACAATGCGGTTATAGCCTGTGCAGCGGCATAGGTTTCCTTCTATGCCTTTACGGATTTCATCCTCGGTTGGGTCAGGGTTTTCATCCAGTATTGCTTTCGCCGACAGGAGCATACCGGGAGTGCAGTACCCACATTGAACCGCTCCGACTTCTATAAAGGATTCCTGCAAAGGATGCAAGCTTCCGTCAACTGAAAGGCCTTCCACCGTCAAGATGTTGTGCCCGTCTGCTTCCACCGCTAATACCAGGCAGGAGTTGACGGGATGGCCGTCGAATAGCACCGTGCAAGCACCGCATTCACCTTCATTGCAGCCTTCTTTAGTGCCTGTCAGGTATAATTCGTCCCTGATGAACTGCAAAAGGGTTGTATGTGATTTTACAAGCTTTGTATATTGCTCTCCATTGACAGTAGTGGTGATTACTTTTTCCTTCATTATCGGATACCTCCATTTTGCAAGCGTTGTGCCGCGGCTGCTATAGTACGTGGCACCAGGACCTTCAGTAATTCATGCCGGTACTCTGCAGTTGCACGCCAGCTGCTGCGGGGCTTAGCCCCGGCAGAAGCCAGCTCTCCTGCTTCCTTTAGTACTTTTTCAGTCAGCTCCTTGCCGATCAAAAACTCTTCGGCTTGTCTAGTTCTCATAGGTGTCGGGCCTGCTGTAGATAATGCTATGCGTATAGCTTTACAGGTCGAACCGTCGGCTTCACAGGATAAATTGACAGCTGCTCCCAGCATTGCCAAATCCATTGCGTTGCGCCTCGTATGCTTTGTATATGCAGAACTGCTTAAAGGTGCCGGAGCAGGAACCAGAATATGCGTTAATAATTCCCCTTCCTGCAATGCAGTTTTTTTGGCATCTGTAAAGAAATCCTCAAAAGAAAGCTCGCGTTTACCATGAATGCTTTGAAGCACCAGCCTGGAATCCAATGCAAGCAATGGTCCGAGGGTGTCGCCGGAAGGTGCGGCATTGCATATATTTCCTCCGATTGTTCCTCTATGGCGGATCTGAACGGATCCAACCTGACTTACTCCTTCAAACAAAGCAGG
>LOES01000198.1 GCA_001515955.1 Clostridia bacterium BRH_c25 | reverse complement strand
CAATTCAAAATGTTAATAATGCACTTCATTGATGTTGTGCCCTGCGGCTATAACCGAATGCTATTACAGGACACATTGTGTAATGGATTTAGTGCGAAACATATAGTTATCAACCTTCTGAATATTATACTACACGAGGTATATTTTTACTATATATGTTGCGAAAAAGATTTAATACAATATGTATTATGCAAAACATCCTGTATTCTTATTTATATTTCAAATAGTTTTAAAAAAAACGGAAACCCGTAATGGGTTTCCGTTTCTTTATCCTTGTAAATGCTGTCTTACAATTGAATTAACCAATTTGCCGTCAGCCTTGCCCTTTACCTTGGGCATCAGTGCGCTCATAACCTTGCCTAAATCCTGCATGCTCTGGGCGCCTACTTCAAATACTGTATCTGAAACTATTTGGTTGAGCTCATCTTCGGTAAGCTGTTGCGGCAAATAACCCATCAGAATACCAACTTCTTTTTCTATATTTTCAACCAGGTCGGGTCTGTTGCCTTTTTCAAAGTCAGGTATTGAATCCTTTCTTTGCTTTACTCCCTTGGCAATTACCTCTATAACACCCTCATCATCCAATTCAATTTTCTTATCCTTTTCGATCTGCAATACAGCAGCTCTCATCATGGTTATTACATTCTTCCTGATGACATCCTTATTCTTCATTGCAGACTTAAGGTCTTGCTGTAATACTTCCTTGAGGGACATTCACATCAACCTTCTTTATTTTGTTTTTCTTTTTCTTGCAGCTTCAGATTTCTTCCTTCTTTTTACACTTGGGCTCTCATAATGCTCTCTTTTTCTAACCTCTGCCAAAACCCCTGCTCTAGCACATTTCTTTTTAAACCTTCTAAGAGCGCTTTCAAGAGATTCATTTTCACCAACTCTGATTTCAGACATCTATTTCCCTCCCTCCGCTGGTAACAATCCTTACAGTATATCATAATACTGTATTACAAAGTGGGACTATTAAAACACTTAGTTAATTATACATTAATTAATTAATTAGTGTCAATAACAGGTTTTTTGACTTTCTTTGGCTATCCCAGAGCAGTTTCCAGTTTACGCCCTCCCAATATATGAAAGTGAAGGTGCGGTACTACCTGTCCGCCATCCTTTCCGATATTGGTAATCACCCTATAACCGCTGTCTGCTATGCCCGCCTCTCTGGCAATACCCGGGATTTTTTCAAAAATATGTGCTACAATCTCCGTGTTGCCTCCATTTACAGCTTGGGCAGATTCAATATGCTGCTTTGATATAATCAATAAATGAACTGGAGCAAGTGGGTTGATATCTTTGAAAGCCATTACCTCATCATCCTGATAAACCAAGCTGCAAGGGATTTCTCCACTGACTATCCTGCAGAAAATACAGTCGCTCATTACTTCACCTCCTTAGTCCAGTCCTGCTTTATGACTTTTAAAGCAGCAATACTTTCAAGCTCAATCAAGTTCAATAATGGATATTCAACAAAAATCTCCTAAATTCCTGCATGTATATTAAATTTTCCCTGCTACATAATCTTCCTTCAATTCATAGAGAACCGTTTCAATTATTTTTCCCTTTATATCCTTCTGCGATTCAGCGACAACTCTTATATAATTATCTGTCAAGCCCTCGTAAAGAGATTTGTTCTCACCAACCGGCTGTTCGTACAGAACCTTCAAGCTGCGTCCCAAAAAGCTTTTTTTGAATTTTTCTTCGTTTTTTTTGGCCAGTTCAGCTATCAGTTTGCTTCTTGCATCTTTTATCTGAGGCTTAATTTGATTTTTATGCTTGGAAGCGGGAGTACCCTCTCTAGGCGAGTATTTGAAGACATGCATTGCACTGAAGGATATCTCTTTTACAAAATCAAATGTCATCAAAAACTCTTCCTCTGTCTCCCCAGGAAAGCCAACAATCAAATCAGTCGTTATAGCCACATCAGTAAAGGCTTCCCTTAATTTTCCTACTACCCTTTTATATTCCTCAGTTGTATATTTCCTATTCATCCTTTTTAATGTTTCATCACAGCCGCTTTGCAGCGAGAGATGAAAATGCCTGCATATTTTAGGCAGCTTCCTTAGCCTTTCAATAAATTGGCCGGTCATTACATTTGGGTCTACCGAACTCATTCGAATACGCTCGATTCCATCTATGTTATGAACCTTCTCAATTATTTCAATGAGAGAAGTATCTCCCAGATCCTTTCCATAAGAGGCTACATGTATTCCTGTAAGCACCACCTCTCTAAAGCCGCTGGCCGCAAGCTCCTCCACTTCGGCTATTATGCTGTCCGGTTTACGGCTCCTGATATGTCCTCTTGCATAAGGTATTATGCAGTATGTGCAGTACTGGTCGCAGCCCTCCTGTATCTTAAGAAATGCTCTTGTCCTGCTCTTATAGTTTCTTATGGACATTTCTTCAAATTCCCTTACTTCCATAATATCACTGACCAGGTTGAGCTTTTCCTCCTGTTCCAAGGTGTATTCAACCAGTTCTACTATTCTGCTTCTCTCATTGGTACCGACTACCAGGCTTACCCCCGGTATCTCAAGTACTTCTCTGGGTGCTATCTGCGAATAACAGCCCACAACTGCCACAAAGGCATCAGGGTTAAGCTCCAGTGCCCTTCTTATTATCTGCCTGGATTTCCTGTCCCCCATATTGGTGACAGTACAGGTATTTATTATATATACATCAGCACGCTCCGTATAATCCACAGTTTCGTAGCCTGCATTTTCAAAGCTCTCAATCATTGCTTCCGTTTCATACTGGTTGACCTTGCAGCCCAGTGTATAAAATGCTGCTTTTCTCAAAGCACTTCCTCCTGTTTTCCCAAAACTTACTTCATCTGGTCATATTCGTACATAATACTGGTCAGCACAGCAACACCTGCTGTTTCCGTGCGGAGTATCCTACTACCCAGTGTGACCGGCACAGCACCCGTATTTTTTGCTTTCTCAATCTCGGAGCACTCAAAGCCCCCTTCAGGCCCTATAAAAACCCCCATACTGCTGCCTTTATTTTTGCTGAGTGCTTCCTTTATCGAGATGCTTTCTTCAAGCTCATAGGGAACGATAACAATATCCAGTCCGGCTGCATCCTTAAGGGCTTCGGGCAAGGCCATGGGCATATCAACAATAGGAACGGCACCTCTGCCGCTTTGTTTTGCAGCCTCTTCAGCGATCTTGGCCCATCTTTCGACCTTCTTCCTCTCATCCTTTTCAGATTCCAGTCTGACTACCATCCTCACTGTAGACACCGGAACTATCCTTTTGACTCCCAGCTCAGTGCATTTCTGAATAATAAGATCCATCTTTGTTGACTTGGGTATGCCCTGATACAAAACAACGTCAATATCCGGCTCACCCTTTGATGCTTCCTTGCTTATGATAACAGTCCTTACAAAGTTCTTATCCATGCTTTCTATGGCTGCGAGATAATCGGTCCCCTCTCCGTCACAAAGTACTATTTGGTCACCCTGCTGCAGTCTCAGTACCTTTGATATATGCTTTACATCTTCACCTTCAAGGGTTATTCCGTCTTTTTTTATATTTTCCCTTCTAATAAAAAACCTGTGCATTTTATTTCCCTTCTGCCGCTATGGCGCACCATTCTCCCAGGTCAAGCACTTCCAGCACATTGAAACCCTCTTCCCTGAGCTTTATCAAGACATCATCGCTTCTGTCACTTATTATTCCTGATGATATAAAGATGCCACCCTTTTTCAGGAAGCTCATTGCATCCTCACTGAAGGAAATAATAATATCCGCAATAATATTTGCAATTATGACATCAGCCTTATCGGATACCACATCAAGAAGATTTCCGCAGCGAATGTCCAGTCTATCCTCAACCTTGTTCATTTCTGCATTTTCTCTGCTGACTTTGCAGGAAAGCTCATCAATATCCACACAGAGAACTTTCCGGGCATTAAGCTTGGCAGCTGTTATTCCAAGTATTCCTGAGCCGCAGCCTACGTCAAATACTGTACTGTCACTCTTAACATATTTCTCTAAAAGCTTGATACACATAATTGTCGTTTCGTGGGTCCCGGTACCAAAAGCCATTCCCGGGTCAAGCTCCACTATTACTTCATCAGCTTTAGCCTCATACTTCTCCCAAGTGGGCTTTATGACCACTTTGTCCCCTACCTTGGCAGGCTTGTAATACTTCTTCCATGCGTTGGCCCAATCCTCATCACTGACTTCCCTGGTGGTCACTATCCCTTTCCCTTTATCAAGTCCAAACTCCTCCAGCTTATCGACACGTTTTGCTATTAAATTCCTCTTGGCTTCGCTGAATTCGGCGGAGAGAAAGTATCCTTTCACTCTGGCATCCTCTCCCAATAGTTTTACCAATTCCTCCCCAACATAATCCCAGCTCTTTTTATCCTTGTTCAGTACTTTAAAATCATTGGGATCCTCTATCAGCACACCAGTTGCTCCCTCGTCATACAGCAGCTCCGAAACCGCATCCGAGGCTTCGGTAGTTGTTATTATCTGCAATTCTATGTATTTCAAAAAAATCATCCTTTCATAATATGATTATGCCAGGCTTGTTCACTGGTTACTATTATATATACCTTAATCATTATATATAATCAAAATAATTTTTACAATATATGCATGGATGGACGGAAAAATTGGCACGTGGCACGTGGCGCGCGGCTCGTGATTATGCAGGGCTTTGGAGCAAGTTATATTTCTAATTGCTCTTGGCAATACTATTTACAAAATTTCAGATATCTGCTATGCTTATTATATTAATTTGGAAGGAGTGATGTCTTATGAAAACATTAAGTGTAGATTTTTATGCCTTTTTTGAATGTATCATAATGACTGCTCCGGAAAGTGTAAAGACAATACTGTAATAATTTACTGTTGTTAACTATGCCTTGGGAGTAGTCGAATCTTTGACTAACTACACAGGGCTATTTTTATGCCCAAAATTAATGGGAGGGTAACAACAGATTGAATATAAATAATAACTTAATGGCTTTAGGCTGGGATGAGAACCTGGAAAGGGAATTTGCAGGCTATAAGGAATCCTGCGATGTTGGAAGAGTTGTTGTTGAATATAAGGGTTTATATAGGATTTACTGTGAAGACAGGGAAATGCTTGCGGCAGTATCAGGAAAAATGATGCACTCCGCTGCAGAACGTGACGATTATCCTGCTGTAGGGGACTGGGTGATAATTGATAAGACTTCATCATCTGATGATAGGGCTCTTATCCGTGGAATACTCAACAGAAAGAGCAAATTTTCCAGGAAATGTGCCGGCAATACTGTTGAGGAGCAAATAGTTGCTGTGAATGTCGACTATGTGTTCATATGCATGTCCCTTAACCAGAATTTTAACCTCAGGCGGTTGGAAAGATTCATAACTATGGGTTGGGACAGCGGTGCCATTCCCGTAGTTCTGCTTACAAAATCAGATTTGTGTGAGAATATCGATGAGAAATTAAAGGAAACAAAAGAAGTGGCAATAGGCGTGGACATTCACTGTATCAGTTGCCTGGATGATTCAGCTTCAGAAGCTGTAATAAATTACATCAAACCCGGCCGAACAGTAGCTTTTCTTGGTTCCTCCGGTGTCGGCAAGTCAACAATAATAAACAGGCTTCTGGGGGAGGAAAGACTTGATACTCAGGCAGTAAGCGACCTGGGGGATAGGGGCAGGCATACCACCACAAACAGAGAGCTGATATTGCTGCCCGAGGGAGGAATAGTGATAGATACTCCCGGAATGAGAGAATTTCACATATTGGATGTTGAGGAAAGCATTGGTACTGTCTTTGGCGATATTGAGAGCTTCGCACAAAGCTGCAGGTTCTCAGACTGCACCCACAACACCGAGCCTCAGTGTGCAGTAAGGGAAGCAATTGCAAATGGCTCCCTGAGCGTGGAAAGATACAATAACTATATCAAGCTTAAAAAGGAAGCCGAATTCATAGAACGGAAAAACAACAAAAAGGCAGAGTTGGAATATAAAAACTTTATAAAGAAAAGAGCAAAGTCAATAAGAACGAAGTGAAAGATAAAAAGCCTGGCAATTGCCAGGCTTTTGCTATTTCGCAAATGCATCCTTGACCTTATCAAAGAAGGATTTTCCCTGTTCATCCACATTGTTTCCACTTATTGCTGCATACTGTCTGAGCAGTTCCTTCTGCTGCTCGGACAACTTCTTAGGCACACTTACCTTGACTGTAAAGTAAAGGTCTCCCCTTACCTTGTTTCTCAGACTTGGTATGCCTTTATTCTTGATTCTGAAAGTAGTGCCTGTCTGAGTGCCTTCCGGTATTGAATACTTTATCTTACCCTCAAGAGTAGGCACATCTATTTCATCTCCCAAGGCTGCCTGAGTAAAGGATATGGGCATTTCACCGTACAGGTTGATGCCTTCCCTCTTAAACAGCTTATGGGGCTTTACTCTCATATAAATATATAAATCCCCGTTAGGTCCGCCTTTCAGGCCCGGCTCACCTTCCCCTCTGAGCGGCATCACAGAGCCGGTATCAACACCTGCCGGTATATCAATGGTTATTTTCCTGCTTCTTCTTATGGTGCCTCTGCCCATACACTGCGGACATGGCTCCTTTATGACCTTGCCTTCCCCATGGCATTCTTCACATGGTTTTACATTTACTACCCTGCCAAAAACAGTGCTCTGTGTAAATCTTACTTCGCCGCTGCCTCCGCAGGTCTTGCAGGTCTCAACCTTGCTTCCCGCTTTTGCTCCTGTACCCTTACAGTCATTACAGGCTTCATTTCTTGTAACATGTATATCCGTCTTCACCCCGAAGGCTGCTTCCTCAAATTCTATCTCCAGTTCATACTTCAGATCCGCACCCTTCTGAGGCCCGGATTTTCTTCTGGAGCTGCCGCCAAAACCTCCGCCGGCCCCGCCAAAGAACATATCAAATATATCTCCAAAATCGCCAAAACCACCTTCAAAGCTTCCGGCACCGCCAAAGCCTCCTCCGGCTCCACCAAAACCATTAGGGTCAACCCCTGCATGGCCGAACTGGTCGTACCTTGCCTTCTTCTCCTTGTCACTCAATACTTCATATGCTTCATTGACTTCTTTAAACTTGGCTTCCAAGCTCTTGTCACCCTGGTTCATATCAGGATGGTATTTCTTTGCAAGCTGTCTATATGCTTTTTTTATGTCTTCTTCAGAAGCTGCTTTATTTATGCCTAATACTTCATAATAATCTCTTTTTACTGCCACCTTTTCACCACCTTTACAACCAGGTTTTGCCTCGTGCTTAGGGCAGATTCTTCGAAGACTTCCGCTGGACATTACTCCGTGACCTCGAAGCCCTGCTTAAACTCTCGAATCTCGCATCTCGTATCTCGCATCTAAAATCCTGTTTCATAACTAAGCAGGAGACCCTTTAAGGTATCCTGCTTAGTATTGTATCACTTATTGCTTGTCATCTTCAACCTTATAATCGGCATTTACAGTATTATCATCCTGGGGTTCTGCTCCGGCAGGTCCCTGCCCCCCTGCATTGGCCTGATATATCTTGGCTGATATATCATAGAACACCTTTGTAAGTTCCTCTGAGGCAGCCTTTATTGCCTCGGTGTCGGTGCCCTTTAAAGCTTCCTTCACATTGTTCAATTCAGCTTCAGCCTTTGCCTTGTCTTCGCTGCTGAGTTTGTCCTCCAAATCCTTGAGATTCTTCTCTGTTTGATATACAAGACTGTCTGCATGATTCCTTGCTTCTACTTCTTCTTTTCTCTTCTTGTCTTCTGCTGCATACTTTTCTGCTTCCTTTACAGCTGCATTTATATCATTGTCAGACAGATTGGTGCTTGCTGTTATTGTAACCTTCTGTTCGTTTCCTGTTCCCAGATCCTTCGCAGATACGTGTACAATACCATTTGCATCTATATCAAAGGTAACCTCTATCTGTGGCACCCCTCTTGGAGCCGGAGGTATTCCGCTGAGCTGGAATCTCCCAAGGGTCTTGTTGTAAGTTGCCATTTCCCTTTCTCCCTGGAGCACGTGGATTTCAACACTGTTCTGTCCGTCTGCAGCCGTGGAGAATGTCTGGCTCTTCTTTGTAGGTATAGTGGTGTTCCTTTCAATAAGCTTTGTGAAAACTCCACCCAGAGTTTCTATGCCCAATGATAGCGGTGTAACATCCAGGAGCAATACATCCTTCACTTCTCCAGTCAGAACTGCAGCCTGTATTGCAGCTCCAATTGCCACACACTCATCCGGATTCACACCCTTGTATGGCTCCTTGTTTGTAAGCTTCTTAACGGCTTCCTGCACGGCAGGTATTCTGGTTGAACCGCCTACAAGTATTACTTTATTCAATTTATCTGCTGTGAGACCTGCATCTGAAAGAGCATTTCTTGCAGGTTCCATCGTCATTTCTACCAGGTCGTGAGTAAGCTCATCGAACTTAGCTCTTGTAAGAGTGATGTCAAGATGCTTCGGACCGCCCGCATCAGCAGTTATAAAGGGGAGATTAATATTAGTCTGAAGTACTCCGGACAATTCAATCTTCGCCTTTTCTGCAGCTTCCTTAAGTCTCTGCATAGCCATTCTGTCATTTCTAAGATCTATACCATTTTCTCTCTTGAACACATCAGCAAGGTAGTTTATTACCCTCTGGTCGAAGTCGTCACCGCCAAGCCTGTTGTTACCTTTTGTTGCAAGCACTTCGAACACTCCGTCTCCAAGCTCCAGTATCGATACGTCGAAGGTGCCGCCTCCAAGGTCAAATACCAGTATCTTTTGGTTCTCTTCCTTGTCAAGGCCGTATGCCAGTGATGCTGCTGTCGGCTCATTGATTATTCTAAGCACTTCAAGGCCTGCTATCTTGCCGGCATCCTTTGTTGCTTGTCTCTGACTATCACTGAAGTATGCAGGTACAGTTATTACTGCCTGAGTGACTTTCTCACCCAGATAAGCTTCTGCATCCTGTTTGAGCTTTGTAAGGATCATTGCAGATATTTCCTGCGGGGTATAATTTTTATCATCAATAGTGACCTTAAAATTAGTTCCCATTTCTCTTTTAATTGATATTACCGTTCTCTCCGGATTTGTAACTGCCTGTCTTTTTGCAACCTGGCCTACAAGCCTCTCTCCTGTTTTGGAAAATCCCACAACCGAGGGTGTTGTTCTTCCACCTTCGGCATTAGGAATTACTATAGGCTCTCCGCCTTCCATAACAGCAACACAAGAGTTGGTAGTTCCCAAGTCAATACCTATTACTTTTGCCATTTATAATTTTCCTCCCTTAATATTTAGTCAATTATTGCTTTACCGACACCTTTACAAGTGTAGGTCTGATTACCTTGTTTCCAAGAATGTATCCCTTCTGAAATACTTCCTTTATTTTGTTTTCGTCCTCGTCCTCCCCAGGTGTCTGCATTACTGCATGGTGCATGTTTGGATCAAAATCCATATCCAAGGCTTCAATTTCCTTGACTCCATTCTTGTCAAGAACGTCAATAAGCTGACTGCAGACCATTTCTACCCCGCTGATGTATTTCTCATCCAATTGATCATTTCTGAATGCATCTGCTGCTCTCTCCATGTTGTCTACTACGGGCAGCAGCTGCTGAACTATGGTTTCAAGGGCGTTATAATACATATCTTCTCTTTCCTTTGCCACCCTCTTTTTATAGTTGTCAAAATCCGCCTGCATTCTGAGAAGTCTGTTGTAGTTCTCCTCAGACTGTTTCCTAAGCTCTTCAACTTCTTTGTCAAGGCTCTCCGAGGTCTGACCGGCTGAGGTCTCCCCAATGTCTTGCTCTCCTGCCGCCTCCATTGTATCGGAGATTTCCCCGGAAGCTTTTGCATTCATTTCCTTAACCTGTTCTGCTTCCTCTGAAGTATGCTTCTTATGCTTCATTAATCTGACCACCTTTTAACTTGTAATATTTATCTCTTAAGGATCTTTGTCAACATATCACTGAGATTGTTCGTCATGCATTCAACAATTGAAATGGCTTTGGAATATTCCATTCTGGTGGGACCGATTATCCCAACAGAGCCAATAATCTTGCCATTTATCTTGTAGGTTGCAGTTATAAGGCTGCAGCTCCTGAACTGTTCAAGCTTGTTCTCACTGCCTATGCTCACATTTACATCGCCTGTTACATCATTCAGTACACTGAACAACAGGTCTCTTTCTTCCATTGTATTGAGGAAGTTTCTTGCCTTGTTTATATCACTGTATTCCGGCAGGTTTAATATGTTGGACACTCCATCATGATATACTTCAGCAGTGTCGGAGTAGAATAACGTCTGAATCAACTCGGGAACTATCTGTTCAATAATTTCCCCGTGCCCAAAGGAGTTATTCCGCATATATTCAAGGTCAAAGCTTTCAATATCCTCTATGCCCAAATCCGCAAGCTTGTCATTGAGCATATTGGTTATCCTTGTAAGGGCATCCGGCTGTACATCCTGCGTCAATCTAAGAACGCTGTTCTTTACTATCCCGGCATTTGTTATGATTACTGCCAGTATCGTAGCGTTATCTATTTTGATCAGTTGTATCTGTTTGATACTGGTTCTCCGGAGCTGAGGAGCCATAGCTATGGATGTGTATTGAGTCATTTGGGAAAGCAGCCTCGATGTATGCTTCACCAATCGGTCAATCTCCCCCAGGGTGTCAAGGAACTCCTTTTTTATCAATTCCCTCTGAGCATCATTAACGGTATTCTGTCTCATAATCGTATCTACGTAAAGTCTGTAGCCTTTGTCTGAGGGAACTCTTCCTGATGAAGTATGGGGCTGTTCTATAAATCCCATCTCCTCAAGGTCAGCCATCTCATTTCTTATAGTTGCAGGGCTCGTTCCGGTCAGGTACTTCTTGGATATTGTCCTTGAGCCGACTGGCTCTGCAGTGTTTATATAATCTTCTATTATAGCTTGCAAAATAAGTCTTTTCCTATTTCCCAGGTCCATCCATACCACCACCCTTGTTAGCACTCTATCGTATCGAGTGCTAATTCTGTCTTTAAAATATCATTGGTAAATATTTTTGTCAATAGTTTTTACGAAAAAAATCCTAATATTATAGGAATTCAATAAAGACAGAGTTAGATAAATCTCTTCCTATATCAGTAAGCTTCAGACTATCAGCCTCCATTAGAACAAGGCCATGCGCCGTAAGCTTGTTCAGAGCATTTCCATATCTTGTCCGGAAGTTGACTCCGTACTTTCTTTCAAAACCCGGGATATCCAGACCTTCATTAAGTCTCAGTGCCAGGAATATTGTTTCCCACATATCCTCATCTCCTGACAATTCCTCCAGCCCGGAAACAGGCAGCTCTCCCTGCCCTGCAAGACTGATATACCGGTCTATATCCCTATGGTTCCAGAACCTTTTGCCATCGAGCTTGGAATGGCTTCCTGCCCCAACTCCGAGGTATTCCTCATTTCTCCAGTATATGAGGTTATGTCTGCATTCTGCGCCACTCCAGGCAAAATTGGAGATCTCGTATTGGTTGTAACCATAAGAAAACAGCATATCCACAGCCAGCTTGTACATTTCCCTGTCCAGGTCCTCGTCAGGCAGCTGCACCTTGCCCTCCTTATTCAGCTCATAGAGCTTGGTGCCTTCCTCCAGCTTGAGACTGTAGCAGGAAATGTGATCCGCGCCCAAGCTTATGACCTTCTCCAGAGTCTCCTTCCACATATCCAAAGTCTGCTTTGGAAGTGCAAACATCAGGTCTGTACTAATATTGTCAAAGCCCGCTTTTCTCGCCCAATCATATGCCTGCAGAAAGTCCTCCCGGCTGTGAATCCTGCCAAGACTTCTCAGCAGTTCCTCCTGCCATGCCTGCAGACCCATGCTGAGCCTGTTTATACCCAAGCTTCGATAGTACTTGAGACTTTCAAAGGTTACAGTACCCGGATTGGATTCCATGCTGATCTCAGCTCCTGCTTTCATATATGGTGCAAGGCTCTCCATCAGGACGCCGATCAAAGAATAATTAATAACGGTGGGAGTTCCCCCACCGATAAAAACTGTTTTGTATATGAAATTATACTTTTCATGATATCCAGACAGCTCCTGCAGAAGTGCCGCAACATATACTTCCGCATCCTTTTCCCTGCGTTCATAGGAATTGAAATCGCAATACAAGCATTTGCTTCTGCAAAAGGGTATATGGATATACAATCCAATTTCCTTCATTTATCTCACCCTCTTTTAATCATCAAGCTTCAATACTGACATAAAGGCCTCCTGAGGCAATTCCACACTTCCTACCTGCCTCATTCTTTTCTTTCCTTCCTTCTGCTTCTCCAGAAGCTTCTTCTTTCTTGATATATCTCCGCCGTAGCACTTGGCTAGTACATCCTTGCGCATTGCCTTTACTGTCTCTCTGGCAATAATCTTCGCCCCGATGGCTGCCTGTATCGGGATTTCAAACATCTGCCTCGGAATCGCTTCCTTGAGCTTTTCAGCCATGGATCTTCCCCTGGCATAAGCTTTATCTTTGTGAACTATAAAGGAAAGAGCATCAACAGTTTCACCGTTAAGCAGTATATCCAGCTTCCCGTTAAGCAATATATCCAGCTTGACAAGCTCTGATTTTTCATAGCCCTTCAACTCGTAGTCAAAGGAAGCATAGCCCTTGGTCCTGGACTTTAATGCATCAAAGAAGTCATATATTATCTCATTCAAAGGCAGTTCATAATGTAATATCGCCCTTTTCTCCTCCATGTACTGCATATCCTTGAAGGTCCCTCTGCGGTTTTGACAAAGATCCATAATCGCTCCTACATACTCTGTCGGAGTCATTATTGTTGCCTTTACTATCGGTTCCTCCATATAATCTATCTCCTGGAGAGGAGGCAGGTTTGTAGGATTAGATACCTCTATCATTTCGCCGTTGGTCTTGGTAATGTGATATATTACACTTGGAGCAGTAGTTACAAGATTCAGATTGTATTCCCTCTCCAATCTCTCTTGAATTATCTCCATATGCAGAAGTCCCAGGAACCCGCTTCTGAAGCCAAAGCCCAGTGCCACCGAAGTCTCCGGCTCATAGAGCAGTGCCGCATCATTGAGCTGCAGCTTTTCCAGTGCATCTCTCAGATTGTCATAATCAGCACCATCAGCAGGGTAAATACCGCAATATACCATGGAGGTAACCTTCCGGTAGCCTGGAAGTGCTTCTTTACATGGATTGTCCGCATTTGTAATGGTATCACCCACATGTACATCCTTCACATTCTTGATGCTTGCAGACACATAGCCTACATCACCGGCCATAAGTATGCCCGCAGGATTCATTTGAGGCTTCATTGTACCTACCTCAACAACCTCGTACTCCTTGCCGTTTTGCATCATCCGCATCTTCATGCCCGGCTTCAGCACCCCGTCTATTACTCTTATATATGCTATTACTCCTCTATAGCTGTCGTAGAAGGAGTCGAAAATCAATGCTTTAAGCGGAGCTTCCTCATCTCCTGTTGGATGGGGTATATATTTGACTATTCCTTCAAGGACCTCTTCAATATTCAGGCCTTCCTTGGCAGAAACCAATGCAGCATTAGAGGCATCAAGGCCTATGACATCCTCTATCTCCTTCTTTACGAATTCCGGATCCGCGCTGGGGAGGTCTATTTTGTTTATCACAGGATACAGCTCCAGATTGTTGTCCAAAGCGAGATATACATTAGCCAGGGTCTGGGCCTCAATACCCTGGGTAGCATCAACCACAAGCACAGCTCCCTCGCAGGCTGCGAGACTTCTTGACACTTCATATGTGAAATCCACATGTCCCGGAGTGTCAATAAGGTTCAATACATATTCCTGTCCATCCTGTGCTTTATAGATCAACTTGACGGATTGAAGCTTTATTGTGATTCCTCTCTCTCTTTCAAGGTCCATATTGTCAAGCACCTGCTCTTCCATATCCCTCATGGAAATGACACCGGTCTTTTCAATAAGCCTGTCGGCCAGGGTTGACTTGCCATGGTCTATATGCGCTATTATGCAAAAATTCCTTATATGTTTTTGTCTGTCGCTTTCCATTTATGACTTTCCTCCTTTGTGTCACAAAATCTATATATAATGAATTAATACTATCATTACTTAATCCTATAAATTATAGCATATAACTTTTTAACATTAAATAGATTTATTAAAACATAAGGAGTATAATGCATGAATGCAATACACTCCCAGTCAGCAGTATAAAATATTCAGATTCCATTTACTTTCCCAGTTTGGTTCGGATTGTTTTCACAAAGCTTTCATAATACCTTTTGGAGCTGGAAACAACATGATCAACCGCTTTTACAAGGGGCTCAACATTCAACATGAGCTTTTCACCTGCAATATCAAGTCTCAGCATGCTGTCTTCCTGCAAAGCTACTGCCATGGCATACTTGTCGTCGTTGCACATTATCATCTTTCTGGTTGACATATCTGTAACGTTTATTGAAAAAACCAGCAGGGCAATACAGAAAAATATGGCTAAGGCTTTCTTTAGCTTATTCCTGAATTTTTCACTCTGCTGTTTTTTATGATCAGCTCTATTGTTCATGTCTATCTATTCCTTAAGATCATTTATTACTTCCCCCAGCACTCTGGACAAAAGCTCAGCGGAGTATTGGGCTTCTTCAATGGTATTAAGCATACACCCCACCTCTACCAACATAGAGTGATTACTGAAATACTGATTGTACTTGCCCCTCTCCATTACAACAACTTTCAAGAACAATCCAGGGTATAGTTTATCCATTTTTTTCTTTATATATACTGCAAATTTCTCCAGCTCTGCATAGTTCGGGTTTCCTTTTGCTATCACGAGCATGATTCTTGCAGCTGATTTCCCGTTTACCGAAGCTGTATATTCAGTTTTTTTAGCTATCCTGACCGCTTCCGTCTTGGCATCAAAAGCATCTCTATGTATATCCAATATTACCTTTAATGATTTATATTTTGTAATACTGTTCTTAATAGTTTCAAGAGAATTTGCATAAGAGTATGCGTAGGACTCCTTATCATGCTGGGTCTTGTTATGAAGAACCTTATAATTGTATTTGTCCTGAAGCTCTTTGGTCAATGTATTCCCTACAGCTATTACATTGTACTTCTCATTCAGGGTATGATAGTTGCTTGCAGTATTAGGCATGTAACTCTCCGTTGAATGAGAATGATAAATAAGTATCTGGGGAGACTTATTGTCTATTGCTATTTTCCCGGGGATTCCGACCGATGCCTCATAAGCCTGTGATGCTTGGACCCCCACAGGTGCTATAGACTGCTGTGCAGGCACCATACCTTCTGCTCTATATTCATCCTCCTCACTGAAATAAATCGCTCCTTCAGGTGCATCTTCAAAATCAGTAACATTATAGTTGGATCCGTTTCCACCAGGCTGACTACCAATGGCTCCCACAAATGCAAAAGTAGAAGGGTCATATTGGCTGAATGCTGTAAAGGCAATATTCAAATAAGTGATGGGATTGCTGAAATCCGTATGAAGCCCTCCGGTCATACTGCTTGTGCCTGAGGCTATAAGCCCTGGCATCGGATAGCCATAGTCCATCTCATAGCTTACCTTGGCACTGGTTATTACTGTGTTCAGCAGCTGTATGGAGAGATTATTCGAGTACTCTTCCAGCCTGAACCTTTTTTCAATGTCATAATTAAATACTTCGACGGCATCGGTTGAATAGCTGTCAGTCGGCTCCATATAGCTTCCATCTGCACTTGTATAAGTATCAGGTGTATATAGCCATTTAAAAAAAAGAAATACCACAACGACTGTCAGTACCACAAAAAAAGCAAACAACCACTTCTTGTTCAACCAATCCACCTCTTTTCTTCCGTACCTTGAAAATATGGTCACGGAACAAATTAGTTTGCCTGTATACACTTATATGCTATACCGGCTGTATATATGAATAAAACTCGAGAGTTTGAACTCTCGAGTTTTATTCATAATGGCAAGAGGCAATAGGCAATGGGTTCCGGTACTTCTATTGGGTCTGGTTGCACGCGGCTCAGCAAATTCTTCGAAGCCCTGCCAGAGCCCTCGCATCTCGTATCTCGTATCTAGCATCTAATTAATATACCTGTCTATATCATCCTGGCCTATGCTTGGATGCAGTGCCAGATTGAGCCCGTTGGCTATTACAATTGCTATATCATCAATAAGCCTGTCAATTTCCTTTGGAGTGACCATAAGATTGCCCACGTACGGGGATATTACCTCATTTATAAGCTTATATTTCTCTGTTCTGTCCATTTCTTTAAGCATATTGTAAAATTCTCCATCCTTGGGAGACTCATTGATAAGGGAATCAACCACCATATCTATAGTATCACTGGCCATCGTAGCTGCATCAACAACAGTAGGAACTCCTACCGCTATTACAGGCACACCCATGCTCTCCCTGCTCAGCTCCTTCCTGTTGTTGCCTACCCCCGATCCCGGGTTTATTCCTGTATCCGCAAGCTGAATGGTAGTGCTTATCCTTTCCATTTTCCTTGATGCCAGAGCATCAATAGCTATTACCAGGTCGGGTTTTACTCTGTCTACAATCCCCTTTATTATCTCACTGGTCTCTATTCCTGTAATTCCAAGCACCCCGGGAGCAACAGCGCAGACCGACCTTACTCCCTCGTCAATTTGATCAGGCACATATTCCTTGATATGCCGTGTAACCAGCAAATGCTCCACTACCCTCGGCCCCAGTGCGTCAGGGGTGACATTCCAATTTCCCAGACCCACAACCAGTATCACCGATTGGTCATTCAAGCTCACTATGCCTGCTACTTCTTTTGCGAGTATTCTTCCTATCTCATCATGGAGGTCTTTATCATTCTCCCTGAGCTTAGGCACCTCTATAGTGATGTAGTTGCCCTTAGGCTTTCCGATTATTCTGGCTCCAACATCTTCAATAACCTTAACCCTTGTGACTGTGACATCCTCCTGCTTGTCGACATTCACTTCAACCCCCGGTATATCTCCTTTATTCTCCTGTTTGTTGTAAAACTCCCTTGCTTCAATAGCTAAGTCAGTTCTTATTCCAGCCATGGTATTCCCTCCAAAAATCTACAGAATGTATTAAACCTGATATATATTTCGCGAAAAACATTTTACATTCTTAATTCAAATTTCGCGAAATGTTTCCTTGATTGTTATTGAATTCGCACTATACCCGATGTAATATCCTAAGTGCGTTCAATATAGTTGCTTTTCATCCTTAATTATTGAAAGTTTGCACCTTACCTATTGTTTTTATGCAGATTGAATTTTTGTTTATATATAAGTTAAAAAATGGGTAAACTTAAATAGGAATTACATCAAATACAAGCTTGCATTTTTTTGGTTAATATGATAGAATACCTTTTGTCAATTGAATTTTGAAGGAGGTGAAGGTTTTGGCAAATATCAAATCAGCTTTAAAAAGAATAAAGGTGACTAAATTCAAGACAAGAAGAAATAAAATAATTGTTTCCTCCTTGAAAACTTCAATAAGAAGGTTCGAAGATTCCATAAAAGCCGGAGATACTAATGAAGCTAAGGAAATGTACCAGAAAGTGGCTAGTCAAATAGACAAAGCAGTAGCTAAAGGTACTCTCCATAAGAATACAGCAGCAAGGAAGAAATCCAGATTATCAAAAAAGATAAAGGCTATAGCATAATTACTTGATTGCAGAATCAAACCCTGATTACTCAGGGTTTTTTCTTATGAGCAGGGGCATATATTCTACATTAATTTGTCATGCCCCGTAAGCGAATATCAAAAAAGCTTCCTTAATTTTAAGATGCTTCAATGGAAGCTTTTTTACTTTTTTGTTTTTTTACTTACTCAAATAAAGATACCAGCAGCATTTCCATAGCCAATCGCTCCCCCATCCTGCCGGACTTAATGCTGAACTCCGTATCAAGGCACTTTCTAAAAGCGGAATGCAGAACCTGCCTTTTTATTGAAGAACTGTACTTAATGCAAAGCTTTACTGTATATTCATGGATCTTAAGCTTTTCTGTTATGCTTCTGCCATCATATCCTTTGCCATGCAGTTCGGAAACTGTAAGCATATTCTTTATCTGCTTTGAAAGCAGAGCAAGTATACCAAAGCTGTTCTCCCCTTCCAGGAGCATATCTCCATACAGCCTGAGGCTTCGGTCAACGTTCTTTTCTGCGCAGGCGTTAATAAGCTTGAATATATCATGCTCGATATTACGCGGGACAACAGCCTCAATATGCTCCATCCGGACCTCAGCTGAGCTGCCCATAAAGCCTGTCAGCTTTTTTATTTCGTTTTCCACATCGTACATGGTCTTGTTTCCATTTTTGTCTATATAACCAATACTGTTTATAAAGTAATCAAGCTCTTTGGAGCCGATGGTTTTTCCGTTCTTTCCCAATCCCTTTTTTATCCATTGGGCAAGCTCATCCCTGTCTATCCTGTCGAACTCATATACCGCTCCGTGCTTTTTCAGTTCGGCCACAAGCTTTTTTCTTTTGTCGATACTTCCATAGGAAACAAGAAGGAGACATGTGGTATCGTTAATGTTTTCCATTACATCAATAAAGGGCTTTGCATCATTACGGTCCACCGATGCTTCCTCCCCCTCGCCCTTACTTTTCAAAATACCCGGATTCCTGACGGCCACCAGCCTTTTGTCAGAGCCGAAGGGAAAGGTTTCACAGGCTGCTGCAAGCTCTGAGACCTCAAGCTTATCCCCATCCAGCTGAGTATAGTTAAGCTCGGGAAAGGAGGTCACCACTGCACTTTTCAGCGCCTCCCAGCCCTTGTCTATAAGGTATGTCTCGTTCCCGTATATAAGGTATACCGATTTGATACTGTTGTTCTTAATATCGTTCATAAGCTGTCTGTAACTCATAACTCATCACCATGCCTATTTTATTCCAACCAAAACGATTGTTCAAATAAATTATAATATATATCTTCGGCAATGGGCAATAAATATCTGGCGCAAGGTTTCGAGGTTATATCAGAACGGGCAACACGGTATTGCTCACTATTTTCTCCTTTTTTAAGCAGTTCCAAATATTGCTGAGGAGTAAGCTTTTGATTCTTTAATGCTTATTTTATGTAAAAGTATATCTTGTACATATACCTAAAGTCCCCAGTCAGCAATCTTCCAAGGAGAATTAGCATTTTCTTTAATTAAGACATAATATGCTCTATGTTTCCCGCTCTCCAATGGCTCTACTTTTTGATTTTTATACTGTACTTCATATTCAACCAAAAAGCACTTTGCTTCAGCAGGCTTTAGATACTTGCCACCACCATTTTCCAAGTAACCTTTTTTAAAAGCTGAATTTTCAGCATCTTCTATATCAATAATTTTAATATACTCTTGATTCTCAATATTCCAATTGATTTTATTCTGATTTCCTTTAATAAGATACTGTTCAGCCTTTGTTATATCTTTCGAATTTCTACTTTCAAAATAGTTGCTAATGACTTGCTCCGGGGATGCATTCCTATCATTATTTCCCATAAAGCCAAATACAAGATATCCTAATAAAGCTAATATAACCAAGAGACCAGAAATTGATATTCTCTTTTTCATCACATCACCTTGTATAATGCAATTAAAAAATTGCATTACCCTTTCCTTAAATCTTTCCTTGTATTGTTCATCTTTAAATTCAATAACAATATTATCTTCTATTTCTTTTATTCTTTCATTAAGATAATCTTTATACTGTTCAGATGTTTCTTTTGTATGAGTTTTAACTTTTGGAAGTATTCCCTGCTCAATAGCTTCATTTGCGATACTTTCTTTTAATTTCTCTATTGAAAGATACTGTTGAGTTTCAATAACATGATATTCTGTCCAGTATTGATCTTCTGTTAATCCAAGTGCATTGATATAGTTGTTCATGTTTTCTAGTGCTTTTTCATCTTTCTGAACCATATCTTTTTCTCGCAACGAAGCTTCAAGAGCTTCCTCCATCGTAAGAGTTAACCCCTTTTCTTCAGCCATTTTGTATAGAACTTTATTTCTTGCAAGATTCTTAATTACATCCTTATAAGCATCTTTTTCATCAAGTTTAAATACTATCATTGAAAGATTTTTCTTAAGTTCAATTTCTCCCCTATAAAGGCTAATCCCATTTGCAGTAGCTATTTCTGTTTTGTCATCTTGTTCTAGCTGGTTTTCTTTTATTGTATCAGCAGCCTTTAATATGTCATCTATATCAACAACATTCTTACCTCTTAAAGCACTAACACTAAATAATGTTCGCCCATATTCCGCAGCCTTTGCAAGTGACAGGCTCTAAGTATTTCTTCGTCTTTCATCACAGCGTTTTTTGCAACCATAAAGCTGGTATCTATAAACTCAAGTGTTATTGATTCTTCATATTGTATTTTGTAATATAGCTCTACTATTTCTTTTATTTTTTCTTCATCATTAATTTTCTTATCGTTTATTGAATTATAAATATCCAACCATTGATTTCTTACATCTGAATTTTTTTCAGCAGTACCTTCTGAAGCCATGCCAGTTCCACTGATATTTTCAACGCTTTGTGCACAACTTGATGTAAAAGCTAATGTAACAAGAAGAATCAAGGTAATAAAGTATATTTTGTACATATACCTACACCCCCCAATCAGCAATTTTTCCCATAATGAGTATTCCGGATGTTTCCGGAATCGTCGTCCGGGTGTTCCGGTATACGCATTACCAACATCCATGATTTAAAAATCAAAGGGACTATGCATTAATGTTAATCAATGCCATAGTCCATATTTATGTTATTTCTTTTTAATAGAATAATCTCTAAATATAGAATACAACTTGCTAAAGCTTATTTGCTTAGACTTCACATAACTGCCATCATTTAGTTTTATGACATCTTTATCATCAATTTCAAACTTGGTTGTGCCTTTTTCCCCATAAAAAGTAATAGATAAATATTGTGGCAGCATAGATGTATCAGACTTTTCAAATTCTGCTTCATTGAACAAATCTTCAAGCTGCTTTATTTCTTCTTGGTCAGTTAATATAACAATATAACTGTTAAGTGTATATGAAATGACTATCTGTGATGAATCTTTTATTACTTCTTCTTGTGATGAATTTTTACATCCTGACATATTCAGAATAAATATAGTCAAACATGATATAAGGCAAATAGCTTTTTTTATCTTCATCATCCTATTATCTTCTCCAATATGTGCATGATGGAGGTGCAACTTATGGTATATATATGACTCTTGTATAGTTGTCATTTATTGATCCAAACCTCTACCGTCTCTTGCTCAAAATTGGAAACGCTATAAAGTCAATGTCAAATTCCTTATACAATTTCTTATTCCTATTATCAATTTTGCTGACTACTTCCTTTTCTGAATTAATGATCTCCCATACCTCATCTTGCTTTACATGAATTGCACCTTTAAATTCACCGCGCTCAACCGCACACATTAAGTGTTCAAGATTTGTGTCCCCCGATACTTCAATCCTCAATATTAGTATATCATTATATACTCCGACAGGAATAACGCCTTTTTGAAAATCCGGGACAAATCTCCCTTCTTGAACTATACTTTTGCATGTGTTGATTAAACTATCATCTACCATAGATTTTCCGGTATCTATATCAGCTTCTACCAAACTGGGGCCACCCTCAATATAGTATGTTGAGCCAATTAGAACGGTATTATATGGAGTAGGAATATACCCTCCACCTGTTTCGATTGCGTCTGGCAATACGATTCTTTCCCAATGTATGTTATTCGTATCTGCAATGTTGCATTTACCAATATAAAGGAAGCTATGTCCTTCTTCGTAATAATGGAATATCAACCTTATTTCACCCGTGTTCCTGTCAAAATCAATATTGCAGGGTACATCACCTTCGCCCATAATATTTTTCTTCTTGCCGTCAATGTTTTGATATTGAGCCTTAATTTTCTTTTTAACTACACCATCTGGACAATTCAAAAAAAGATCGTAATCAGATGTTTTGCCATCTGCAGTCAAATTTTTTACTGCCGTAATATCTCTTCCGTAGATTGAATCCATTGTATATTTTTCTATCACCTTTGATTCCGCTTTATATAAACCTTCCGGTGCTGATGTTTTATGCAATAGCAGCTTCTTGTTCCCATCCCACGTAATCGGCTCTACGCGGTCATCTTCAGGAGTCTTTTTTGCTGAATACACCAGATCATCTGAAAAAGTAACAGTTCCTTGATCTATGTTCCACATGCTAAGCTTCGCATCTATTTTTCCGCTCTGATCTTGATAATAAGTAAGAAATGGTATTGTTCCGCTACTGCCTAATTGATTGTCAGCATTACTGGTAAGCTGGCTATTTGTCTTGGTACATCCAGTGACGAACATCAATACGACAACAACCATAATAAACATTTTTTTCATAGCATGTTTTCTCCTTTTAATTTGTTTTCAATAACAAGAAGAAGCAAGTAAGCTTCTTCTTGTTATTGATACACAATATATACTTATCTTACCACAGTTTGTAATAAACCCAGCCGGAGGGGTTTGTATAGGGTGCGTATACTCTATCATTTGTATGACCAGTATAGTATTTAGTGACCGAGTCATTTCTAACACACATTACAACATGGTCACTAGAAGTAAATATCACACCGCCGGACAAACATGTTGAAACAGTTGCTGGAGTCCAATATCCCATTTCATCCATATATTCTTTAAAGTCAGGGATATATGCCCAATCAGGATTGCGGAATTTCCACTTTGTATCCGTTGGAATGCCACCTGCGTGCAGACATTGCGATACAAAATCACAACAATCATTATGCAATAACAAGTCATAATATGGATAATCATCGTTATTCCAATAGGATATGAACCTTATGAGATTGATTACAGGTTCAAAGGTTATTAGCTTATTGACTCTGGTAACCTAATAACCTCTACACCTGGCACCCAAAACCTTCAAATTTTGTAGTAATTGCATGTTGCTTTCCTTAAAACCAATTAGTAATCAAATCTTAATTGTTAAATTTCTCCTCGTATTGTTCATCTATAAACTCTAAATCAATATCATCTTCAATTTCTTTAATTTCTTTATTTATATAATCTTTATACAGTTTAGATGTTTCTTTTGTATGAATTTTAACTTCAGGAAGTTTTCCCTGCTCAATAGCCTCATTTGCAATACTCTCTTTTAATCTCTGTATTGATAGATATTGCTGAGCCTGAATAACATGATATTCTGTCCAATATTGATTTTCTGTTAATCCAAGTGCCTTGATATATTTATTCGTTTCTTCTAGCGCTTCTTCATCTCGCTGAACCATATCTCTTTGTAGCAATGAAGCTTCAAGAGCTTCCTCCATCGTAAGAGCTAGCCCCTTCTCTTCAGCCATTTTGTATAGAACTTTGTTTATTGCAAGATTCTTAACTACGTCCTTATAAGCATCTTTTTCATCAAGTTTAAACACTATCATTGAAAGTTTTTTCTTGAGTTCAATTTCTCCCCTATAAAGGCTAATCCCATTTGCAGTAGCTATTTCTGTTTTGTCATCTTGTTCTAGTTGATTTTCTTTGATAGTATTAGCAGCCTTCAGTACGTCATTTATATCAACAACATTATTACCTCTTAAAGCACTAACACCAAATAATGATAAAACAATACTTAAAGCTAGGATAAAGAGAATAACTTTATTTTTCTGCATCATAACTTACCTCCTAAAAGTTCTTTGACAGTGTATTTGACCAGCTTCCTATAGCAGCAAAATCTTCGTCTTGGAAAGCCAAGCTTACAGTTACATTTCCTTCTTTAGAAATTGACATACCAGTACCTTCTTCAATTCCACCATATATATATAAATGTATTGGTGATGGCAGTATATAATCACGGTTTATAGAATCTAGGTCGTAATACGTTCTAAGGGTTGTAGAGTCCGCTTTAATAGTAAGAGCAGTCATAAAATAATCACCTAGACCAACTTCATAGTTAGGATATTGAATATACGCTAATACATCGTGTTCGCTGATTGTTTTGCTGGTTGGATATGTAACCAGTTCACCGTAATAACCACTGCTAATTTCCCAACTCCAATAGCCCCAATCAGTATTCCAACCTCGAAAAACTTTAGAATTAGTTGTACTTATTGTGTCTGCAAACACAACTGTGCTAAAAGACAAAAGTAATAAAAATGTTAGGACTAAACAGGTAATTTTTTTCATGTTAATCCTCCTCGTAATTTAAGTTCGAGACTTATACTTATCAAACTTTCTTCCATTTCATTTTCTTTCTTCACAAACCACCCTAAGAGGTATAAAATATACTTATCCTCTGTTTGTTTAGGGGAATTAGACCTCAAGCTAACGATTATTTCGCAAGAGTCTTAGCTTGAGGTCATTCTATAATAATTTATCAGGCGATCTAATACATAACATAGCCCGTCCACCTCCTTTTGTTTGTCAAGAGAGTAAAATTCTTCCTTGTTATAATTAAAGACGATACAGAGGTAAGTTTTGTTACAGATTGTTGGAAAATATTCTAATATTTATTTTGGAAAAAAGTGTAACATTTTTGATATCTATTTCGTCTTCAATAATGGGAAAATTATTTTATAAACGAAAGGGGAAATTAGAATGCAAAAACTCTTCAAAATAGTTGTTTTTACTCTATTGATAGTCTTATCCCTTCAAGTAGTGACCTTTGCAAGCGTAGAGGCAAATCAGCCGCCAAAACCGACGAAAGGTATCGAGTCCACCAATCCCAAACATGGTAGCAGTATAGATACAAATACTACTGAATCTATTCAAAGTGGCCTTTTCTATAACTATTACTGTTCTATAGACAACACAGGAACCAATTTATATCTTGAAGGTTCAACAGTATCTAATTATTTGTCAGATCAAGTAAGCCTTACTCTACATCTTCAAAAATGGGATGGTTCACAGTGGATTGATGTGCAAAGCTGGTCTTTTACGAAATATAACGCTAAAAGCGTAACGGATGGGACTAATGTAAGTTACCAAAGCGGGAATTATTACAGAACAAGAGCTGTACACTACATTAAATACGGCTCGCAAAGTAGTGTAAAATATTTTGTGTAAACCGGTGGAGAATCCTCTTGGATTAATGTTAAGATAAATATTAATTCAGGAGGATATTTTTATGGCAAGACAAAGAAAGCTTACTCCAGAACGCAAGGCGTTCATCAGTGGATTACTTGAGCACTACAGACCAGAAACCGCA
>LOES01000197.1 GCA_001515955.1 Clostridia bacterium BRH_c25 | reverse complement strand
AATTCCCGACATTAGCATTCTCCCTGCTTGTTTCCACCAATATATCCTTAACAACATCCATTAACTCACTTTTTGTCTCTCTTATCCTGGTTCTCTTGGATCTATACAATATGTATGTTTTTGCAGTCTTTGCGTGGCCTGTCTCAATTAAAACCTTTTCCACTGCATCCTGGACTGTTTCCACATCCGGAATCTCATCCTTGATGTGCTTAAAAAGATAGGAAATCACTCTTTCCGTAAGATTTTCTGCGGTTTCGTAGTCTTCTCCCCCTACCTGCCGCGCTGCCTTGAATATTGCACTTGTAATTTTCTCTTTTGTAAAATCTACTACTCTACCATCTCTTTTGCGAATCTTTGTGAACATTCAGCTTCCCCCTATCTTTCGTTTTTTAGCTTGTTTAGCTCTTCCAAAAAAGTATTGATGTCCTTAAACTGCCTATAAACTGAAGCAAACCGCACATATGCAACATCATCAATTTTTTTGAGCCTTTGCATTACCAACTCTCCTATTTTTTTACTGTCTATTTCCTTCTCCAAGGAATTGTACAGCTCTTTTTCAATTTCATCTGCTATCGCTTCAATCTGAGAGATTGAAACAGGCCGCTTTTCACATGCCCTTAGAAGCCCGTTCATCATTTTGCTTCTCTGATAGACTTCCCTTCTGCCGCCCTTCTTGACAATTATAAGAGGCATTTCTTCAATTTTTTCATAGGTAGTAAACCTCTTTGTACATTTTTCACACTCACGCCTTCTTCTTATCGCTGCTTCCTCAACAGTAGGTCTTGAGTCTACTACTTTGCTTTCACTATAGCCACAATAAGGACACTTCAATAGTCATCCCTCCTCTCTAAGTATATGGAAAAATATGTCGTAATAACAGAGTTTATATTACTATTTGTATGAGTCTCCATTCCTATTTTTGCATCAATATATTGTGCTCTATTGTATTATAATATACATGATATAGTAAAATCACTCTTCTGATTATACCAAAATAATGAAATAATATATATTATCTCTGCTATTCTTTTCCTTTCTCCTATTGTCGTAAAAAAGACAAAAATGTACTAGAAGTACATTTTAAGTCACTGGTCATTAGTCACTAGTCGCTAGGTTTGAGCTCAGGCTTCGAAGGTATTGCAAAATCTAGCGACTGGAGACTAGTGACTCGCGACTTAAAAATGCGACATTGTCGCATTTTTTAATACCCCCCGCCTTCAATGAGTATTACATCTGTGCCAATTTTCTTGATGCTCTCCCAGCTGACCACTATATCGCTCTCCTTGCTGAACAGTCCCAGTACCCTTCCTGTCCCCGGTATTACTATTGCATCAATCCGCCCCTTTTCCATGTCGATTTCCACGTCGTATACAATTCCAAGCCTTCTGCCGTCATTTATGTTTATTACTTCCCTCTGTTTCAGCTCTGATATCTTAACCATCCTTACCCCTCCCTGCAATAATACTCCCTGTGATTGTAATATCATACTATATCCTATATCATAAGCTTGGAAATATTCCAATAATCTATAGATAAAGGCAAAAATATAAATACTACAGCTATTAATACTGTAGTATTTATATTTGCTGCTATGGATTATCCCGGCTGTGCTTCTAATATTTGAACTTATTAATACTATCCTGCATTTCTTCCGCCAGCTTTGCCAAAGCTTCACTGGCATTTGCTATTTCCTCAATAGATGAAGTCTGTTCTTCTATTGAGGCCGATGCCTCCTGTGTTCCGGCTGCGTTTTCTTCCGATATGGCTGAAAGGTTTTCTATTATACCGATTATCTGGCCCTTTTTAGCTTCCATTTCATGTCCTGATTGGTTAATATCAGCTATCACCAGCTTCATTTTTTCTATAGCAGCAGCAATCCCTTCAAATTTCTCATTGCTTTCTTCTACACTTTTTGTTTGTGAGACAACCAATTTACCAACTTCCTCCATTGTCTCCACAGCATGTCGTGTCTTACCGGTTAATTCTTGAATTACCTCTGATATTTCACCTGTAAACTCGTTAGACTGCTCTGAGAGTCTTCGAATCTCATCGGCGACAACAGCAAAGCCTCTTCCCGTTTCTCCTGCCCTGGCTGCTTCAATTGCTGCATTAAGGGCTAACAAATTTGTTTGCTCTGCAATACTTTTAATCATCTGACTTGCATTTTCTATTTTTGTTGCACTCTCATTGGTATTAATAATAATATCCTGTATTTCCTTCGATGCTTTATTATTTGCATTTGTCTTTTCCACAAGCTCCTTCAAGCCCTCTAACCCTTCATCCTTTAATGTACTTACCTTATTGGCAGTACTATTAAGCTCTTCTATATATTTCTGATCTTTTTCTATCAATTGACCTAATTCATTAATATGTACTGCTCCCTCTTCAGTGTTCCTTGCTTGGTCACCGGCTCCCCTTGCTATTTCTTCAATGGTTCTGGCTACTTCATCTGCAGCCGTAGCAGACTGCTGACTGGTGGCAGTTAGCTCTTCCGATGAGGATGCCACTTGCTGGGATGTATTGGAAATTCCTTTTATCAGCGTAATAAGATTGTTCTGCATTGTTGCTAATGCATTTGTAATCAGTCCTATTTCATCTTTCCTTTTTATATATTTTGCAGTCGCTGAGTTCTCCTCAATAGATAAATCATATTTTGCCATTCTATCAATAAGCTGGGATAGCACCTTTATGGGATTTACTATCATTCCGGCAATATACCAGATAATAATGAGCAAAACCAGAACACCAATAAGCCCTGCACCCGTTATTAATAATATTAATTCATTTACTGCCTCAGTGACTTCATCAATTGAAACTACTGTTGCTACTGCCCAAGGAGTTTTTGATTTCCCTATTTCAATTGGAGCCAAGACTGAATATACTTGCTTTCCTATTGTATCATCCTGTTGAAAGGTGGTATTTATTATTCCATCCTTTACCGCCTTTAGAATTTCTTCTTTTTGCTCAATTTCCGTATCAAACATATTTGTTCCTACCAGTTCCTTAACCGGATGTGTAACATATATTCCAGAGTTAGAGATAATTGTACCATAACCGGTTTCCATTATTTTTATTTCATCACTGATTGACTGTAATGCTTCCAACGATATATCAATGCCTACTACACCCAAGACCTTATTATTATCAATAATAGGAGCTACAATGGATGTCATTAATATTTTTTTTCCTTCTATCTCATATTCAAACGGGTCGAGGATTGTTTCCATTCCGGAGTTTCTTGCAAGAAGGTAATAGTCCCCGTCTCCAGGCACCTCATATGCTTCACAGGGCAGGTTATATATATTTCCTCCGGACCAATACCAATAAGGTATAAATCTGCCTGTACCGTCACTACCCTCTGTATCCTTATATAAGCTATCCTCTCCATCTAATGCGTCCGGCTCCCATATAGTCCATATTCCGAGGAAATCAGGGTTTTGAGACAAGACATTTTTCAATATCATGTTCATATCATCTCTGCTGGTGCTTCCAACTTGTTTTAAACCTTCAAAGCTATGAGCGAGTGCTCGTGAGATATTCATAGCAAACTCTAATTTTTGCTGTACTTTTTTAGATGAATACTTCGCTTGTAATTCAACCGAGCTGTACGCTTGATTTAATGTATTGCTGCGCACTGTAATCCCGACAATACCTACAATAATGCCTAGTACTACCAATATACTTATTGACATGCTTAAAACCAATTTGCTCTTTATCGACTTCATAAATAACCCTCGCTTTCAGTTTTATTTCACTTGTTATACTAAGCTTCTAATATGTCAGTTCGTCTGGCCATTCAATTAATTCCTAGTGAGTCCCATTAATCTTTCTACTGATCTATCTAATATAATAACCCCCTCAAAACGAAAAAAATGTTATATTTTGTCGTAATTTGTTTTATTACAACAATAATAACAAAACTTATTTATGAACGTCAATATAAAATATTCCGAAAATTCACATATTCTGATACCGCTTTTAGCTCCATATTATATCAATAATGCCTACTTTCAATCTATTCTCATGCTAACAACATAATTTCTATTACTGCCATTGGGATATCTTATTAAGGCCCCTTGCAAAAAGACATGTGCAATTTCTACCTCTTCCTTTTGCATCATATAAAGCTTTATCTGCCATCTTTAATAATTCCTCCAAATTGGTTTTACCAACCAAATCTGTCCCTGCAACACCAAAGCTTGCAGTTACTCTTAATGAATTACCTTGAAAATCTAACGGTGAATAGTTTAGATTAATTCTAATACGTTCTGCTATTTGCATTGCCGTCTCAGAGTTTGTGTTCAGCAGCAGGCATACAAATTCTTCTCCACCATATCGGGC
This sequence comes from Clostridia bacterium BRH_c25, assembly GCA_001515955.1. The sequence continues at coordinate 11,135 of LOES01000197.1, read as the reverse complement.
AAAAATATCCGTACTGCGCAAGTAATTTGCAAAGACCTTGGCGACTGTACAAAGAACATTATCTCCTGCTTCATGCCCAAATGTATCATTAATCTTCTTAAATAAATCAATATCAAACAAGACTATAGCTGAAGGCTGTTCTTTGCTTTCATATTCTTCCAACTCTATACGGCCTAATTCGAGGAAATACCTCCGGTTAAAAATGTTAGTAAGTCCGTCTAAAGTCGCAAGAGTCCTTAAGCGTTCTCTTAACTTTATTTGATCCGTAATATTTCTCATTATCAGCGTTTTTCCGACTACATCTTTCTTTTTATTCATTATCTGAGATAAAATACAGCTATAGTAAATCATTTCATTCTTTACTGTAATTTTTACTTCACGTTGTTCACATAGTCCAGGCATCGTTGTACTTGAAATGTCGAAATAACCTTCAAGTTCCTTATTGAACGTTAGCCCGATTTCGAGATCAGTAATATCTTTCATAATGTTTTTAGCTTCCAAATTAAAATCAACTACACGATTTCGCAAATCAAATACAATTACTCCATCCCTCATCGCTTCAAAGACATTATCCCGAGCTATCGGAATTAACTCGAAAACACCATACCTGTATATTCCCCATGCAAAAATCAACCCGGCTATTGCGTATGACGCCGGACTGAAATCAATACCCTGTGGGGTTCTTCGCATATGATACAGTATATTGGCAAACCATGGTGCAACAGCACCTGCTAAAAAAATGCCCAAGCGACTCCGATAGATTTTGTCAGAATACCACCATTCCTTTAACAAACGAACATAACCACTTATAAACAATGTATAAGAATAAACTAAATGAACCCAATACCATGGCCCTTTCTCGAAATGAATCATACTGATAAGCCCGGGGCGTGTAAGCATAAGATTGGAATAATATAAATCATGATAAGTATTAGAAAACAATAAGAATAATGTAATTAAAGGTATTATGAAAAGTCTCTCAATTACTTTATTTGATAATTCACTTTTTTCTCCAGTATACTGGTAAATCATAATATACCAAAATACCGGTATAGAAGCAATTCCAATATAGACAGCCTTTAGCCAGAAGTATGCTTTATATATTGATAAGCTTGATGCCTTAAAAATATAGCAAAAGGAAAATAATGCAGCTCCAAACATTAAACACGCAAAAGCAACAGCTCCTCTATTCACACTTCGCTGCAATGCAATTAAACCTAGTAAAGCTGTAATAATACATGATAGCACTAAGCACACATAATAAAGAGAATAGTCGAACATATTTATCCCCCCAGTTAACCAAATAAATACAAATTATCTCACCCACAAAATTATTTACATTTAGGACTGATGATTCTTTCAATATACTCGGGAGTATCAGCTGTGAAGCTCCCACAGACACCATCTTCCTTTAGTTGTATTGATTGTGCGTTATATTTTAAAAGCATCAGAATATTTTTTAAGCTCTTTAACCATTTCAGTCAGGTTTTCTGATGTCCGACTCAGTTCTTCCACTATTGCGTGCTGTTCTTCAGTAGTTGCAGTTATTTCTTCCGTGGAAGCGGCACTCTGCTCTGAAACTGCCGCAGCACTTTCCATAACACTTACTATTTCTACAATACTATTTATTATCATATCTGCTGATTGTGAAACCTCATTCACCTGGTTTTCTACTTCCTTAGTAGATACGGAAATATTACCAAATACTTCTTCTGTCTCGTTAACAGCTGCCTGTTGTTCCTTTACCACCCCTAAAGATACATTTACCTGTTCCTTTACATTCTCGATCCTATCCTGAATTTCACTAATTATATTTGATATTTGATTGACAGCTGCAGTTGAATCTTCTGCAAGTTTTCTTACTTCTTCAGCTACTACGGCAAATCCTCTACCTGTTTCACCGGCTCTTGCAGCCTCTATAGCAGCATTCAACGCAAGCATATTTGTTTGATTTGCAATCTCTGCAATAACATTAGTTATTTCTCCTATTTCCTTTGCTTTGTCTGTCAAATCATCTACTGCAGTATCAACCATTTGTGAGCTTTCTGCATTTCTTCTCATTTTTTCATTTTGAATACTTATTGTGCTGATTCCTGCCCCAACGAACTTATTAACTGCAGCGGTGCTGTCCACAGTATACTTGATATTCTTTGCTATAGCTTCAAATCTCACTAAAGCATCTTTTGCCGATTCAGCACCATTTGCCACGCTTTCCGCTTGCTCATTTGCCCCTTTTGCAAGATCATTTACGACATTAGCAATTTCTTCAGCACCTTTATTAGAATTTCTTGATGATTCAGACACAATATATGCTGCATTCTTTAGTTTGTCTGTTATTGAAGTAATGTTTATAATCATCTGTTTCAAATTATCAGCCATTTCACTTATTCCACTGCTCAATTGCCGGAACTCTCTGCTTGATTCTGCTTTTAAGCTGATATTGAGATTACCTTCTCCAATTGACTCCAGTGCCTCGAGAATTATGTTGATTTCTTTTGTTACATTATTTCTTAAGCTCTTGAATATCATTAATATACACAGCAATAGTGCCATAATCGAAATAATTGCCACATTTCTCAACAATGAACTGAGTCCACCGGTATACTCGCTAACAGGTATGGTTGCCGCAATTATATAATTATCTACTGTCTCATAGCTCATATATTTCTTTACACCACTTGAAACATAATCAAATCCGGAATTTTCTTTATCTAACATTTCTTTGTAAAACGGTAATTGAGTCGCATCATCACCAATCATACTTTCATCCTTATGAGATATCGTTGTATTTGTATTCTTATCGATTATGAAAACATAGCCATCCTCACCAAACAGCATATTTTTAGCGACATTTTTAATGTCTGCTGCTTTTAATGCTTTCTGAAGCCTTTCTGGTTTTACACCGACCTGCACAATACCGGGTCTATCCTGCCTTGATACACCTACATACTGGAACAGGGCTTTGTCAACACCTCTCTCGGAGGGCTCCTGAGCTAATGCAAAATCCTTATTAGTTACAGCTTCCATGAAGGGTTTTGTTTGCTCTGTTGATTTAAAATCAAAGCCAAAAAACTCAGGTATGTTACCTGATACAATGATACCGTTTTCATCACATATATGAATCTCTTCCACGCCTAATACTGTTGCCGTCCTTTTCAGCACATCCAAAGAATTCAGTATTTCTGGCCTTTGCTCAATCATCAATGAAAGCATTTTTGCTTTATCAATGTAGTTGCTATTCAGTTCTTTCTTAAGCTCTGACAAATTTTCCTGCTGTAGTATCAGCGATGACACAGCCTCTTCCCGCTTTCCTCCGGTTATTTCAGCCATATTGTTATTTAGAAGTGCCGAGCAGTAATAGTAAGCTACCCCCGCTAGCGTGAAAAAGGCTATTGTCAGAACAAGAATTATTGGTAATGTTATTTTTGTTTGCAGTCTCATTTTCTTTTACCTCCTTATAGTTTAAAAAGCAAGGGCGAATTTAATTCACCCTTATCTGCTTCAAAAATCAAATAACCTTAGTTCCATACTGTTATATGAATATCTATCCCGCACTCTTCTTCTCCAAGCTTGAATATTACTGATTGAATTTCATCTTTCACTCAAATCATCCTTTCATGTAAATCACACTACTCTTATAAGGTAATCTACAGGCATATACATATAAACAGCTTAATAGCCCCTATGTTTAGGTTAAACATTGAACCTCTTAACGATTGTACTGAGATGGTTGGCACTTTCATTATTTTGCTTTGCCAGTATATCTACCTTATCAGCTTTTTCTACTATTTTCAGTATGTTTCCACTTATTTCGTTAATTCCTAATGAACCTTCATTAACAGAGGCGGCTATCTCATCTATCGCTTTGGCTACTTGTGCAACAGAAGCGGTCAATTCTTGAGAAGTTGCGCTAAAATCCTGCATTATACTTGCTAACATTTGAGCATCCTGATCATATTGTTCTCCGGTCTTTACCAAGGTTTCATAATCACTTGTAACATCACTGTCTACAAAATTCAAAAGACCATTAGAACTGTCAACTAAATTATCTACCGATTTTGTTACCTTTTGAATTATTTCTTTAATATTTGATGCAGTAGCAGATGATTGTTCAGCCAAACCCTTTACTTCATCAGCTACAACAGCAAAGCCCCTTCCCTGTTCACCCGCTCTTGCTGCTTCTATAGCTGCGTTAAGTGCCAGCATATTAGTTTGACTTGCAATTGCCATAATATCGCTGGTTAAAGTTTCAATTTCGTTTACAACTTTAGACTGTTCAACTGCTAATTCCAACTTTGATTTTGTGAGATTTAACAGGTTTTGAGTGTTAGCCTTGGCTATAATTGCATTTTCTTTTAATACAGCGGCCCGGGATTGCATCTCTATTGCCATATTGGCCCCATCTAGAGCTTTCTTAGATACCTCTTCTACCGCGGATGAGATGCCTTCCGCCGATGCTGTTATTTCCTCGGTTGAAGCCGCTGATTCCTCCATACCGGCCGAGATCTCCTCTGAAGTGGATGTGATATTTTCTATTGACTGCTGCAATTCTGAAAACTCTCTTCCCGTATCAACTGATATGTTCTGTGTCTTAGTACTTTCAGTTACGACATTTGTAATGATATCCTTCAGATTATTAATCATAGTGTTAAAATGCCCAGACAACTGCCCAATTTCATCTTGAGAACTCATAGTCTTAAGCGTCACTGTTAAGTTTCCTTTTGCTACTTCACTGGATATATTTGATAAATACTGCAATGGCTTGGAAATAGACTTCGCAAATAAAAAAGCAGAGATTACGGTAACTATTACTGTTATTAGCAGAAGTATATAAATGAAGGTCCTAATACTATTTACCGGTTTCATATAATCTGCAACCGTGTATGCTGTGAATATATACCAGCCCTTCTCTTCAAAGTGAGTATAGGCCATGACTTTTTTTATACCCTTAAACTCATAAAATCCCATTCCTGAATTCATCTGCTTCATCTTTTCAAACAGTGCATTCATGCTAGGATTCTCCTTAGTGAAATCCACCGTGTATATATAATCTTTGTTTTGGTGAGAGATAACCATACCATTACTACTGACGATTCCATAACCGAATTCAACATTATCATTTTTTTGAATAATCGGTTTAGTCAGCTCGTTAAACTCCATCGAGGATGCAAGTACACCCATCAGTTTCTCATTGCTGTCATATATAGGACATGCAATGACAATTACAGGTCTATTAGTAACAGGAGATTGCATCGTATCACCTAGAAACTGTTTTCCGGTCGCTTTGACACCTTCAAAAAAATCCATTCCATTTAAGTCGACCCCAATTGACGCACCGTCTTTTCCATCAACTACAATAAATCCGTTTGCATCACCAAGGAAAATGTTTTCATAGAAGCCATTGCTTTCTGTGAAAATGTTCTCTAAGTATTTGGCAACTTCTTTTTTTCTTATGTCAATCTCCTCTTTAGTATATGACACCTGCCCATTACCGCTTATTATGCTTGACAGTTCGATTATGCTAGTTGCAGAAGCAATATTCTTGTTTAACTGCATAGAGTCATTAACAGTCTGCTTCAACTGAGAAAGCTTGTCCTCTACGCTGATCTTCATAGTCAGTACTTCTTGGTCTTCAGTTTCATGCTTGAACTTATTGAGTGAGATCATACTAATTATCCCTGATGGCAATATAGCGAGAATTAGAGAAAAAGCAATTAGTTTTAAAAAAATCCCAACACTTTTTGATCTATCTTTTTTCATTAAAATTTTCCCTTCGTTTAATATAGAGTACCGCTTCGTATAAGTCAGTATTCATTCACATTAAGTAATAAAGGCTTCTTCTATTACAGTTGAAACACTTGTTTTTAATACATAAACTTGCTAATGCTCCCCTGCATTTCTTCCGCCAGTTTAGCCAGGGATTCACTGGCATTTGCTATTTCCTCAACAGACGAAGTTTGTTCTTCTATTGAGGCTGATGCCTCCTGTGTTCCTGCTGCGTTTTCTTCCGATAAAGCTGAAAGGTTTTCTATTATACTAATAATCTGGTTTTTCTTTATTTCCATTTCATGTCCTGATTGATTAACATCTGCTATGACCTTCTTCATCTTTTCAATAGCAGCAGCAATTCCTTCAAATTTTTCACTGCTCTCTTCTACACTTTTTGCTTGAGAAACTACTACCTTACTAGCTTCTTGCATAATTTGTACCGCATATCGTGTTTTGCCTGTTAATTCTTGAATTATATCAGAAATTTCTTCTGTAAATGAATTAGATTGCTCTGAAAGCCTCCGGATCTCATCGGCAACAACCGCAAAGCCTCTACCCGATTCTCCTGCCCGGGCTGCTTCAATTGCTGCATTAAGCGCCAGTAAATTTGTCTGCTCTGCGATACTTTTAATCATCTGACTTGCATTTTCTATTTTTGTTGCACTCTCGTTGGTGTTAATAATAATATCAAGAACATCCTTGGCTGCATTATTACTAAGGCTTGTCTTTTCCACAAGCTCCTTCAAGCCTTCCAATCCTTCATCCTTTAACGTACTTACTTCATTTGCAGTACTATTTAGATCCTCTATACATTTCTGGTCTTTTTCTATCAATTGTCCTAGCTCATTAATGTGAACTGCACCTTCTTCAGTGTTCCTGGCTTGATCGCCGGCTCCCCTTGCTATTTCTTCAATGGTTCTGGCCACTTCATCTGCCGCTGTAGCTGACTGCTGACTGGTGGCGGTCAATTCTTCCGATGAGGATGCCACTTGCTGAGCTGTATTGGAAATTCCTTTTATTAGAGTAATAAGATTATTCTGCATTGTTGCAAGAGATCTGGTAATGGTTCCTATCTCATCTTCTCTTCTTAAATATTTTAATGCTCTACTATTCTCATCAAAAGTTAAATCATATTTGGATAATCTGTCAATAATTCGTGATAAATCTTTGATTGGACTGGTTAGTCCTAAGGTGAAAATATAAGCTGCTAATAATGCAATTAGTATAGTAATAGTGCCCACAACCGTATATGCTCTTATCATTCCTTTCAGTGGTTGGACATAAATTAGATCTGCACTGGAGCCATAGGCAAGAATCCAATCCCATGGCTCAAAATATTCTCTGTAGTCGTACGCTATGCCTGTTTCTCCGGTCATTTCATTTTCAAATAAATACTCTACTACTTTATTAAATTTTGTTTCATCAGTAAGGAGCAAGCCCAAATCCTGTCCGTCGGCTGCTATATAACCTTTAATGCTAACTCCTTCTAAATTCGGATGCATCAAAGCATCAGCGTTTTTGCTTAATGCATATACATAAACGTCTGGTGTAGCACCGACAATGGACTTCGACAGGTCTCTCACTCCATCGCTTTGCATGGGGCCAAGTATTGTTGTTTTTGCCATCTCTTGGGCCTCATCAAGACTCACTTTGCCTTCCTTTACCAATTGATCATAAGAAGTTAATATTCCCATTGTATATTGTATAACCTCTTTTGATTTTTCTTCACCGGCATCCAGCAATTTTTCTTTTGCTGTACTGTAACTGCTAATAAACAATATAATAAGTGGAGATACAGCAATAAAAAGACATATAAGAAATATCTTTAACTTTATGCTTATTCCTTTACTTATTCTTGTGCTATTCTCTCTTTCTGACAACATGTTTTATTCCTCCTCCTAACAGTTGCTGCTTGTTTTATATTGCTTCTTCCATTTCACAATAACTAACTTCTATCCTTATTATTTCTCTACAGGTATTTGTCCTCTCTTATACCGCTTCCGTGATATCGCCGTTATCATTTATCAATTCAGACAAATCAAGCAGCATGATAATCCTATCCTGCTCCTTCCCTATGCCGGAAATTAACCTCTTTTTCTTTCCCGCTACAATCTCAGATGCAGATTCAATATTCTCACTATTAATGTATAGAACCTCCGAAGCCTCGTCTACAATTATCCCCAGCTGCTTTTCCCCTTCATTTACAATTATTATTCTTGTACCTTTAGTATCTTTGCTACCCTCTAATATAAATGCCTTCCTCAAGTTTATAATTGGTATGATATCACCTCTGAAATTGATTATACCTTCAATAAACTCAGGTGCATTCGGGATTTTGGTCGACTCAATGTAAGGCCCTATTTCCCTTACTTTTAGTATGTCTATGCCATAATATTCATTGTTAAGTTTAAACACAACCACCTGTGTATTTGACATATGTAAACTCTCCCCTTTCTTATTCATATCCTTTTAATATAAACCTAGAGCAATATTAAGCTCTTTAGGCTTGAGACAGTTGCCCTCTATTAAATCTATAAAGCAATCGATAATATCTCCATCAAATTGTGTCCCTTTTCCTTTTTTTAGTTCAATTAGTGCACTGTCTGACGAAAGTGCCATTCTATATGGTCTTTCTGATGTCATTGCGTCAAAAGCATCAGCTACACCGATTATCCTGGATAGCAATGGAATATCCCGTCCTTCCTTACCTGTTGGATAACCCTTGCCGTCAAACCTTTCATGATGATGTAATATAATATCCGATACTTCTTCCATATGCTTATTCATTCTGATAAACTCATATCCTTTACGCGAGTGTGTTTTAACCAACTCATATTCCTCTTTTGTAAGCCTTGCTGGTTTCAGTAATACCTCCAAAGGTATATTGCACTTTCCAATATCATGAAAAACAGATGCACACCAGAGCAGATTGATTTCTCTTGCAGAAAGTCCAAGCTGCTTGCCTATTGTAGTTGAATAATTTGATACTCTAATACAATGTAAAGCAATATTTCGACAAAAAAAGTCCATAATTATAAGACCTTCACTAACATAGTCTATTATTCCGTCATCACGAAAGTTAATTCCATGCATGTCGTAGACAAGCCTCATTGATCTGTTCACTGAGCTACTCCCTAGGCTATTCACCAGGCTAACCCCCCAATTAAATTTTTAGTACGAAATATATGATATTCTGTCACATTTTGCTGTTAACGGTATAATGATATCAAAGTTTACCATTCCATCACATGTGAAAAACTATAAATAACGGGAGAATTTTTCTTCACCTGCTTCAGAAAATAACGAAGCCGGGGGATGAAGAATTTTTCACTCCCCGGCTCTTAAGCTCTTATTGTTTTGTACTTAGCAAATTTTCTATAAAAACATATTACCTGTGCACGATTTGTTACACCAATCTTTCCATAAATATTATTAATATGCTTTTTTATTGTAGATTCAGCTACAAATAGTTTTGCCGCAATTTCTTTGTTTGTAAAGCCGGAAAATATATAGTTCAACACTTCCATCTCTCTTCTGGTAAGACTTCTCAACATTTCTGGATCAGCACTACCTAGCTGATCCTCAGGCTCTTTAATATAAGATAGTATGCAAGATGCATAATCAATATCTTTTCCATTAGCTAGACCTGTTTCTTCTTTTCGAGTTAAAACTTTGCAGATTATTTCGGCCACCGGTACCCCAAAGTCTGCGAAAGTGTTAATATATTTTTGCTCGGATGCTCTCTCTATTGCATCTTTCATATATTTCACTGCCTCTGTTTCGTTTCCATTACATTTTAACAGCAGTGATTTAAGGATCATTATTTTTACATAGCTCAGATTTCTTTTGGTTCCTATTACCTCTTTATATAATTTTTCTAAAATCTCTTCAGCTTTACAAAACTCACCTTTTACTATATATAAATCCGCTAACGCAAGATGTACCTCTTCATATAAAACATCGTAGCTGTTCTGTACTTTTATCTCATATTTTCGAATCAGGTATTCGGCATATTCCATCTCTCCGGCTGACAGCAATGCTCTTACTATATATGCAATTAAATTGTTCATAATAAGCTTTGCATTATACTTGTCACATAAATCATCAACCTTTTTTATGAATTTTATCATAATATCATACTCTCCTCGTTTCTGGCTTATTCTTGCGATGAGAATATATGCACTTATCAACCTGAAAAAATCCATTTTTATGCTGCTGATTTCTATACATTTATCTACGTTGCTGCGGGAAAGCTCCAATTCTCCAAACTCATAGTACAGGTAGCCCAAATCCAAGTAAATGCAATTCGCCATAGCAGGTAAGAGAATGTTATAGGAATTCAATCTTTCTTGAAACTTGATCAGCAATTGAAGGGCGTGTGTGTATTTTCCTACGCCGCATTGTATATGCACCATAATATGTATATATGATATGTCAATAAAAAATTCATCAAAATAGTTTTTCTTTCTAACTGCATCAATATACAAGTCAAGACAATGTTTGCACTTTTCCGAATCGCCTATTACGCTATATACTTGCATAAGTATTTTATAAAATAGACACTTATAGCCACCTTCCTCTGACAAATTCTCAAGCATTTGATTACCATATTCTAAAGCTGTTTTAAAATCCTCATTTGCATAAGCTAACATAGTACGTATCAATAGCAGCTCTTCTCTAGATTCATTGAAAACGTTTTCATTAAAGCTAATAAATAAATCGCCGATATAAACTCCCTTATTTCCAGAAGCATTTTTACCGGCAACCGTCATGGTATATAATGCGCATATCTTTGCACTATTTCTAATCAAATACCCCGGTAAGACTTCAATTATATCAGCTAACCTTACCAAATCCCTATTGATAATCATTATTTCTCCGAATTTTTCTATCAATCTTGCCGTATTCCGGTGATTATTTGACCTTATTGAGTATTCAAGCGTCTCCTGTATCATATTACTTTTCTCATACCACCTGCTTGCATTCAGGTAGAGTTCCTCAACCTTATCGGTGCTTATCTTCATAAGCCTATTTCGTAAAAATTCCGCAAAAAGACTATGGTATCTATAATTTAGTTTTTCATCATCCAGAACATTGATGAAGACATTGTTTTTCTCCAAGCAGCAGATTATTTCCTTTGAATTGCTTATGCCTGCTACTTCATCGCATAAAGAGCCGTTCAGCGTATCCAGTATTGACGTTTTTACAAGAAAATCCTTTATATCAGCTTCCAGTAAGTTGAATACTTCCTCTGACATATATTCAACCACATACTCATTCATGTGGCTCAAATTGCCGAGATATTCTTTCATATTGCTGCTGCTTTTAATTGAAAGTGCTGTGAGATTAAGTGCTGCAATCCATCC
>LOES01000196.1 GCA_001515955.1 Clostridia bacterium BRH_c25 | reverse complement strand
CATAAGCTGTACTTGCTGTATACGCTGCAGAGCCCAACCCCAATATTGTCTTTACTTCTGCAAGAGTTTTCTTCACAAATGCGCCGGCGCCTGAAGATACCAAAAAGTCATTCACTGCAGTAGCTAAGCTGTGATTTATTTTCTTATCCAATTCAACTTTTACTCCAGATGGAGTTACAGCTTTTGTCGTATTGGTTCCTGTAGTTACTTCTGCATTGATTGCTAACTGCACATGCCCCTTTGCCGCTGTTGTCGCATCTTCTGCCGAATGCACCGTAACTGTCTGATTCAATGCATTAATAGCATCGGCATTGCCCTTTACAGTCTGTGTCGTTCTCCCTGCTCCTGCCAGGTTATCCACCTTGGCTTGCGCACCTGCCGGCGTTTCTTTTGCAGCCACCCCGGCATCGATTTTGTCCCAGTTGTCATTGAGCATCGTCTCAATGTTAAAATAGTCATTACCATCATCATCTGGGTCCTTCTTCAGTAAATTCAAGTTTGTCGTATAATCAGCCATTATTACACCTCCTATATTACCGGCTTAAACGGTGAAAAATCCGTTAAGCACTTATCTTGTATTTCATTGATCGTAAGCTGCTGTATCTGATATAACATAAGATAGAGGTATTCAAACTCAAAGGGCAGGTGTGCAGGACGAAGCTCTTCAATGGTATTCGTCAGATCTCCCATATTTGGTGGCGCTCCCAGTACATTTGCAAATCTGATGCGTATAACGCCATCAGGGAAAGTTACCTCAACATCCCCGTTTGTATATGCATCCGCTGCAGCCTTTATTAATGCAGCATCTGTTTTGCCGGTACCTCTCATCTTGCTTTTGATAACTGCCCGTCTGTCGGACAACGGCTTACTGACATCGGTTTGCAGCCCCAGCTCCTTTTCATATACCGCCAAGCCCCAGGTTGCCTTGTCAATATCCAGCTGAGCCTGAATATCTCCAACATCTGCAAGGATATTGTCAAACTCAGTGCCCTCTGCTCCCATTATTTCCTCAAACACTTTGGATTTTCTCCAATGGGGCGGCAGGTAGCTTAACATCTCTTCCTTACGCAATGGTCACCACCCCCAGCACCGGCACCTCGTTGTTTACAAGGGGTATATTTGCCGTACCGCCGTTGATCGTCAAATCCGAATAATCACGGATTCCGGTAGCATCCAGAAGTCTGTATCCAATCTGTGCATAGCTTATTTCTGTGATATCCTCCCGGAAGGTAATAGACCTGAAATACTCTCCGAGCTTTGCTTCAACATTAGCCTTCCTCTGTTCTTCCGTATATGCGGGATCTATATCCAAGGCCGTAAAAGCTACATTTATCGTCTTGCCGTCTGCACTTACCACCGTGCAATAAGCGCCTACAGGCGCTGCTCCTTTACCTTCTCCTGCAGCCTCAGGGTCAATGTAGTTTTGTACGCTTGAAACCACTTCTGCATTGGCAGGCTCTTTGTTGGCATCAATCAGCACAACCTTTACCGTGTTGTTACCGTTCCAGAGGGGTACTACTCTGGCATCCCCCACCCCAGTCACTTCCTTTGCCCACATTTTGTACTGGGACTTGTTTCCGCTGGTCGGAGGTGTCTTTATCCTCTCATAGTACCTCTGCAGCAGGTCCTCATCGGATTCCGCATCATAACCTCCCTCCGTTGGCTCCTGATTGGTAACGGAATCTATTCCCGGGATGGAAACAGGCATATACTTTATGGTATTTGCCGGTACATTTCCCTCTGCTCCTGCAACTGCAGCCTGAATACGGACCGTACCGCTTCCGTTTATTAATACATTTTCCATCGCTTTGAACTGAATTCCTGACCCGGTCTGGAACAGGTCTCCTTCGTTTATGCTTCCGGTTCCCGTCGCTTCAAGCTGTTTGGCTGCATAGGTTGCAGGCTTCCGGGTCATTCCTGTCCTTTGATATATTCTTTGTGCCAATTCGTCTCCGCTCAGGACTTCAATATCCATTTTTTCAATGGTACTGTCCAGGGCTATATACACCTGCTCCAGCTCCAGTACGGAAGGCTCGATACAGTCATATATCACGCCGCCTTCCCTTTTATCGTAGTCGCTGCTGACCCGGTCAAGCACTCTTTTCCTTATTTCTTCAGCAGTTTGATTTTCATACAAGCGTATCACCTCCAAAGGATAAACCGTCTGTTAAATTAACGGTAAATGTGACCTTCAAGCTGCTTTGCAGCCTTTCAAAACCGAAATCCGTCACAGACTTGATATTATCGTGAATCTCCAAGGCTTCCCTGATAGCGCGCTCTGCTTCGCTGGTAAAAAGCTTATAGGGCAGTTGCCTCTCTACGAGACTTTCAAGCTCAATGCCGTGGTTCTGATAAATCAGGTACTTATACTTTTCTGTCTGAAGCGTTGAATGCACCCATTGTTTTATTGCCGCTGCCCCTTCTATTTTTATAAACTTACCGTCACGCAGAACAAATTCTCCGGTATCGAAGTCGAAAAGAAACGACTTCCCGACTGTTTGGGTCTCATTGGTTTCCGATGAATTGTAAGTTAATTCAGGCAACATCATACCACCACCCTGTCTATGACAAAATACTTTTGCCCGTCTGCTGAAGGAAGCAGGGCAACCCTTTCATACGGCTTCAGTCCCTCATGATGTATTATCACGACCTGCCCGTTTATTCTTACCTCTTCATCCCATTCCGTAAGTCTTTCAGGAATAATCAAATCATCGGTACCCAGGCTGAAATTTATTCCCTCCGGTGCTATCACCATCGGTACAGCACTCTTTACCGTACCCATTACAAAGGATATTGGTGATTTATTTTCCCGCTCCTTGAACAGCATTGCCAGCTCCGTTATTCCATCTGCCATCTACGAAACCTCCTTTAATGTTAATGTCATCCTATGGACTGCTCCTTCATAGTTATGGGTATCCGACGTAATCTCAAAGAGGCCTGTTAAACCGGTCTTCTTTTCCTCAATCTCAACATAAGTGCCGGTTATACATTCATTGAAGCCGATACATTCAATGTCCATTTCCTTGAAAACCCGTCCAAGCTCCTTCAGCATATCCTTCGCAGTTGTTACGCCCTGTCCAGGCTCTGCCTCAATAACCTCCTGCAACAGGCCATATTTTTTTATGAGCGTATCGTCCTTTATTACTGTAATCTTGCCCCCTTCGATGACCTTGACGGAGTTTTTCATTTCTTCGATGCTTTCCTTCGCAGTCGCTTTTATAATCAAGTTTCCGTCCAACACCCACTGCAATACCTGCTTCCCCTTTTTCTCCCGGTACAGCTTCCCTTCCCTGAGAAAAAGATTATATTCGGTATCCAGCTCCTTTATGATCTCTGCCAGTCCCTTTTCCCGCAAAAGCAGCTTTTTGATTGTTTTACTGCCTTCTATGCTGCCTACGGGTATGTTGAAGCGGCTGCACAGTGTCTCTATGACCTTTTTATCTGTTGTTCTTTCAAATTTATAGTCATCCTTGCTTTTGTCCAGGTATATGAGGGGGTCAAAGGCATAAGGCGTTATGGTATCCTCAGTAGTCCTGAAGGTTGTAAATACAATACCCCGGAAAAGCTCCCCGGCCTCATCCTGCAAAACCAGCCAGTCACCGGGAGATATGCTGAGACTGTTGACTGTTGTTATATCAAGTCTCCTGGACAGCTGGTCCCCAGAACCTTGCCAGGCAACCTGGCTCACTATTTCGGTAATATCTGTTTTCATACCGTCCCTCAAGTGTAAAACCGTAAGCTTGCTCATACCTTCAACCTCTGCCCCACCAGGATCAGGTCGGATTTCAGCTTGTTCCCGGTCATGATTTCCTTATACCTGCTGCCGTCGCCGTATACTTTCTTCGCTATCTTCCAGAGACAATCCCCTGCTTTGACCACATAGATGCCTCCGGGTGCAATTTGATCCTTCCTGCTTTGCTTTTCATCCTTAGAAGCTGCTATCACTTTTTGCCCCTCAGGTGTCGGCTTCAACTCATAGGATCTGTATTCCCTGAGCTGCAGCTCATATTTGACATCCCTGGAGCCTCCCTCTTCACCATAAGTCAGATTCTCAATCCCCACTGGTATATTTACCGGGGTATCTGTTATGATCAGCCTTATGGATTTCTCGAGTGCCTTCCAGCGCTTCAAAATGCTGATGTACTCATAAGGGGTTTTGGCATCAGGGATATCAATCATTTCAGTATCCTTCAGAAAATGAAGGTACCCCCCGGTCTCTGCCGGAAAATACGACTCCAGGGTAATTTCGATGAGCTTTCCCTTGCCGATCATGCTAATCTCCCCAAGCCCGATAGTTTCTATTGTGGTAACGCTGCTTCCGTCGCTAACATGGAAAGCAGGGGGATTGACCGGCAGCCGGATGCTTTCCTTCCCATCGTTGCTGTAGAATAAAAATTTCATTACAACCCCTCCCTATGCATTCGCAAGTGCCAGCCTAAGCTTGGGCATCATTTCATTCATGATTTCGTTTGTTGATTTGTTAACTCCGTTGATGTTTATGGTGAATGCCTGATTTTGCACGTTGGGTTTGGTGTTCTGGGAGTCTGCCTGAGACTTTGCAGAAGTCGCTATTATACCACTTTGTTGCTCTTGGCCATCTATGTTACGATTATCGGGTTGGTCTATGCCAGCAGATGTTAACGTTGGGAGACTGTATATCTGGTTTCCATACATGGCTGTTCGATTTTTTGATTGCACAGCCGTGGTCTCTTTCCTGGGAAGTCTTTTATGTTGTCCGTCAATATCTCTGAACTGCTTAACTTTCTCGTAAAGATCCATTTTTCTATATTCTTGAGCACGCCTCATTTCGTCAATTTTTCTTGTCTCTTTCTTTCGTTTATTTTCAAGCATTACTCTACCGGATCTTTGTTTGCTGTTTTCTTGATATGCTTCCTCAGCCGCTTTAACCCCCGCGTCTGAATTCCTATGCGTTTCAACGCCCCCAGCAAATTGAGGTTTAAGCCTTTGCTGTACAATGCCTTCAAAACCAATATTGTCTAACTCTTCAGAAGATACTTGTGCTCTAAAGCTCTTTAATCCTTCAATATCTCCAATTTTAGCTGCAGCTAAAGCCCCTATTGACTCTGCAAGTGTACTGCCCGGATTTGATGCAGTCATGTCCTCTGCTACTCTGACGAGCTCTATTGCCTTGTTTATGTCCCCACCTGTCATCTTTACAGCTGTATCTCCTGCCTCAAGAACTTCAATTGTTTTAAATCCAGCTTCCTCAGAATTTGTTCGTAAGAGCTCCATGTATTCATCCCGCAGCTTTTTTACTTCATCAATACCTCTGCTGGGATTGCTTATTGTAATAGTGCGCTCCATATAGTTATCCTGCTGTTCCGCTGCAACTCCAGCCATTTCCAATTCAGTCAGATCATCCATAATAAACTTTAGCTCTTTAGTTGCTGCTGTTGCTAATAGCAGAGGTCCTGTTTTACCTCCTATGCCAATTGACTTGCCAATAAACTTAAGCGTTTCATCAATTAACACACCTACTCCTTTATTTACTAACTTATTGGATGCATCTCCTACTAATTTGCTGCCTAATGATTCTGCACTTGGAGCTTTAACATCATATTTGTTTCCTTCTTTTCCTAAAGACTTATATACTGAAGCATCTTTTTCTGCCGCAAGCTTTTCAACTATAGGTATCTCTGCTGCCTGTTTCTCTACTGCACTCTTCACGATTATAGGTTTGCTTGAAATTGGCTTCTCCTTCCCAATTCCCTGCAGCATCCTTGCCAGCTGCTTCCTCAGCAGTGCAATCTCTTCTGCTAACTCCCGTAAATACCTCATCAATTCAATGGATTGCAGTTTTATGTTCCATTTCTTCCCGAAAGTGTCCTTCAGCACATCTTTTGTATCCTGGATTTCTTTTTTTATGCGTACTTGCTCTTTCTGAACCGCCTTAAACCCGGCGGACACATTATCCCTTATGCTGACTGTTATTTTCACTTCACTCACTGCCGACATTCCATCACCTCCTATAAAAATGCGATGTAGTCATATTTAGGTTAGAAGCTGGATAGGATAGGCAATAGGAGTAACAGGAATACTACCCTGATATCAGAAGGATCCAGCTCCCTTAAATTTATCACCCGGTATTCCTTAAGGGTCTAAGATCCTTCGTAAACTCAGGATGACACAAAAAGTCACTTTGCTATAAGCTTCTTCACAGCCCTTACTCAAACCTATTGCCCTATGCCGTCAACCGCCCGGCTCTCCTCTTCCAAAGCTTTTCTCATACTGGCATAGTAGAAAAGCTTTGCTGTATAACTTCTGCTTAATATCTGTTCCGGTGCTATTCCCTTTTGAAGGTAGTAATGGAGCATATACAATTCTCCATTACTGTCGATTAGTTTTTTATGTCATCTACAACCTTTACACTGTCTATATAGCCGGCCAACACAAGGCATTCCTTGGATACGGCGGAGATTTCCCCGGGCTCGAATATCTTGGCGACGATCTCCATCGGAGACACAACACCGTAAGCTTCCTGAAGAGCCTTGTCCTTAAGGGGTGGATTAACTACACAATGATAGACGATATATTCATCCGCTTCTTCAGAGTTATCCATAT
>LOES01000195.1 GCA_001515955.1 Clostridia bacterium BRH_c25 | reverse complement strand
TGTCCATCGGCTATTCACAGATGTTTACCGAGAATATGACTAACGGGAGAGGCTTTATGGGTGTTGCAGCAATGTTCTTTGGCAGTGCCAATCCGATGCTTGCATGGATCGGCTGTCTGCTGTTCGGCCTTACCGATTCGATTGGAGGAAGGCTTCAGGCATATGGCTGGCCATCACAGTTTGTTCTGATGATGCCTTATATAATAACAATTTTTGTACTTACAGTTTCTTTGTGGCGTAAATCTGTAAGGGAGGCTAAGATAAAAAGCTCTCTCTTGACAGAGCAACTATAAAACATTATTAAAGGAGATTAGTATGGATAAAAGAAGGATTATTCTTGATTGTGATCCCGGACATGACGATGCAGTAGCAATTATGATGGCTGCAAAGCACCCGAGCCTGGAGCTTTTGGGCATTACTGTCGTAGCAGGCAACCAGACTCTGGAGAAAACCGCAAGAAATGCGCTGAATGTCTGTCAGCACTTGGGCATTGATGTGCCTGTATGTGCTGGTATGAGTGTCCCAATGGTGCGGGAAAAGCAGGTTATTGCGGATGATATCCACGGAGAAACCGGCCTTGACGGTCCAGTATTCGAGCCATTGACAAAAAAGCTTGACCCCAGACATGGTGTGGATTTTATCATTGAAGCATTGATGGCCTCCGAAGGAGATATTACACTGGTACCTACAGGTCCACTGACAAACGTTGCTGTGGCAATGCGCAGAGAGCCTAGGATTGTAGAGAAAATTCAACAAATCGTATTGATGGGCGGTGCCTATCAGCTTGGGAATGCTACTCCGGCAGCGGAGTTTAATATTCTGGCCGACGCAGAAGCTGCGTATGTTGTGTTTACCTCAGGCAGGCCTGTTGTAATGATGGGGCTTGACCTTACCAGACAGGCTTTGTGCTATCCGGAAATCGTTGATAGGGTGGAGAATATTGATAATAAAGCAGCACATCTGTTCGCGGATCTAATGAGATTCTTCGGTAAGACGCAAAAAGCTGTATTCGGTTGGGCGGGCGGACCTTTGCACGATCCTACCTGTATTGCCTATCTTATAGATCCTACTTGTATCGAGACAAAACCTATGTACACCGAAGTTGAGATCAGAAGTGAAAAATGTTATGGGCGTACTTTGTGTGACTACTTCAACACTATGCACAAGGAGCCAAATTCACTGGTATCTTTTAAATTGGACCAGGAAAAGTTCTGGAATATAGTTGAGGAATGCATAAGACTTTACAACTAATATTACTCTTGTGAAAGGATGGGGTGGACATGATAGAAAAGCTGAAACAAGCCCTTGAACAGAACAAAGACAAATATATCAATCGGCTTTCAGACCTCGTTGCTATCGATACCCACGACCTGGGGCATGGTATTGACGGCGGTCTGGAGAGAAAGGGCCAGGATTACCTTATTCATATGTTCCACGAAATGGGTGCTTCCTCGGTTATTAAAGACCAGATGACTGAGCGGGCAATTCAGAAAAGCCTTGCAGAATACAAGGAGGGAAATCCCGGACATAACTATGACGGCAGATACAACGTTTATGCTGCCTTTGAAGGAGAAAGCAAAAAGTCAATAATGTTTAACGGACATGTTGATACAATGCCGGAAGGAGAATTGTCCTTATGGAATACACCTCCCCATGAGCCGACAATAAAAGACGGCAAGATGTACGGACTTGGCGTATGCGATATGAAAAGCGGTTTAATGGCAGCTGCAATGGCGGTTCAACTGTTGAAGGATTCTGGTATTCCGCTTCCCGGTAAGGTTGTAATTACGTCAGTTGTAGATGAAGAGGGTGGCGGCAATGGCTCTATTGCAGCTGCAATAAACGGGCAAAAAGCCGATGCTGTGGTAGTGTGTGAGCCTACAGACTATGAACTGATTGCAGCACATATGGGGTTTATCTTTTTTAAAGTTGAGATAGAAGGAAAAGCAGTGCATTCGGGCTTCAAGTGGCTGGGGGTCAGTGCAATAGAAAAAGCTGTCAAGCTGATGGCAGCCATTGATGAGCTTGAACACAAGTGGCTGATGAACTACAAGCATAAACTGCTGCCTTCGCCCACATCCAATGTAGGAGTAATTGA
The DNA here is from genome assembly GCA_001515955.1 of Clostridia bacterium BRH_c25. The sequence goes on along the minus strand of LOES01000195.1, from coordinate 11,930 downwards.
GGGAGGTACGGCAGGCTCTACAGTTGCGGATTATTGCTGTTTCAAAACCTGTGTGCACTACCTTCCTAAGCAGATGGACCACGATGAGGTTGTAAAAGCATATACAGGTGCAATTTACCGCTGTTGTGAGGGTGATGAGTGGCTGAAGGACCATAAGCCAAAGATTTCTATTTATCAGGCAGGCGGGGCATTTGAAATGGAGCTTGAGCATTCGTTTGTCAAGTCATTTCAAAGAGCTTACAGTTCTGCAATGGAGGAAGAAGTTCATATAGCAGGTTCTGCTTCAGGTTGCGATTCACGAGTATGGAAGAATATTGCAGGGTGTCCTACCCTGCAATATGGTCCCGGTTCACCGGCACAATGCCACACCGCAGATGAGTACATAGACATGCAGCAATATCTGGATGCAATTTTAATATACGCACAGTTGATTCTGGACTGGTGCAAATAGTTAATAGGAGGAGAAACAAATGGCTAAGAAAGTATTGATTGCCGGTGAGTCATGGATGAGTTATACGACTCATGTAAAAGGCTTTGACAGCTTTTATACATCGGTATATGAAGAAGGCGTGGAATTTATACGTGCTGCTATTGAAAAAGCAGGTTATGAGGTAGATTATATACCCAACCACCTTGCTCCAAAGAAATTTCCTTTTACAATGGATGAAATCAGCAAATATTCATGTGTTATCCTATCGGATATCGGTTCCAACACTCTGCTGCTTGCTCCTCAAACCTTCGCCGGGAGCGTAAAAACACCAAACCGATGCCAGTTGATTAAAGACTATGTTAATAGAGGCGGTTCATTTTTAATGGTAGGCGGCTATATGTCCTTTACAGGAATTGATGCAAAATCCAGATATGGTGAAACACCAATAAGAGATGTTTTGCCGGTACAATGCCTTGAATTTGATGACAGGGCTGAACACCCCGAGGGGGTTGCTCCCGTTATAATCAAACAGCATGAGGCTATTAAAGGCTTGCCCGAAGAATGGCCGCATTTTCTTGGATACAACCGTACAAAGGCAATTCCAGAGGGTAATGTTCTTGTTACCATAGATGGAGATCCTTTTATTGCAGTGGGTGAATTTGGAAAAGGGAAATCAGCTGTATTCACCTCAGATTGTGCACCGCACTGGGGTCCTCCGGAGTTTGTCAATTGGGGGTTTTACGATGAGCTTTGGAAAGGAATTCTGGATTATCTGACAAAGTAAAATAGTGATAGAGGAGGCGATAAAGGATGCCTGCGTTTCTTGCACAATTTCAAAAAGATGAAGCATTAGAGCTGTTGTGTGAAGCAATCAATATCATAACAGTCAATCCTGATGGAGAGGAAACCATATTGGCAGAGTTTATCGCCGATTATTTAAAGGATACCGGCTGCTCTGTTGAAGTTGCAGAGTTTTCAGAGGGTAGAGCAAATGTCATTGCTATTCTGAAAGGATACAAAAATGAAAAATCCTTGCTTATTAATGGACATTTGGATACTGTGCCTTTTGGAAACAGGAGTGGCTGGGATTTTCCCCCGAATTTTTCCACAATTAAAGACGGCAGGTTGTATGGAAGAGGCTCAAGTGATATGAAAAGCGGTCTTTGCGCCATGTTGTATGCTTTTAAACAGCTTGCGCTGGAAGGCTTTACACCCCAAAATGATATTATTTTCATAGGTACAGGTGATGAGGAAACATCAGGGCTCGGGGCACAAGCTGTGATAAAAAGCGGACTACTTGACAGGGTAGGGCGGGTTATAATCGGAGAGCCTACCGGCAATGAAATTTCTGTTGCATCTAAAGGAACACTGTGGCTGGAATTTACCATTCACGGAAAAACTTCTCATGGGGCATATCCCTTGGAAGGTATCAATGCCTGCGAGATAGCCTTAAAGTTGTTTTCAGAGCTTAAATCGCTGGTTTGCGAGAAAATTCATCCTTATCTCTCAAATCCTACGTGTACACTTACAAAGATACAAGGTGGGGGCAAGGTAAATATGGTTCCTGATGCATGCACTATGACATTGGATATTCGAACCGTTCCGCTGATTAAGCATGAGCAGCTTTTAATTTCAGTTAACCGGCTGATTAAACACATTGAGCAGCGTTATTCAGGTGCAAAGCTGGAATTCACAGTGCTTACAAACCGAAAAGCTGTTGAAATTTCTATGGATGATATGCTTGTCAAAGAGCTTTCGGAATCGGTTCGGACGGTACGCGGTAATCCTCCTGTTCTCACCGGTACAAGCTTTTTCAGTGATGCATCTATCTTTTTAATGCAGTACAATCTGCCGACTGTTCTGTTTGGTCCGGGTGAAAGCAGTGAGGCACATAAGCCAAATGAATATGTATCACTGGAAAAATACTTTGAAGCTATAGAATGCTATTATCGTTTTTTTAGAAAACAATAATAACTTACAGTAAAATGTTTATCATATAGATGGGAGGCCATAGATGAAAATCTTAAACTTTGGATCATTAAATTTAGATTATGTTTATCATGTTGATCATTTTGTCCGTCCGGGAGAGACCATATCCTCTGAGTCACGTCTGGTTTTTTGTGGTGGAAAGGGGCTGAACCAATCTATTGCTCTGGCAAGGTCAGGGGTTCAGGTATACCATGCAGGTGCTGTCGGTAAAGCTGATGGTGGTATTTTGTGCGAGGCTCTTCAGAAAAACATTATAAATATTGATTTTATAGAACAGCGTGATGATGTTTCCACAGGTCATGCCATCATTCAGGTAAACTGCACAGGACAGAACTGTATTATGCTATATGGCGGTGCAAATCAGACAATGACCAAGAAACACATTGACAAAACACTGCAAAGTTTTGGTCAGGGCGATTTTCTCATTCTTCAGAATGAGATTAATATGCTGGATTATATTATTGAACAAGCGCATAATAAGGGGCTTATCATTATATTGAATCCTTCTCCGATGAATGAGAAGATATTATCACTGCCTTTGGAGTATGTGGACTATTTTATACTTAATGAAGTTGAAGCTGCAGATATCTGCGGTAGTGCTGATCAGGAAAAGCTTCTGGAATGTCTTGCGAAGATGTATCCTGCAGCAAGGATTGTGCTGACGCTTGGCAGGTATGGAGTAAAATATAAGGATAGCCGGAAGATGCTTATACACGGCATATATGAAGTGCCCGTTGTTGATACTACCGCTGCAGGAGATACTTTCACGGGCTTCTTTATAGGAAGCCTGCTGCAGGGCTATAATGAAAATGAAGCTTTAAGGCTTGCTTCTATAGCTGCTTCAATTTCTGTTTCAAGACATGGTGCTGAAACCTCGATTCCATATATGAAAGAGGTGAAAGGTAGCAGGCTTAAAGCTTTATAATGAGATATTGTTAAAGAGTGACAAAAGCCGTCTTTGAGATGGCTTGGAATTAAGATAAAGCAGTACACTAGTAATTGCCGCCCTTTGGGCGGCTTTTTTGTTATATATAGGTTGCATTAAAGAAGTTTCAAGGAAGAATTAGGCAACCTATGAAATCAAGGAATATGCTTTTGTAATATTTGAATTTCAATGTAGAATATTTATTGTAAAACATATAGATAAAAGAAACTGTGAGATTTTATTGAAATTTTTATGAACAATAATTCACGGTTTTTTTTATTCTCTTAATTTGAAGACTCTTTAAAATGGCTTTTAAATATTTGAATAAACTGAAAAGTCATAAGATTGAGGCGATTACAAAAAAACAGCTAGTAAAATATGTAATTAAAGTGGGATAATATATAATAAAATCTCATATATGTGAATTATGTAAATTATTGACATAAATCACATGCAATGCTATCATTTTATAATAATAACATGTTTCCAGCATGAAATATGTGGTAAAAAAACTTCAAAAGAGCAAATAAAGTGCTTATATAATTTTCAAATAATGTGTAGGCATATACAGGCTTATAGTAAACATTATAATAGCGAGGATAATAATGAATTTAGAAGAGAGATATGAAGATGCTTGCAGAGCGTTGGAATACAACAAGCTGGAGGATGCACAAATAATTCTTGAGGCTATACTGTCAGAAGCCCCTGATTACTATCCATCTATAAATAAATTAGGTGTTGTTTATACAAGAAAGAAGCAGCTTGATGCAGCAAGAAGTTGCTTTAACAAAGTATTAGCTATTAATCCGGATTATGCACCTTCGATAGTTAATTTGGGAAACCTTTTTTTCGAGGACGGAAATGATGAGGCAGCAATAGAGTATTACAAATGTTCTATAGGAAAAGATACTGCTTATCATATGGCTTATTACAACCTTGCTGTTTTGTATAAGAAAAAAGGTCAATATGATGAGTATATGAGATATTTAAGGGAGTACAAAAGGTTTTACAAGCAGTTTATCAATGGTAAGCAGCAACACCGCGGAATCAGGCTTAAGAAAAAGCTTGGCTGCCTAACTGACATAATACTGATTCTCACTGTAATTGGATGCATTATTGTTGTACTTATGATTTAACTCTAAGTCCAACATTATTGTAATTCTTCTCCAATCAAGGCATATAAATGGAAATAGTAGAAAGGAGGGGCGGAGGGCTGTATCGTTTCTAATTAAAAATAAATAGAACAAAAGGGGGAAAATGTGTGAAAAAAGTTATTTCATTATTTATTATGGCAGTATTGATTATGGGAATGGTAATTTCCGTAAATGCTGCGCCTGAATTCAGTACTGGTATCCTTAAAAACTTCTCAGAGAAATCCGTTACGCTGGATGTGAATGGAAAAGAAGTCACCTATACTATTGATGCAAATACAAAGGTGTATAAAAATGACATACCCGTAAGTATATTGGATGAAGCAAGAAAAGGCATGACAATAGAGTTTAAAAATACAGGGAATAAAGTAACTGAAATAAAGGTACCAAACTTTGGATTTGAGAACTCAGGCGCATTGGCATTCAGTTTGATTGACATACGGGAAAACACAACGGATTCTTCCCAGCAGTCAAGAGAATCCAAGAGTGATACGAAAGAAACCAGGATTAACTTTGAGGAAATTGGGGAAGAGGAGTCCAATAGAATAGCATATTGGGGAGAACTTAACAAAATCGTGCTAGGGAATATTACTCTTGTGCCAGATACGTTAAAAGTGATGCTTAATGGCACTGCACTTAAGATTATTGATGCAAATACAGAATTTAACGCTGCAGTAGTCGGAGATGAGGTAAAATTAACTACTCAGACAGACGATCCAACCTGTTTGGAGCTGTTATTTGAAAAGAACTTTAGTGAGGACACGGGTATTACTCAGGATAAGCTTGAGGAGATTTTATCCGTGACATACAAAGTCAAGATGTATAAGCAGATAACAACAGACATTTATAATTTCCCTATAAGTGAGAATGTTGTTGTTGATCTTAATGGTAAGCCTTCTACGCTTATAAAAGCATTGAACTGGTCTACTTCCAGCTATATTACTACAAATACGGATGGAGAAGTTATATTTATCGATGCAGTATTTGATAACTTCAAATGTATTGTGGATGGCGTGGAGAATGATAAGATAAGCGTCAGTGTCGTCAGGAATAATAAGGTTGCAATGACTGATACTTTAGAACTGTCACCAGGGGTTACCGTATATGCTGCTGATGGATCGGCAATCGATATCACAGCATTAAAGGCAAAAGATGAGATAAAGCTCTCGGTTAACCCGTTTGATGCATATAAGGTTAATGTAATTGAAAAGATTAAATAAGTAGGAGGATAAAAATGAATAAATATAAAGTATGGATTTCGTTTGTGTTAATCCTTGTTATGCTGGCTGCAACCTTTACCTTAGTAAATGCCGGCACCGCAAAGGCTCCTGAAAAGATACTTACAGAAGCTACCTTTTCAGACCCAAGGACATTGAACCCGATTATGATGGAGGATACTGCATCCTCAGATATAATTAAACGTTGTAACGCAGCATTGTTGAAATATGATAAAAACATTAACCTCGTACCCTATGCCGCCGAATCAATGCCCACAGTTTCAAAGGACGGCAAAACCATAACTTTCAAATTAAGAAAGGATATCAAGTGGCATGACGGTGTCGAGTTTACTTCTGCAGACGTTAAGTTCACCTATGATATGATACTGGATCCGGACGTAATGTCTCCAAGATATGGTGATTTCCTGTCAATAGACAAGATAGAAACGCCTGACAAATATACCGTAGTTTTCAAGCTCAAGAAGGCGGATTCAATAATCCTACATGAATTCCAGAATGAATATCTTATACCAAAGCATATTTGGGAAAAGGAAGACAAGAAAACATTAAAAGCGAACCCAAAATCAAGAAATCTAATAGGTATCGGACCCTTCAAGTTTGTTGAGTGGAAGACCGCTGAGAGAGTTGTGCTGGTAAAGAATCCTGATTTCTTCTACGAAGATGTTAAACTGGATAAGTATATTATTAGCATTACACCTTCAACTGCAACAGCTCTTATAAAGCTTGAAAAGGGTGAAGCTAACTACGTTCAGGTACCGGAAGCTGAAGTAGCGAGAATAAAGAAGCTGCCGGGAATCAAGGTTATAACTGTTCAGGCTCCGGTTTTTGATTACATAGGATATAATACAAAAACTCCATTCTTCTCAGATAAGAGAGTTCGTCAGGCTATAGCCCATGCTGTCAATAAGAATGCTTTTGCAAAGGGTATTTATAAGGGTTTGGCAACTCCAGCCGAGACTTCATATCCACCGGCATTTTCAATGCATGAAAAGAATGTCAGAACGTATAATTATGACCTTAATATGGCCAAGAAGCTTTTGGATGAAGCCGGCTGGAAGGTTGGCAAGGATGGAATAAGAGAAAAGGATGGTGTCAAGTTCAAAGTAAGCTGTGTAACCAACAAAGGCAATGTTATGAGAGAAAAGGCCATAGTGCTTCTCCAGTCAGCATTGAAGCCTCTGGGAATAGCAGTAGAGCCAAGAATACTTGAATGGAACACTATGTGGGAAAAATATGTAGATATCGGCAAGTATGAAATGGTATACGGAGGGATGACTCTCAGCCTTCATGGCAACCAGGACGGCTTATGGCACAGCGATCCGATGATAGGCTACTTCAACAAGGGCAGATATGCAAATCCCAAGCTGGATGAGATATGGGACCTGGCAAGAGTTGAGTTTGATGTAAAAAAACAGAATAAGCTTTACAGCGACGCACAGAAAATGCTTGCAGACGATCAGCCTTGGACTTTCACGGTATACAGAACAACAAGCTTTGCTGTAAAGAATAATGTATATCCAACTGTATATGATATTCTTGAAGATTGTGACTTTTATAAATGGGATATAAAATAACTGCTATAACTATTTTAGAGGTATGCGAATCAATCGCATACCTCTATTAAGGAGGGATGTCTGTTGCTAAAATACATTGTAAAAAGGATCCTGAATGCAATTCCATTGCTGATACTGATAACACTTATCGGATACTCCATTATAAATGCAGCTCCAGGGGATCCGGTAAATATGTTTATAAATCCGGAAAAGGCTACAAAGATTGATGTTGAAAGAATCAGGGAAGCGTATGGGCTTAACAAACCTGTTTATGTAAGGTATTTCTTATGGCTGGGAAACTTACTTAAGGGAAACCTAGGAGATTCATATTTCCACAGCAGGCCTGTACTTGACATGCTTAAAGAGGCTATACCAAATACTCTTATCCTCGGAATAGCTTCAACGATATTAGCTGTTGCGGTGGCCATACCTGCCGGGATAATTTCGGCAATAAAGAGAAATTCTTTCTGGGATTATGTTTTTTCTACAATATCCTTTATAGGAGTATCACTTCCTTCATTCTGGTTTGGACTAATGCTTATTCTTATGTTTAGCTTGAAGCTTGGGTGGCTGCCGACCTCCGGCATGAGAGAGAATTTTGAACAGTTCGTATTTATGGACAGACTCAAGCACCTGATATTGCCGGCTATTGTTCTGGGTATGGGAAATATGGCACAGTATATGCGCTTTATGAGAGGTGCAATGCTGGAGGTAATAAGGCAGGATTATGTAAGAACCGCCAGAAGCAAAGGACTGTCTGAAAGGATTGTCATATTCAAGCATACACTGAGGAATGCGCTTTTGCCCATGGTAACACTTTTTGGGTTTCTTCTGCCCGTCTTATTTGGCGGTGCAGCTATAACAGAAACTATCTTTTCCTGGCCGGGGATAGGGAGAATTATGATAGAAGCCAGCTTTACAAGAGATTATCCGGTAATGATGGGAGACATGCTTATGATAGGTTCTCTTGTTATTTTGGGTAATTTGCTTGCGGACGTACTATATGCCGTTGCCGATCCAAGGATAAAATATGATTAAAATAAGGAGGAGAGCTTAAATGGCAGAATTAAAGCTTAATAGTAATAATGATTATTCCTTGGCAGAAAGCGCGGAGTATAGTGACACCTTTACTAAAAAACTCAAGGTATTCTGGAGAAGATTAAGAAAAAATAAACTGGCGGTTATGGGCATGTTTGTATTAATTATTCTTTATTCACTGGCAATTTTCGCTCCGCTTATAGCACCATACAGCTATGAGGGAACCATGGATGATATATTTCAAGCGGACAGGGCACCTTCCTTCAAAAGCTACGAGGAATATGACATGAACGGTGAGCTTGTTATGTGGAAACCAAATTATTTTGGCAGAGATGAGATGGGCAGAGACGTGTTTACCAGATGCCTGTATGCTGGCAGAATCTCATTGACTGTGGGTTTTGTCTCTGTAGGCATAGCTGTTATTATAGGGACTGTTTGGGGGTGCATAGCTGGTTATTATGGCGGTTGGATCGACAATATTATGATGAGAATAGTAGATGCACTGAATACTATACCGGTTTTCATTCTCTTAATAACGGTCATGGCAATTTTTAAACCTAATATTTTTAATATTATGATTGTGCTTGGTCTTGTCAACTGGACAAGTATTGCAAGATTTGTAAGAGCTGACTTCTTATCTTTAATAAGACGTGATTTTGCTGAAGCAGCGAAATGCATTGGAGCAAAGGATGCAAGGATAATATTCAGGCATATACTTCCTAATGCAATGGGACCTATTATAGTATCTGCAACAATGGGTATAGCAAATGCTATTTTAATGGAATCAGCCATGAGCTTTTTCGGATTAGGTGTACAACCGCCGACACCGAGCTGGGGGAATATGTTGACAAATGCACAGGAGTTGAATACCATGCTGCTTTCACCATGGAAAGCATTCTATCCTGGGATGCTCATTTTTATTACCGTGTTATCCTTCAATTTCTTTGGGGATGGGCTGCGAGATGCCTTAGACCCAAGGTTGAAGCAGTAAGGGTGGAGGTGCAGAAATGGAAAAGCTTTTAGAAATCAAAAACCTGAGAACATATTTTTATACCGAGGACGGGGTAGTTCCTGCAGTCGATGGTGTAGATTTGCATATAAAACCGGGAGAAACATTGGGTATAGTTGGCGAATCGGGCTGTGGCAAGAGTGTCACATCCATATCAATTCTGAGACTTATTCCAAACCCTCCTGGCAAGATATTGGAAGGCAGTGAGATTCTTTTTGACGGGAAAAGCTTGCTTGAACTGCCTGAGAGAGAAATGAGAAAAATCAGAGGCAATGATATATCTATGATATTTCAAGAGCCTATGACCTCTTTAAATCCGGTATTTAAAATTGGAGACCAGATCAGTGAGACACTGATGCTGCATCAGAAAATGAACAGGGGGCAGGCAAGGGAAAAATCAATAGAGATGCTGAAGCTGGTAGGTATCCCCAGGCCTGAAAAGGTCGTGGATGATTTCCCACACAGTCTTAGCGGCGGAATGCGGCAGCGAGCGATGATTGCCATGGCTTTGGCCTGCAACCCGAAGCTTCTGATTGCAGATGAACCGACAACAGCATTGGATGTAACCATTCAAGCGCAGATTCTTGACCTTATGAACAAGCTGAAAAGTGAGATGAATGCATCGGTTATGCTGATTACGCATAATCTGGGTGTCGTTGCTGAGACCTGTCAGAGGGTTGTTGTTATGTATGCAGGAAAAGTAGTGGAAGAGGGAGATGTCTATTCCATTTTTGAAGATCCCAAGCATCCTTATACCGTCGGGCTTCTGAAATCGATTCCCTCTACTGAGGTGGGGCAGGGAAAGCTCGAGTCTATTCCAGGCTTAGTACCAAATCCGCTTCATATGCCGAAGGGCTGCAGATTTGAGCCTAGATGCAGCAAAGCTATGAAAATTTGCAAGGAGAAACAGCCTGAAGCTACAGTTCTGGGAGAAGAAAGAACGGTAAGCTGTTTCTTATATAATAGAGAATAAGGTATAAGGAGAGTTGAAATATGGATAATTTGTTGGAAGTGAAGGGGCTCAAAAAATACTTCCCAATTAAAGGTGGCTTTTTTAATAAAACGGTTAACAACTTGAAGGCAGTAAATGATGTAAGTTTTTTCATCAAGCGTGGAGAAACCTTGGGAGTGGTTGGAGAATCCGGCTGCGGAAAGTCAACTACCGGAAGAGCTGTTCTGAGGCTTCATGAGCCTACGGCAGGAGAGATCCACTTTGAGGGACAGGATATCATGACCCTGGACCGAGAGGGGCTAAGAAAAAAGAGACGAGAAATGCAGCTTATCTTTCAGGACCCATATTCTTCCCTGAATCCAAGAATGACAGTAGGAGATATTATAGGCGAACCTCTCGAAATACATGAAGGCATGCCTTCAAGAGAAAAGCTTGAGAGAGTAAAGGAGCTTCTGGACTTTGTAGGGCTGAGCCCATATCATGTCAGAAGGTATCCACATGAATTCAGTGGTGGGCAGAGGCAAAGGATCGGTGTAGCAAGAGCGATTGCTCTGAATCCGAAGTTTATAGTAGCGGATGAAGCTGTATCAGCGCTGGATGTATCGATACAAGCACAGGTCATCAATCTTTTTGAGGAATTGCAGGAAAAGCTTAATCTGACCTACATGTTCATATCCCATGATCTCAGCGTAGTCAAGCATATTTCTGACAGGATTATGGTGATGTACCTTGGTAAAATTGTTGAAATGGCAGATTCCAAGGAGCTTTTTGCAAATTCGATTCACCCGTATGCCCAGGCACTTTTATCGGCTGTTCCCATTGCCAACCCAAGGAGCAAAAAGGAACGATTTATACTTCAGGGTGATGTGCCAAGTCCTGTAAATCCTCCTTCGGGCTGTGTATTCCATACAAGATGCAATTACTGCATGGATATATGCAAAAAAGATATTCCCGAATTCAAAGATACAGGGAGCGGGCATTATGCTGCATGCCATCTGGTTAAAGAATAAGTGATAGATAGCATATCAAGATAACGGAAGCCTATGGATAGAAAACCTTCTGTCGCTATTGAAGTATGTAGCAATAGGAGGTTTTTCTTACTATGGCTTAATTGACACACATGGCAAATTAATATAGAATAGTCATTGATATATTATAAGCCATGTATTTTGCACGTATATATATTTTTTCGGGGGTCATTTATGCTGCATAGATATGAACAAAACAGTTTAAAAATCGTTGTGGATGTTAACAGCGGAACGGTGCATGTGGTCGATCAGCTTACCTGGGATATACTGGACCACTACCCTGACGATGTTGATAATATAGTAGAAAAGCTTAAGCACAAGCACCTGGAGACCAGTATCAGTGAAGCATGGCATGAAATAAAAGAGCTTGAAAATCAGGGGCTTTTGAATTCTGATGATACATACATGGGCAAGGTACTGAATGAAAAAAGGGAAACCTATACTAAAGCCTTGTGCTTGAACATTGCTCATGACTGTAATATACGGTGTGGTTACTGCTTTGCCTCGACCGGGGACTATCATGGGGGGCGCAAGCTGATGTCGTTTTCAGTGGCTTCAAAGGCAATTGATTTTTTGCTGGATACTTCAGGATCGAGGAAGAGACTGGAGGTTGATTT
>LOES01000194.1 GCA_001515955.1 Clostridia bacterium BRH_c25 | reverse complement strand
TGAACATGAGCTAAAGCGCAGGGGCAGGGCAAATATAAAAGAGCAGATCGGTGTAATAAGGGAGGCAAGGGCTCAGGGAGCTGAGATACTTGTAATTGAGTGCATGGCAGTAAAGCCCGGGCTGCAGGAAATTTCCCAGGAAAGGCTTGTAGCTGCAGACATTGGAGTAATAACAAATGTACGGCCGGATCACCTGGATGAAATGGGGAAGACCCTTGATGATATTGCCGAAGCCTTAAGCTCAACGATACCTGTAAAAGGGAGGCTGTTTACAGCGGATTTTAAATACTTTGACTTTTTTAAAAAGGCGGCTGAGGAGAAAGCTACTGTAGCTTTTTGTGCTGAAGAAGGCAGTGAGGCTTGGGATGAAATTGATTTTAGAGATAATGTGTCTTTGGCTCTGGAGGTTTGCGAATCTCTTGGAGTACACAAGGAGACAGCTTTAAGCGGGATGCGGAATTATAAAAAGGACCCTGGCAGTCTTAAGGTTTATAGTAGGAGGAATAGAGGGAACAAGGAGCTGACCTTTGTAAATGCTTTGGCCGTAAATGATACGGAGTCTGCACAGAGTATAATGGAACAGGTATTCCTGAAGGTAGGACAGGGGGATGGAAACAGGGTACTTCTGATAAACAACCGTGAGGACAGACTGACGAGAATGCAGCAGTTCTGCGATTTCGCAGTGCAGTCAAAGGACTGCTTCGACAGTATTTGGATATCTGGCCCCCTGAAACACCTGATGAGAAAAATGCTTATAAAGGGTGGAATACCGGAAGGCTCGATAAAAGCAATCAATAGCCTGGAGGAGCTGGAGCAATACCCGGAGGATGTTTCAGTTTTTGCAGTAGGCAATATAAACGGCTTTGGCAAGGATTTGCTGAAGTATATGGAAGGGGCTGGTGGTGTCCTTGGCAGATGAGATAGTAGTACTGGGAATAGTAGCAAGCATTATATTCTATGAACTGACGGAGATATCACCGGGGGGGATAATAGTTCCAGGATATATTGCACTATTTATAGATAATCCCAAAAGAATACTTTTTACTATAATTGTAAGCATAGCTGCATTTTTTGCGGTAAAGCTGCTGTCCGGCTACACAATAATATACGGGAAGCGGAAGTTTGCGGTTTTTATCATTATGAGCTTTATAATAAGGTACCTGCTGGGAAGCATAAGTGAAGCTGCGGACATTGCTGTTTCCGTGAGTCTTGTTATCGGATATCTTGTTCCGGGAATTATAGCACAGGAAATTGACAGACAGGGCATGATAAAAACAATTTCCTCAATGCTTATTGTTGCTTTGGCGGTCAAAATGCTTATGCTGCTGGCTAATAGCATAAGTCACGGGATTTCATAAATTCTACCTGAGAAAAAGAGGATTCTTATGAAAAAAAGCTTCAAACAAGTAGATGTTCTGTTGATTATTGCTGCCGTTATATTGGCTGTCGGCTATTATGGAGCAGCTTCAACGGCCACAAGGACGAGGGACAAGTGGTATGAGGAGAAGCTAAAGGCTTCACAATTGATGTCTGAAGCCATGAATGCAATACGGGATGAAAAAGCCCAGAGGGGACTTCCGGTCTATCTGAAGGATGACATAAACAAAACCGGCTTGATTGGAAGCGAGTGGAGTCCTATAACCACTACCCTGGGTTCACTGGAGTCCAAGAGAACCTCAGTCAATCCGGATTTTGCAGCGGTGGTGGTTGATATGCTGAAGGAAATAGGCATGGAAGAAGGAGACTTTATAGCAGTCAACCTTTCAGGCTCCTTTCCTGCACTTAATACTGCAGTTGCTTCCTCCATGGAAGTCATGGGACTGGATGCGGCGGTTATAACATCAGCAGGAGCATCCTCATGGGGTGCCAATGATCCTGAGTTTACATGCATAGATATGGAGCAAGCCTTATATGAAGCGGGAATTTTCAAGTATAAATCTGCGGCCGTGTCCTTGGGGGGGATCGATGATATAGGGGAAGATATGGATGAGGAAATATCGAAGACCTTGCTTGAGCGTTTCGGCAAACAGGGCAGAAGGGTTATCTACCAGCAGGATTTCACCATGAATGTGCAGCAAAGACTTGAGATATATGAAGAGAAAGGCAAACCAATAAAGTGCTTTATAAATGTGGGAGGCAATCTTTTATCCTCAGGAGGCAGTGAAGACTTTACCAGGCTCAGGACAGGGATAATAAAGAATGGGGAATACTCTGCAATCCAAAAGGAGAAAGGCCTCATACAAGTCTTTATGGATAGGGGGATACCTGTAATAAATCTCTTGAATATAAAGGGTTTGGCAGCAGAATATGGTGTGCCCATAGATCCTTATCCGCTTCCTGAAGCGGGAACAGGGGATATATTCCATGAAAAGCAGTATCCCTATTCGGTAATTGCACTTTGTCTGGGGCTGGCTTTGTCAATGCTTGTGATTTATGGCAGAAGAGCGAGGCGTTAGTATGAACAGAATACTTTCGGTCACGGTACAAAAAAGGCAGGTCTATTTGGGTGCTTTCCTTGTATTTTTGGGAGTTCTTGCACCCCTTGTGTTTAATGTAGGAAATTTTAAAATAAATGAGCTGCTGCATTCCAGTATTGTGGAAATGGACACCGGAAAGCTTATTCTTGCAGCCTTCAAGCTGGTAATACTGAATAGTATCAGGGCACTACCCCATTATCTCGGAGCATTTATAATTGCGGAGTCTGTTACGGTTGCTCTCTGGGGCAGGGACCTTAACTGGCTGAGGGGGCTGTTTGCAATTCTGATAATACCTGTGGTATACAGGCTTATATATTATGTCCACGGCTTTAATTACGATCTGGGAGTTCCTGCATTCATTGCACTGATGTCTATTTTGCTTATAGAAAACCTTAATTATTCCAATATCAGTATTGTCAAGAAGTCCTTCATTTTTGTACTGATGCTCTTTGGTGTACAGTGGATGGATGTTATACCGGGGCTTTCAAGGTTTGGCTTCGGCAGAGGAGAGGTATCTGCCGATATCAAGCTTATAGCCAGCTTCATACAGGCAGATGAGGTGCTGAACTTTGCTGGTGTTACCTTCCTGGTGGTTTTTACAATCAATGCATTTTTAATAAATAAAATTCTTAGTGATGAGCAGCGTCTGATTTTTACAATTGAGAGGAACAAGGAAATAGAAAAGGGACTTGAGGAGGTCAGGATAAAAGCTTTGCAATCCAGGACTTCGCAGGAAATGCAGAGCCTTGTACATGACTTGAAAACCCCGCTTACTTCAATACAGGCCCTTGCCAGTGTTTCTGAAATGATGACGGAGGACAGCAGATTGAAGATATACATGGGCAAAATAGTGGATTCGGTGGATAACATGAATCATATGGTGTCGGAGATACTCTATGAGAATACAAAAGGAATGGTAAGTGTAGATGAGCTTTTTGAATATGTTTTCTCCCAGATAGTGTCCAATGGCTGCAAGAACAAAATTAAATTCGAAAACAGCACTTCCGGGATGCACATATACGCAAACAAGATAAGACTTTCAAGAGCCATTATAAATATTATAAATAACTCCTTTGATGCGATAGATGAGGAGACGGGCAGGATACTGGTAAGTGTAAATGAAGAGAAGGATTATATATATATTGTTATAGAGGATAATGGGGTCGGCATACCGGAACAAAACATAGGCAAGGTACTTGAACTGGGTTACAGCACAAAGAGCTCCACGGGTCTGGGACTCAGCTTCGCAAAAAGTGTCATTGAAAATCACGGGGGCAAATTTGATTTTATCAGCGATACAGAGCATGGTACGGCAATCACTGTTGTACTGCCGGGAGGTGAGGGTTATGAGCAGAGTGAGAGTACTGTCAATTGACGATTCCAAGGATATACTGTTTGCCATAGCTGCAATATGTGAATATCAGGGCTGGGAACCCATAGCTGCAAAGGATGCGGAGCAAGGCATTGAGTTTTTTAAGAAGCACAGTCCCGATATTGTACTGGTAGATTATCATATGCCGGGTATAAATGGCATAGAAGCTGTAAAAATGCTGCGGAGCATAAATAAAAATGTACCGGTGATAGTGCTTACTGTAGAGGAGAAATCTGATATTGCCGATGGATTCATGGAAGCGGGTGCCAGTGATTATGCCCTGAAGCCGATAAAGGCCCTGGACCTTATATCCAGAATAAAGGTTCACCTCAGACTCCGGCAAGGGTATGGCGGCGGCACCGGAAATGAGGAAGATCTGAAGAAGGGTATCAGCAGGGATACTCTTGATATAATACTGGAATATCTGTACAAGCAGGCCAGGCATGGGACGATAAAGGAGATTTCACAGGCGACAGGCCTTGCATACCAGACAGTACACAGATACATGCAGTACCTGATTGACAACGGCAAAGCAGAAGTGAAGCTGGACTATGGAAGACAGGGAAGGCCCCAGAACAGATATTCAGTCAAAAAAAAGGATGATTAGGGAGCTGCCGGCATACTAAAGCAGTAATCCTTACTTCTTATAATTTTTAAAACTCTGATCAGTACTGAGCCATTTGGTTTATCATCACTTCAATAAATTTCTTAATGTAGTCAGGCTGAAATACATTGCCGGGATGTATGATTTCGACGCGGAGCTTCTGCTGCAGTCCCTTAAGCGGCAATATATGTATGAATTGAGAAGGAGAACAGAGCAAGTTATGATTGGAGACGCGTGCAAGCAGCATTTTGGGGCACAAAGAAGCGCAAAGACCCGAAGCGCATAATGAAATTTGTGTGTCGCTGTCGCTGATACTGTATATCTTTTTAAGACTGATGTGATTGTCATCAAGATATTGCTGCATCACCTGGTTGATTGCACCGGTCTTAAAGCTCTCTGTAAACGGAATTTCGGAAAACTGGGATAAATCTGCTTCGGATTGCAATATTTTTTCAGTTTGTTCTCCAAAATGACGTTTTAATAACGAGTCGGAAATAATCAAGCAAATTTCATCATTACAAAGTGGTGTGATACAGAATTCTTCGCGGATATGTGCATTGATTCCCACAAATAAATCGATCTTCCCTTTGAGAAGCTTTTCTTCCATAATAATAGTGTCATCCAGAGAAAATGCAACCTTAACCTTGGGGAAATACGAGTAATATTGCGGAAGTACACGAGGCAAAATTACCTGCGCACGCGAGGCACTGATACCAACCGTAAATTTTCCCATTATGCCGGTTGACATTTGATGCAAATTCGAATACATATTGTTCTCTAATATTTTGATATTGCGAAGTGATTGTAACATGGTTTCCCCGGCAGGAGTTAACTGAAATCGCGGACGACGTGTAAACAGCATAATGTTATGTTGTTGTTCCAGTCTTTTGATGTGATCACTAACACACTGCTGCGTCACAAAGGCGCGTTCCGCCGCTTTGCTGATACTCATTTCTTCCGCGACCAGCATAAATATCTCATGATTCGTTTGCATAATCTTCTCCTATCTATTGTTTTTACCATTATAATAAACTTAATCTTAAATAACAAGTTTGAACTTGTATAATTCAAAAATATACTTGTTATGCTTTGCAAATATGTAAATATATAATGGAATAAGAAAAAAATTACAATTAGGGGGAGGCAATCGTGGATTAATCTAAGATGCGGTAGGCAATACCATTTTCATGCCTCTATTTTGGGATAAAGGATATATGCTATAAAGCAGAAGGGAGAGAGTTTTGTGGTGCATTTAACCAATTATGAGAAACAAATGCTGGACGGTCAAATGGGAAAATTCAAGCAAAAGGCGATGCAATTTATCGTACGTTATGCAGAGGTGCTTGGTGCTGAAGAGTTGTGTGAGGTTTCCCGTGCGACACTGTTTATTGGAGCGCAGCATTATCTTGATTGCTACGCAGAGGATACCGACTATAAAAAGATATTTTCGGAATTTTATTTGTGCAGCAATGAAATTGTAGAGTTTGACAAGGTATCTTCGTGCTGTAAGACGCAGACCTGTGCTGCTTGCTGTGATTTGAAAGAATATGAGCGCACGCACCTTTCCAGGGAATTTCACGAGCGCAACCGCAGGTACCTGGAGATAACAAAAGAAATAGGTGTGAAAATAGTCGATTCCTGTACTCCTTATTATGTGGGGTGGGTGCCGATGATGGGGGAGCATTTTGTCACTACCGAATCGAGCAATGTGGTCATCAGCAATACCATATTTGGTGCTTGCGGCAATTCCGATGGAGTTGAAGCTGCCGTATGTGCCGCTATTACAGGCAGAATTCCGAAGTGGGGAATGCATGTCAAGGAAAACCGCTACGCAACTTGTGTATTTACCCTTGATTTTGAAGTTAAGACACAGATGGAATGGGATTTGCTGGGCTTTACATTAGGCCGTCTGCTTCCCAAGCATGAGGTGCCTGTCATTGTCAATGGCTTGAAGGATGCTGAAATCAACAGGATGCGCCAGCTGTGTGCATCGCTTTCAGTGACCAGTGCTGCAGAGATTTGCCACATAGTAGGTCTTACACCGGAGGCTCAGACACTGGAAATGGCTCTTGGCGGAAAAAAGTCGGAACATGAAATCCGTGTTACTAAAAAGGATATGGAGGAATCCCTCTCGATGTTATGCGACAAAGGCAGCGGCAAGATCGATTATGTCAGTATCGGCTGTCCACATATTTCACTTGACGAAATTTATGAAATCGCTCTTTATGTCGAAGGGAAAAAGTTGCCTGAGGGTGTTGAGCTGCAAATCTGGACAGACTATGCAACCAAGGAAATGGCAACAGTTAACGGTTACACCAAGTTGATTGAGGACACCGGTGCCGCACTACTGACAGGGTCATGCCCGATTGTCATGCGCGAAGACAGTCACAGGCATGCGACTGCTATGGTGATGTTCGGTGCAAAACAGGCTTTTGGCATTCGCCATCAGACAAAAGTGCCTGTCTATTATGGAGAGGTTTTCCGTTGCATTGATGCCGCATATAACGGCAGATGGGAGGAAAGCAAATGAGTACATTCAAATTGAAGGCGCGCGGCGCATATCCCGGTATAGCACAAGGCCGCGCGGTTGTTTGTCCTGACAGTATTGCGGGGAATTCGGGTGCATTGGGTGATACCGATGGTATCATCTACGAAAAGGGGAACGTTAATTACGGAGTTTGCATAAAAGATGCGATTCTGGTTGTCCCCTGCGCTAAAGGTTCCAACGGTTTTTCCGCACATTTTAAAGGAGCTCAGATTGCTGGTGTAAGGCCTGCAGGGTGGATTTCCACCCGTATGGATGCACGTCTCGGCGTTGCTGTAGCAAGTATGGGTATTCCTGCTGTTGCGGATTTTGCTGCCGATGAAAATCCGGTTGAAAAAATCAAAACAGGCGACTGGGTGGTAATCGACGGCAACACAGGAGAAGTGATTGTTACGCCCAAATAAAAAAATTCTATATTATTTCTCTCAAGCACATTGCATGGTATAGTTATCCATATGTAGCCGGTAGAAACTAATGAAGGAATCCCTACTATGATCCATTTTAATTTCATTACAAGGAGGGTTTCGGGTAGCCGAGACCAAGTGAGGAAAGACATGTTGAATTTGACGGACAGGTAATCTACAGGACTTATTCAAAGGAACCGTATGAAGTTCATGTGGAGTGTTTCGCATAGTTAAGAGCACGGGAACAATGTCTTTACATTTTAAGCAGGGAGCACTCCCTGTTTTTTTATTTTGATGCGAGAGTACATAACAAAACTATGTATTATTACACATTCGTTATGGTATAGTATATAATAAATAAAACTCTAAAATTTCGACAATATGGAAATTGCAGGTGAGACATTTGAGTTTGCTATTCTTGGTACTGAGTACGGCAGTAATGCTTACAGGGCTTGCAGGAGTTTTTTTGCCGGTACTTCCAGGGGTGCCCCTGGTATTCGCAGGAGCATTGATTTATGCGTGGAGTACGGGCTTTCAAGTTATAACCGTTGGAAATCTTATATTCTTTGCAATTCTGACTGCAGTATCTTCAGCAGTGGAGTACGTTGGCGGGGTTCTAACAGCCAGGAAATACGGTGCATCCAAATACGGGCTTATAGGCGGTGTTCTTGGGGGGATACTCGGGCTTGTGATTCTGGGTATACCCGGTCTTATAGTTGGACAGCTTGCCGGTATGATACTGGGAGAGCTTTACTTCGGCAAACAAATGAAGGAGTCCTTTACTTCCGGGTTTGCCATGTTCGTCGGCTACATCCTTGGAAGTACTGTTAAGGTCTTTTTTGCAGGGCTTATAGTGATAGTGTTCTACATCAAGGTAATTGGGGCTCTTTAAGGATTGGAGCAAGCTATTTGACCGGCATGATAAATGGGATAAAATGGAGGTAAGAAATGAGGACATTATATTTTGACTGTTTTTCCGGAATAAGTGGAGATATGACAGTGGGAGCACTGCTGGACATAGGTGCGGATGAGAAGGTTCTATTAGAAGGCTTGGAGCAGCTTAAGGTGGAAGGCTACCGGATAAAGGTGGAAAGAAAGCTGAAGAATGGCATATCAGGTACAGATTTCTCGGTATTATTGGAAGGGCATCATGAACATGAGCATGAGCATAATCATAATCACGACCATAATCATAGTCACGAGCATAACCATGAACATGAACATCACCACCAGCATGATACTGAGCATGTGCATAGAAACGTAGGCGATATAGAGGAAATAATCAGTCACAGCGGGCTTAATGAGAGAGTTCGGAAGCTTAGCACCGATATGTTCAGGCTGGTTGCCGAGGCGGAAAGCAAGATACATGGAAAGCCTGTTGAGGAAGTGCACTTCCACGAGGTGGGAGCGATAGATTCAATAGTTGATATTATAGGTACTGCAATATGTATAGATAATCTGGACGTAGAGAGGATTGTTTTTTCCAGCCTGCCATTGTCCAGAGGCTTTGTAAAATGCCAGCATGGGATGTTTCCGCTTCCGGCTCCTGCAACACTGGAAATCCTTAAGGATGTACCTGTATATTATACTGATATAAATTTCGAGTTGGTTACTCCTACGGGGGCAGCAATTGCAAAGGGTTTGGCAGATGAGTTCGGGATGGTCGGAGAGCTTGAGGTGGATAGAATAGGCTATGGATTAGGCAAGAAGACTTATGAAATTCCTAATGTACTGAGGGTGGTACTTTTTAATTCCAAAAAAAAAAATTCAGATAGAGTCATAGAGATAGAAACCAATATCGACGATATGACGGCTGAACAATTGGGCAGCGCTATGGAGAAGCTGTTCACAGAGGGTGCATTGGATGTGTCCCTGACTCCCGTATTTATGAAAAAGAACAGACCCGGCACAAAGCTTACGGTTCTATGCCACCATGAAAAAAAAGAAGCTGTCGTGGAGGCTATATTGAGGCATACCAGCACCTTTGGCGTACGCTTGTCTTGCATGGAGCGCAGAATACTGGACAGAGAGATAATTGCGGTGGATACCGAGTTCGGCATTGTAAGGTGCAAGGTGGGGAAGCTGGACGGGGAGCTTTTGAAATATTCTCCTGAATACGAGGATTGCAGAGCCGCTTCAAAGCAGTACGACAGGCCTATTGCAGATATATACAATGAAGCAATGAGCAAGGTACGGGATAAGCTTGCAGTAAATTCTGCAAATTCATAAACTGATTGACAAAGGCTGATACTTTAAATATACTATTTAAAATATATAGATAGAAAAGGAGCGTGTTAAAGCCCAATGGAAAAGTTTTTGAAAGAGGGTCTGACCTTCGACGATGTTCTTTTAGTTCCTGCCAAGTCAGAGATCCTTCCCAAGAATACCGACACCTCGACATATCTAACAAAGAAAATCAAGCTCAATATCCCTCTGATGTCGGCAGGTATGGATACCGTTACAGAGTCCAAGCTTGCGATAGCAATAGCGAGAGAGGGCGGCATCGGTATAATACATAAAAACATGTCCGTAGAGAAGCAGGCCATGGAGGTTGACAAGGTCAAGAGGTCGGAGCATGGAGTTATTGTTGACCCCTTCCACCTGTCCCCTGACCATATAATAGCTGATGCTATGGAGCTGATGGAAAGGTACAGGATTTCCGGAGTTCCAATAACTGATGAAAAGGGTAAGCTGGTAGGAATACTTACCAATAGAGACCTGCGCTTTGAAACTGAGTTTTCAAGAAAGATATCCGAGGTTATGACCAAGGATAACCTTATAACCGCAGCTGTAGGTACCAATTTGATGCAGGCAGAGCAGATATTAAAGAAGCATAAGATAGAGAAGCTGCCCCTTGTAGATGCTAAAGGATATCTTAAGGGACTCATTACTATAAAGGATATAGAGAAAGCCATACAATATCCCAGTTCTGCAAAGGATAAGGGCGGAAGGCTTCTGGTTGGTGCTGCCGTAGGTGTGACCAACGATATGGTTGAGAGAGTTGAAGCTCTGATGTCATCCAAGGTGGACGTTATTGTAATAGATACTGCCCATGGTCATTCAAAGGGAGTTACCGAAGCAGTGCAGAGAATAAAGAGCCGTTTCCCGGGTTTGCAGGTGGTTGCAGGGAATGTGGCTACTGCAGCTGCAACAAAGGAGCTTATTGAAGCCGGAGCGGATGCAGTAAAGGTTGGTATAGGGCCCGGCTCCATCTGCACTACAAGGGTAGTAACCGGTGTTGGAGTACCACAGATCACGGCAGTATATGATTGTGCCGTGGAAGCAGAGAAGCATGGGATACCTATAATAGCAGATGGTGGAGTCAAGTACAGCGGAGATGTGGTAAAGGCAATTGCTGCAGGAGCAAGTGTAGTAATGCTGGGCAGTCTGCTTGCAGGAACGGAGGAAAGCCCGGGAGAGATGGAGATATATCAGGGCAGGAGCTTCAAGGTGTACAGGGGGATGGGTTCCTTGGGCGCAATGGCGTGCGGCAGCAAGGACCGGTACTTTCAGGAGGATGCAAAGAAGCTTGTACCTGAAGGAGTGGAAGGCAGGGTGCCTTACAAAGGCTCTCTGGCAGAGACTATATATCAGCTGGTTGGAGGACTGCGCTCCGGTATGGGCTACTGTGGAACAGGCAGTATAGAGCAGCTCAGAAAGGACACCCAGTTTATGCGCATTACAGCAGCCGGTCTGAGAGAAAGTCATCCCCACGATGTAAATATAACAAAGGAATCTCCTAATTATAGTCTGTAAATATATAAGATGCATTTGAATGGAGAGTGTAAAATGGCAAACAAGGAACTGGTATTGATACTGGACTTCGGGGGGCAATACAATCAGCTTATTGCCCGAAGAGTGAGAGAAGTCAATGTTTACTGCGAGGTTGTACCTTATGATATAAGTCTGGAGGAGATAAAAAACAAGTACCCCAGGGGGATAATATTCACCGGAGGACCTGCAAGTGTATATGAGGATGGGGCTCCCAAGTGCGACCCCGGGTTGTTTGAGCTTGGAGTGCCTGTTCTTGGCATCTGCTATGGTGCGCAGCTAATGGCGTACATGCTGGGAGGGAAGGTCGCCAGGGCTGAAAAAAGGGAATATGGAAAGGCACAGGTCAGCCTGAAGGAGGACGACCTGTTTAAAGACGTGACGCAGGACAGTGTCTGCTGGATGAGTCATACTGTCTATGTGGACACCCCTCCTGCCGGTTTTGATATTACAGGAACTACAGAGACATGTCCTGTAGCGGCCATGGGCAATAAAGCAAAAAAGCTGTATGGAGTCCAGTTCCATCCAGAGGTGGAGCATACCCAACATGGAAAGCAGATATTGAAGAATTTCCTGTATGATATTTGCGGTCTGTCAGGAGATTGGACAATGGGGAACTTTGTTGAGGAGAATGTAGCACAGATAAAAGAGCTTGCAGGAGATAGGAAGGTTATCTGCGCTTTGAGCGGAGGAGTTGATTCCTCTGTTGCGGCAGTACTGGTGCATAAGGCCATCGGCAACCGGCTGACCTGTATATTCGTAGACCATGGACTGCTCCGGAAGGATGAAGGGGACCAAGTGGAGGAAATATTCAGGAAGCGTTTTGACATGAACCTTATAAGGGTTAATGCAGAAGACAGGTTTCTTGGCAAGCTCAAGGGAGTGTCCGATCCTGAGAGGAAAAGAAAGATTATTGGAGAAGAATTTATTAGAGTTTTTGAAGAAGAAGCAAATAAGCTGGGTGAAATCGACTTTCTGGTTCAGGGAACGATATATCCTGATATTATTGAAAGCGGAACCAAGACCGCAGCTACTATAAAATCCCACCACAATGTGGGCGGCTTGCCTGAAGATATGCAGTTCAGTCTTATAGAGCCCTTGAAGACTCTCTTCAAGGATGAGGTAAGACTGGTTGGCCTGGAGCTGGGCATACCGGAGGATTTGGTATGGAGGCAGCCATTCCCCGGACCGGGTCTCGGCATAAGAGTACTTGGGGAGATAACAAGGGAAAAGCTCCACATCGTCAAGGAAAGCGATGCAATTCTCAGAGAAGAGATAAAGAAGGCGGGACTGGACAGAAGCATCTGGCAGTATTTTACCGCACTGCCCGACATTACAACCGTTGGTGTCATGGGCGATGAACGCACATATTCCCATACAGTGGCAGTCCGTGCTGTCACAAGCTCTGACGCAATGACAGCAGACTGGGCAAGGATACCCTATGACGTACTTGAGAAGATTTCAAACAGGATAGTAAACGAAGTGGAGCATGTGAACAGGGTGGTATATGATATTACCTCAAAGCCTCCTGCAACTATTGAGTGGGAATAACGGAGCAGTTGAAAGCTGAAAACCAAATGGAATGGGTCGGTAAGGTGAATAATATCCGCGCCTGTGCAGAAGAAGTGATATTGAAAGAAATAGTCTATAATTAACCGGATGAAAGAATGGAATATTAATACAAAAAAAGCCTCTTGACTTTGGGACACCTTAAGTGCTATACTTAAGATGTCCCAAAGTGAGGTGATAAATTGGGTACGAAAAAAATGGGACGGCCAACCAATAATCCGAAGCCTTATAAAATAGGAGTTAAGTTAGATCAGGAATCCAAAGATATTCTTGATGCTTATTGCCAACAAGAATCTGTTTCAGTAATGGAAGCAGCAAGGCGAGGAATAAAACGGTTGAAACCGGACCTAAAAAAATGAGAGGAAGCGGCGCTCTCCTGCTAAAGAATCACGCCACTTCCAATACGGCAACCGCCAAAAGACAGTCACAGCGTAAATATTATATCATGCGCTGCGGTTTCTTTCAAGCCTTTCAAAAAAGGTGTTGGCGTTTGTACGATTTTTGAAAGGAAAACAGTTATGATTATTCGTCAATTAAAACCAAAACAATATGAACAGTTGCATAACGATTTGCTTCAAAAGGCACATGCCGAGCCGCTGGAGGCAAGCTATACTGTAAGCATGAAGATCAACGACATTGAGTATTCGTTACGAATACAGCCTGAATCCCGTTGCAGATTGGCAGTGTTACAGGCGTTCCGAATTTACCGTGACGAATACGGTCCTGATTTTGAGTTGATCACTAGCGGCAATATTTTATCGTCACTGCTTGAAATACTGATTTATCAGGGAGTGAGGTGATCGGCATGAACATTCTTGAAGAATTATATTATGGCAATATTAGTCCCAACGAAAAATGCTTTGACCATACATCGGAATACGCAAAGTTTTGTAAAATTATGACCGATAATGAGCGCAAACTCGCAGATTTCCTCGCCGCTCTACCTAACTCCGAAAACGAACAGCATATGTTGTCACAGATGATAAATGATCAAAGCGAAGTCAGCAGTTGCAGCGAAATAGAATGATTTATAGAGGGCTTTCGGCTTGGAGCAAGGTTTATGTTCGACACGTTCATCATGCCGGATAACAGCGTGATAAGGGATATTTCTTAGCTGATGTGAGCCGCCGGGGGGCACCTCGGCGGTTTGTTATAAAAATCGAAACGTTAAGTTGATAATTTTAGACCGTTATGGTATGATAAATATATATACTACAATAGGTGAGGTGTGTACATTGATAGATTATTTTACAAACGATAAATATAAAGTTTTGAAATGTATGAGTGAAAGGCAAATTTCAGTTTTGGGTATTCAAGTCGTTAAATTGTCGCAACAAGAAATTGCCGATACACTTCACTTCACCAAAACTAAAGTAAACTCAATTATTTCTGATTTAAAAATTGATGGATATTTGCTTCAGCAAAGTCCTCGTGGGAAATATGTTCTAACAGAAAAAGCGTTAGAAGAACTGTCTGCAATAGATAATAAGGAGGTATCACAATGAATAGTATGCCACTTGAAGCTGATACCAGAGTTTTGATTGATACGAACCTAAAAAACTTAGGTTGGAATTTTACAGGCAAAAACAGGAATGTTTTTTTTGAACAACCAAAAACTGATACAGAAAAGAAAAAATTGGGTGGTAAACGCCCTGATTATGTTTTGTATTCAAAAGACGGTGAGCCTTTAATTATAATAGAAGCTAAGAAAAAAGGCAAAAGAATAGATGCAGCTTTAGAACAAGGTATATATTACGCTAAAGCACTTGAAGCCCCACTTGTATTTGCTACAGACGGTGTTTTTTGTAAATCTTTTCACACAAAAGCAAATAGAACGCCCATACTTAATGGTGAAGAAATTGACGAATTCATTCGTGAAACTTTAGCACTTAGGTATTTAAATACATGGGAAGTAAATACAATTAGCTCAAAAGTTCAATATGACCGCAAAGAGTTAATCAAAATATTTGATGAAGCTAATAATATGTTGCGTGGTGATGGTCTTAGAGCAGGTATTGAACGTTTTGGAGAGTTTGCTAATATACTTTTTTTAAAACTAATTAGCGAAAGTGAACAAATAAAACGTGAAAGTGGTATTAAAACCGCTTTTGATACAGCTTGTAGTTGGGATAGTATTAAGAATATCCCTATTTCGACACGCATTGACTATATAAATAAAACGGTCTACGAAAAGCTGAACAAGTTATATAATACTGAAATATTTACCCCTCTTACAATACGTGATGCAAGCATCTTAAAGGAAATCATGGATAAACTTAACCCTTTAATGCTTACAGATGTAGATAGCGATGTTAAAGGTGATGCTTTTGAGTATTTTCTAAAAGAGTCTACATCCACGAAGAATGATTTAGGTGAATACTTTACTCCTCGCCACATTGTTAAGACAATGGTGCGCATTGTGAATCCGCAAATTGGCGAAAAGGTTTATGATCCATTTTGTGGAACAGGTGGGTTTTTGATAGAAACCTTTAGACATATTGAAAGAAATATGGTTAGTGGTAATCCAAAGCTGCAAAAAATACTTAGAGAAGAAACTATTTATGGCAATGAGATAACTAATACTGCTCGCATAACAAAAATGAATATGATTTTAGCTGGTGACGGACATAGCAACATTCATATGAGAGACAGTTTAGCTAATCCCGTATATGTTGATGAAATTGTTAGAAACGATAAAGGCGAGATTTGCAGAGATAGCGACGACAATATAAAATTGTCAAATGATAATTATAATGCTTACGATGTTGTTATAACAAATATGCCATACTCACAGAAAACTAAATTCGGAAGTTTATACGACATACCAAGTACAAATGGTGACAGCATATGTGTACAACACTGTATGAAAGCTATTAGTAGCCTTTCTGAAAACGGCAGAATGGCTCTTGTTGTGCCGGAAGGCTTCTTGTTCCGCAAAGATTTGGCAAAAATGCGTGAATATATGTTAGAGCGTTGTGAAGTGCAAAGTGTAATTTCTCTGCCTCAAGGAGTTTTCTTACCATATACAGGCGTAAAAACCAACATTATTTACGCTACAAAAGTAAACAAGAAAATTAAATCATCAGATAAAAGAAAAAACTTTTGGTATTTTGATGTTAAAAGCGATGGGTATTCACTTGATAATCACCGCCGTAAATTAGATAAGCCAAGTGATTTATCTAAATACGAAGAATATCGTAAGCTTGATCGCGAACAGGCTGAAGATATGATGAAAGTGGGATTTGAGATAATTCCGCTTGATAAAGTGCGTGAAAATTCATATGTGTTGG
The DNA here is from genome assembly GCA_001515955.1 of Clostridia bacterium BRH_c25. The sequence goes on along the minus strand of LOES01000194.1, from coordinate 7,016 downwards.
TGGGCAGTAGATATAGAGAAAGGGTTCTTGTCAATACAGAATATGAGTATAAGCCGCTTAGGGAAATATGTGAAATTATAGCTGGACAATCGCCGGAGAGCGCTAATTACAATATATCAAATGAAGGGCTGCCTTTTTATCAAGGAAATGCAAATTTTGGTGATGTTTATATTAATCCCCCAACAACGTGGACTACTCAAATTACTAAAGAAGCAATTAAGGGTGACTTGTTATTATCAGTAAGAGCACCTGTTGGAGCTGTTAACATCTGTTCAGATAAAATTTGCATTGGTAGAGGATTGATGGCGATACGCTGCAATTGCGATGTTAATAACGAATATTTGTTTTACATATTAAAAGCTTGCGAGAATGAGTTTAAGCAATTATCTATGGGAAGCACCTTTGAATCTATAACAAAAAAAGATGTTGAAGATTTTCTCGTCCCGGTGCCATCACTCGATGTACAGCAACAAATTGTTGATGAACTTGAGAGCTATCAGCGTATCGTAGGTGGTGCAAAAACTGTTGTTGAAAATTACAAGCCTAAAATTCAAATTGATTCTAAATGGGATAGGCTTGAATTAAATAAAGTGTGTGATGTAAGAGATGGAACACATGATAGTCCCCAATATGTAAATGAGGGGTATCCGCTTATTACATCGAAAAATGTTAAGGAAGGGTACATTGATTTTCAAAATGTTAATCTTATAAGTCAAGATGATTATGAGCTTATAAATCGACGTTCAAAAGTCGATATGGGTGATATAATAATGCCAATGATAGGAACTATTGGCAATCCTGTTATAGTCAACACTGATAGAAAGTTTTCTATAAAAAATGTTGCACTTATAAAGTTTAACAACCCTAATGTATATAACAAATTCGTTCAACTCGTCTTACTTAGCAATGATTTCGTTGATTATATTGAATCTACTAAGAGAGGAAATACCCAAAGTTTTATTTCTTTAGGGGACATAAGGAATTATCTCCTGCCGTTGCCGGCTTTTGAAATACAAAAGCAAGTTGTAGCACAAATTGAATCAGAGCAGGCACTTATTGAGCCATCGAAGCAACTCATTGAAGTGTTCACTAAAAAAATTAATGACCGGATTGCAGAAATATGGGGTGATAAGTAGATGTCTGATGTAATTGACTATTCAGATGTGCCGTATCTTCAAGAAATATTAGATTACTTGCCCATTAACCCATTAGAAAACGAGGATATAATCAATTACATCCAAAACGTAACAAACCTTGTTGCTGTAAATTATAAGTATGGGCAGTATCAATTTTCTTACTTTGGTGTTCATCTGCTTTATATGACATACATATATTGTACCATCTGGAAAATAAGCAGAATAGAACCTAAGAGATATTGTGATGCTGTGGTATTTGCCAGACCATACAATAACAGAGAGAATGATATAGATGTAGAAAACATAAACTCTATCTTCGAGTATAGTCTAATTCCCGAAAAAGATATACCCAAAATATTCAAAATAATAGATTTGGATAAATCTCAAATTTCGAGAGTTAGTGGTCTTGTTGATATCAGAAATGAAATGGCACACGCTTCCGGTAAATTCGAGATTTTAACTGAAGAAGGTTTCAATGTAAGCACAAACTCGGTCTTAACATCAATTAGGAATATACATAATAGTATGGACAAACAGATCAGAGAATGGTTTAAACGGGTATTGATTCGTTTTTGTAATAACGGATTTGCAGACTATACTAAAGTAAAAGATATTATTGAGGAACAGATGATACAAAATTTTAAGATGTCCATTAACGAGTTATTAGTCTGTAACGAAATGAGCGTAAGAGAAATGATTGCTTCAAATAGGGAATACGAAGAAAAGCTTAAAGAATTTAAAGCATCTGTTTTATCGTACTGTCAAGACTTAAACTATGCTTAATTTTTGAAAATTAGCGGCAACATCTTGGTAACAAAAAATCAGATAGCCCAAAAGATATGGATAACTGATGTAATTAGAATATCATAAGCTACGAAACATAAACAGAATTGTTTGGGTTATGTTTCAAGTGAGCAAGTGGGAATGATGCTGGCGGATTAAAACCGAAAAATATGAAATAAGCACCCGGTCGTTGTCTCGGTTGGGTGTTTGTTTTTTTGTAACAATTATACTTATTCGTCGTAAAAAATGTATTAAAGTTTACTATATTCATTGTAATTTTTGTATTGATAGAGTATAATACCATTGTGAGGTGATGTCAATGTATCGAACTGCAATTGAACAGCTTTATAAATGGAAGCAAAAGAATAATAAAAAGCCCCTCATTATCCGAGGAGCGCGTCAGGTCGGCAAGACTTGGCTAATGAAAGAGTTTGGACAGACCGCCTACAAGGAGACGGTCTATGTCAGTTTTGACAATAACAAACAGATGAAGAATCTGTTTGATGCTGATATGAAGATTGACCGGATCATTATGGGCTTGGAACTTTACGCAGGCCATAAGATTGATCCGGCTAATACGCTGATTATTTTTGATGAAATACAGGAAGTGCCAAAGGCATTAACATCCCTCAAATACTTTAATGAAAACGCTCCACAGTATCAGATCGTTTGTGCCGGCTCATTGCTTGGCGTCGCTTTGCATCAAGGCACATCATTCCCCGTTGGTAAAGTCGAATTTCTTGATCTTTATCCGTTATCCTTCACAGAGTTTATGCGGGCTATGGGCAAAGAACAATTTGTCGGGCTTATTGAAAATGGCGATTTTGAACTGGCAACCACTTTTAAGCAAGAGTACATCGATTTGCTCAAGCATTATTATTATGTAGGCGGTATGCCGGAGGTTGTTGTGAATTTTGCCGATAACCATGATTTTAATGAGGCACGGGAGATACAGCAGCGTATTCTTGCGGCCTATGAACAGGATTTTTCCAAACACGCACCGAACGAGGTCGTGCCGCGCATCCGTATGCTTTGGAACAGTATTCCGTCACAGCTTACGAAAGAGAACAAAAAATTTATTTATGGTCTCATCAAAGAGGGCTCACGGGCAAAAGATTACGAAATGGCCATGTTGTGGCTGACCGATTGCGGCCTTGTTCATAAGGTGCAGCGTGCAACGGCTCCCAGCCTGCCGTTAAAGGCCTATGAAGACTTAAAGGCATTTAAGCTATTTCTCCTCGATGTGGGGCTGCTGTCATGCATGATAAGGCTTAATCAAACCGTACTGCTTGACGGTAACGGGCTTTTTAGAGAGTTCAAAGGCGCTCTGACCGAGCAGTATGTTTTGCAGCAGCTTAAAACGATTAAAGGTTTAGAAACCTATTACTGGACAAACGACCGTGGTGGTGCCGAAATCGACTTTCTAATCGACACCGGCACGGAGATTATCCCTATTGAGGTAAAGGCCGAAACAAATTTGAAAGCAAAAAGTCTCAAAACCTACTATGAAAAATTCCGGCCGGAAATTTCAATCCGTACAGCCATGACGGAATATAAGAAAGAAGATTGGCTGCTTAACTTGCCGCTGTGGGCGGTGGAGTCAATGTCAAAACAAGATATCATTTGAGTGGAGGTGGCAGGCTGGTCAAATAGCCAGCTACGGGTAGAATCCCCATCTGAATCCCCGATGTTCAGCTTTAGCTGAACGAGTTCACTATTTTACTTCGGCAACTCAAATCGGACTCACAGCGACGCTGAAGGAAACAAAACAGCATTATTTCTTGATATTTGCATAAAGCTATAATAAAAAAGGCTTCTATTGAAGCATTTTAACGACTAAGGAAGCCTTTTATGAAACTCGCTTACGGGGCATGCCAAATTAATGTTGAATATATGCCCCTACTCGTTATAGAATATGTATAACTAATGTAGCGAAGGTAAATATTAGCAATATAAGGGGTGGTTCATAATGGATAATATGGGAAATACCCGTGGAAAGCGTAAGGATGAGCATCTGAAATATTTTCTTTTGAATGAGCCTTCGGCGGATTGCAATGGCTTTGAGGATGTAGTACTGCAGAACAACTCACTTCCTGATGTTGATTTCGGAGAAGTAAGTACAGAGTATGTATTTTTAAACAAATATATAGACAGTCCCCTTATGATAAATGCAATGACAGGGGGAACGGAATATTCCGGTGAAATAAACAGAAAGCTGGCAAGACTTGCGGTAAAATTCAATATTCCAATAGCTGTAGGTTCTCAGACCATAGCTTTTGATAATCCCGAAGCAGTTGATACCTTTAAAAAGGTCAGAGAGATAAATAGAGACGGGATTGTAATTGCCAACCTAAGTGCAAATCTGGATATTGATAATGCATATAAAGCCATAGATATGATTGAGGCCGATGCTGTCCAGCTTCACCTGAATGTTGTGCAGGAGATGTGCATGTCTGAAGGGGACCGCAGCTTCAAGGGCGTACTGGAGAATATCAAGACAATAACTGCATTGTCGGAGGTCCCTGTAATAGTAAAGGAAACAGGCTTCGGAATGTCCTTCGAAACCGCCGGGCAGCTTTATGCTGCCGGAGTTAGGTATATAGACATAAGCGGCAGGGGAGGAACTAATTTCGTGAGCATTGAAAGCTCCCGGAATATTGAAAGGGACTGTTCTTTTATGAAAGCCTGGGGAATACCCACGGCACTTAGCCTTCTGGAGTGCAGAAAAGCCAACAGCGATTTGTTTTTAATCTGCTCAGGAGGTATTTCAAAGCCTGAGGAGTTAATTAAAGCTCTTTGCATGGATGCGGACATGGTGGCTTTAGGAGGGGCAATCCTCAGAATACTGATTGAAAAAGGCTATGAAGCTGCAGAAAGGTATATGGAGGACCTTATATACGGAGCTAAAGTCCTGATGCTGCTTTTGGGAGCCAAGGATGTAACAGAGCTGAAGAATATACCGTACCTGCTAAAGGGTGAGCTCAGAGAATTGTACAGCTATAAATTTAAATGAAAGATAGATACGAGATACGAGTCTCGAGACTGATTTTCAAATGATGGAGGGATATAAAATGACTGAGCTTCTATTTCAGACAGACAGCTATCTCAAGGAATTCAGTGCCGAAGTACTGGAAACTGATAGCGCAGAGAATGCTGTGATATTGGACAGAACAGCTTTTTATCCCGGAGGTGGGGGACAGCTGAATGATACAGGCTTCCTTCATGCGGGCAACAAATCATACAAGGTCAGCAAGGTGAAAAAGCAGGACGGGAGGATATTGCACTGCATCGAAGGTGAGCTTCCTGCTGCCGGAACAGAAGTGAAGGGTCAGCTGGACTGGGAAAGCCGGTATAAGCTCATGAGAACCCATACGGCAATGCATATTTTGTGCGGCGTGGTATGGAGGGATTATAACGCGCAGGTTACAGGAGGCAATATGGAGCCTTTAGCCGGGAGAATGGATTTTGAGTTTGAAAACCTTGAGGCTGCTCTTATCAAAGAAATAGAAGAAAAGGTGAACCAGGAGGTTAAAGCTGCAAGAGATGTCAGGGTAAAGATACTTCCAAGGGAGGAAGCCTTTCAGATACCCGACCTGATACGGACAAAAATAAACCTGCTGCCGGAAGGAATCAGCCATGTGAGGACAGTTGAAATAGCAGGGCTGGATTTGCAGGCCGACGGCGGCACCCACGTGGCTAATACCAGAGAAGTCGGAGTCATGGAAATAGTGGAATATAAAAGCAAGGGAAAGATAAACAAGAGAATATATGTGAAGCTTTGTGAATGTGCCTCGTAAAGCAATTTTATTCTAGGGTATGCGAGGCACAAATCAAGGAAGTGCATTATTAACACTATGAATGACAAGAAAATATGTTGTGTTAATAAGCACTAGCGTAAGCCTTCCAGCAGCTCCACGAACTTTGATGCCGCAAGAGGCAGCGGTATATTGGAATGTATAAGGAATCCCAGGTTTCTATCGGGGATTTCTTCTTTTATGTCCAACACAAATATTTCTCCCTTTGACAGCTCCTGATTGACGCATTCATCCGGTACAAAGGCAATTCCAAGCCCGATTTTGGCCATTTCCATCAATATATCCACACTTCCGAGTTCAATTTCAGGTTTTATGGATACCCCATGCTTTGCCATCAGGTTGTCAAAAAATTCTCTGGTTGTAGTTTTAGCCTCCAATACAAGGAGAGGATAGTTTTCCAGTTCCTTTAAGGATACCTTTCTGCCCTTCAGCGTCTTGAAATTATCATTGGCTATAAATACATCCCTTATGCTTTTGGTGTTCGTTACGGAAATATTGCTGTAATTGCATTTTTCGGGAATATTGATCACGCTTAGATCAACGCTTCCTTTCCTTAGAAGCTCAATGCACTTGGGGGAGGTTCTATTGGTAAGATGAATCTTTATATTGGGATAAATGTGGTTGAAGCGTTTTATAAACGGCATAAGATAGTATTTGCAGATAGTATCGCTGGCTCCTATCCTGATTTCGCCCTGACCCAGGGAGTTCATTTCCTCAAGCGTCCTTTCACCGGACTTTATGAAATTAAAGGCCTGTTCAATATGCCCAAATAAAATAGCCCCTTCTCTGGTAAGCTTGACTCGTTTTGTATTTCTGAAAAAAAGCTGACATTTGAGCTTTTCCTCCAGAAGCTTAATAGACTGGCTTACCGCTGATTGTGTGATAAAAAGCTCTTCTGATGCCGCGGAAAAACTCAGAGATTTTGCTACATAATAAAATACCTTGTAGAGTTCGAAGCTAATATCCATATATAAGCTCTCCTTATCAACAATATTAATAATATTAATTATTTTAAATAATTTTACTATGATAAAATCTAATTGTAAAGTAGCCAGATAGAATAAGTATGGAGTATTAAAGAGATATTAGTACAAATGAGGTGAAATTTGATGAGCGATGTAAAAAGGGTATATGTCGAGAAAAAAATCGACTATGCCGTTTCTGCAAAGGATCTGTTCAACGATATCAGGGAAAACCTTGGGATAGATAAGCTTACAAATCTTAGAATAATCAACAGATATGACATTTCTGGAATCACAGACAGCGAATACAAATCAGCAAA
>LOES01000193.1 GCA_001515955.1 Clostridia bacterium BRH_c25 | reverse complement strand
GGGTGTGTTGTTGGAAAGGTATGAAACTCTTTCTATTTTGAGCACAGATGCTCTTAGCTTGATTCCTAAAATATCCTGTTCTCTTTTCCCTGCGGTGGAAGCTTCAATGGATTGTTCCGCTTTTTGGGGATATAGCCCGTAATTCTTATCCAATATTTCATACAATGACTTTGTCAGGTCATACCTGTCAAGGTCAGAGCACAGATAGTACGGGATATAAACCTTCTCAATGGACATGGGCTCATCATTAGCCAATCTGAGTCTCTCAATACAGTAGGCCTTTGATCCTTCCTCAATTTGGAGCTTGCTTCCTATAATATTGTCAGCATTTATTAGTTCAATATCCAGAATTTTTGAAGAAGCCTCCATACCCCTGCTTTTCATTTCCTCTGTAAAGCCCTGTAAGGAGTTCAGCTGCATTTTTGCTACTCCTGTATTTACATAGGAGCCCTTTCCGTGCTTTTTGATAATATATCCTTCATGCATAAGCTGATTCAACGCATTTCTCACGGTAATCCTGCTTACATTAAAATAAGAGCATAGAACATCCTCTGTCGGCAGCTTATCTCCATCCTTTAACTCTCCGGACTTAATCTTATCGACAAAGTGCTGGAATATATGTGAATACTTTGGCGCCATATCAAATATATTCATTTGTTTATGCCTCCTTCATGGCTGTTTATCACTTTATGTTGTTATAACAACATAACCTATACTTATAATATCATTTCCATAATTGGTTATCAAACTATTTTATGGGTAGAATTTACAGATTTAAGGCAATTTACTCTGTGTATTTAAATATTGCTCAAATTAACTCAGACTTTTGTGCTTTCATTTTTGTCTACAAAAATAACATCGCTACTCCTGCTATGGTTATAAATGCGCCGAGTATTTCCTTTTTCAGTACCTTCTCCTTAAACATCAGTATTGATACAGGAATTATAAGTATCGGTGATATCGAAGTGATTGTCGACACTATCCCGGTTGTTGTGTGCTGAACAGCAATCAGTGAAAACGACACTCCAAGGAAGGGTCCGAAAAACGAACCAAGACTTATGAATTTCATAGCTCTCTGATCCTTTATAGCAGCTCCAAGCTTTCCCCAGTTTTTTGATACGGTAATTACAATAACAAAACCTATAATTGCAGCAATAACCCTTATCTGAGTAGCTGCAAAAGGATTATACGAGCCCATACCAAGCTTGCTGAAAACAAGTCCGAGGGCCTGTCCCAAAGCTCCAATAAAAGCATATGTCAAGCCTTTTACCGGATGAGAAAGCCTTATCTTTTTATCATCAGTACTCCTGCTAAGAATTACAAGCGTAATACCTGAAATAGTAATAAACATTCCCACCGCGGACAATAAGGTTATTCTCTCCCCCATGAGGAAGTAGCCTGTAATCGCTGTAATTGGCGGTACAACAGACATTATAAGCATAGATATTCTTGAACCGATTACAACAAAGGCCTGAAACAGGAACAAGTCTCCGATAACAAAGCCTATCATACCCGAAATAAGCAGCCATAACCAGTTGGCACCTGTGGCATCAATAGGCAGGAACATACCTCTTGTAAAGAAAGTAAAGGTTCCTAAAAGAACAAATGCTATTATAAGCCTGATTAAATTTACCGCCAAAGACCCGACCTTCTTGCCTGCCGATTCAAAGCAAACGGCGGTGAAAGTCCAGCATATTGCTGTAGTCAGTGCGGCAACCTCTCCTAAATGTGCTTGAAACATTATCTTTATGCCTCCATATGTATAAATATAAATTCATCTCGACTAAGAATAATTATATCACATCAGAGCATCCATGCTTTATGACTGCTGATAATTATTTATGCAACAAAAATAGAACCTCATGTTTTTGAGATTCTATTTGCATAACCATATAATTCTTTCAGCTTCTACCCTTTATTCTTATTGCGGTTTTCTACTCTTTCACGATCCCTGAAAAGCAAACTGACGGACCATATGCCTGCAACTCCTACCAGGGTATAAACCAGCCTGCTAAGCAGTGCATCCTGCCCTCCAAAGAGAGCTGCTACCAAGTCAAACTGTAAAAGCCCTACCAATAACCAGTTCAATGCACCGACAATAACTAAAATAAGTGCTAATCTATCCACGCTCTATAAACCTCCTTTCCGCTGCATTGTCATTTAACATGCATTTTTTTTAAATCTGATGAGCCACATTTTATTATATGTATTTTAGCAATTACTATTCTTCTTCTAAAGCTTATGTATGTCAATTTTCAGGGCTTTGCAGAATCCTTATGTCAAAATCTTACGTTGGTTCGCATTATTACATATGTTATAATGTTATGTAAACTAAATTTCAATATGGAGGTTTGCTATGAATATTAAATACACTCAGCTTCTTAAAGGCTGTATTGCATTGATCATAACAGTGGCTGTTTTATACATAGGACAAGCAGCATGGCAGAACTATGCTGTCGACTTGCCTTTGGACAAAGCGCTTCATAGCATTGATGGGGTAGAAAAGGTTACTTGGGATAATAACAATAATATAAATGACGACATTGATATATATGTTACCCTTAACAATACAGCCAATCTTCAAAAAACATTTGAAGAAATAAACAAAAAAATTAAAGAAACATTAAAAAGCAGAAAATATGCACTTCAGATAGAGGATAACCGTTCTCAGGAGCTTGAGCAGGCATACTATGACATTCATTACTATATACAAAAGGCTATTGTCGACGGAGACTTTCCGCTGCTTGATGGAAAAGTGCAGGAGAAAGCAGAATCGACAGGAGCAGCAGCCAAGGTTTATGTAGATGAACAAAACATTTATCTGCAGCTGTCCAAGAATGGCAGTTCCTTATATGCAGTGGTCCCCCGACATTCCGACAGGTTGGGGGGGAATTTCTGATGAAAAAAAACAAGGAAATAATAGTGGGAGCAGCAGCAGGAATAATACTGTTTCTTGTGCTCCAAGGTTTTAATATACTACCTGTACTGTTCATCGCAGGACTCATCGGCACAGTATACTATGTCAACTTCAGCAGGCAGCAAAGCAAAAACACTGACTTTACTTCAGCGGAAAGAAATACCTGCACAATATCCTTTGATGATATCGGCGGCCAGGAGGTTGCCAAGAATGAGCTCTGTGAAGCTCTTGAATTTATGAAAAATAATGACCAGATAAAGCTTCTGGGAATAAGACCATTAAAAGGGATCCTGCTAAGCGGACCTCCGGGTACCGGAAAAACTCTGCTTGCCAAAGCTGCTGCCCAGTATACCAACTCTGTATTCTTATCGGCCAGTGGCTCAGAATTCGTAGAAATGTACGTAGGTGTAGGTGCTCAAAGAGTACGTAAGCTTTTCGACCAGGCAAAGCAAACAGCAAAAAAGCTCAAAAAGTCCAGTGCAGTAGTATTCATTGATGAAATTGAAGTGCTTGGAGGAGCAAGGGGACAGAATCATGGACACCAGGAGCATGACCAGACCTTGAACGAGCTTCTGGTACAAATGGATGGAATATCCTCTGCTGAAGAGATAAAGGTGCTGGTAATCGGCGCAACAAACCGTGCGGACATGCTAGACTCCGCATTGCTTCGCCCGGGGCGTTTTGACCGTGTAGTAAGAGTTGACCTGCCGGATAAAAAAGGCCGGATCCACATACTGAAGCTGCATACTAGAAACAAACCTCTTGCAGCAGATGTCACTATAGATGCTTTAGCCAAGGATACCTTCGGTTTCTCAGGTGCGCAACTGGAAAGCGTCACAAATGAAGCCGCCATCCTGGCTATGCGTGAGGACTCTGACAAGATCACTTCCCCGCATTTCCGAAATGCAATTGAAAAGGTTATGATGGGAGAAAAGCTAGACAGGCTTCCAAGCACGGAAGAGAAAAATAGAATTGCAGTACATGAGTCAGGTCATGCAATAATTGGTGAGCTTAGACTTCCAGGCTCTGTCGCCAGCGTTAATGTAGCCTCCCGAAGCAATGCTCTCGGCTACGTACGTCAGACACAGGAAAATGATATGTATCTCTATACCTGCAATCATATAAAGTCAAGAATTGCAGTAGCTTTGGCGGGAATTATTGCCGAAGAGCTGATATTCAGCAATAGAAGTACAGGGGGCACCAATGATTTCAAATATGCCTCCGACATGGCAAAGCAAATAATATACAGCGGCATGTCTGAGCTGGGAATCATTTCTGCAGAGGATTTGCCAAAGGACCAGCTGCATTCATCAATTACAATGATACTGAGAGAAGTGGAGAACGATACCCGCGAGCTGCTTCTTAAGCACATGAAAGAATTAAGGCAGGTTACTGAACTATTACTGGATAAAGAAACAATATCCGGGGATGAATTGAGAATTGTAATGGAAAACACAAATAATACAGAATGCGCATAAAAGAAAACCTAAAAAAGGTATAAAAAAAACACCTGAACAGCTGCTTCTTATCTAGTGTTAATCCGCTTGTCGCTGTTGAAGGTGTTTTTTTCTTCTACTATGCTTACCCATTGGGGTTTTCTTTCCCTGAATACCGTTACGAATCTGAAGCCCGCTTCTTTTGCCAATTCCACTGCTTCTGCCAGTCCCTTGCCCACATCCTTCGCCAAATGTGCATCAGAGCCGATGGTAAGTATTTCGCCTCCAAGCTTCCTGTAAAGCTTCAGCACATCCAAGCCCGGCATAGCTTCCCTGGGAGTCTGCCTGAGACCTGAAGTATTAATCTCCATACCCTTTCCATTAACTACTACAAGCTGAAGTACTTCCTTTAAGAGCTCATATTGGCAAGTTAAAGTGATGTTCTTCTTGTAGATTGCCGCACTATACCGTTTAATCAAATCCAGATGCCCTATACAATCAAAGTTGTTCCATTTTGCAAGCTCCTTCAGCTGTCCAAGATACATGCTGCATACGTCCTCTTCGCTTATCTGCGTGTAGTCTATTTCTGAAACATCCATACCTGTTGGAAGCTTGTGTGCAGAAGCAAGAACATAATCATAGGGAAAATCCGAAAGTATTGCATTGGATGTCTCCGGAAACAAATGCGGTTGGCCTAGTTCAACTCCCAGCTTTATCTGCAGCTTGCCCTTAAAAGCCCGCTTGGCCTTTGTTATATCCGACCAGTACCCCTTCTGATTGTAGAATAAGCATTGCTCATCTGTCGTGTTTGGTTCGAAATGATCTGTTATGGCTATTTCACGTATCCCCTTGTCCGCTGCACTCTGGCATAGTTCCATTATAGTGCTGTGTCCATCTGATGAAAAAGTGGAATGCATGTGATAATCTATCAAATAATTCATTTTCTCACCTCCTTTCATTTATTATACTATCATATAATATCATATGTACGGTTAAGGAGATATGAAAATTATGTTAAATATTTATTACAATGTTTAGCGTCAAAAGTAATGCACTTTCACAAGTGGTTTCAGCAAAGGATATCTAATGCAAATTATACTACTATTACATCCCTGCAGCCCTCTTTCTCTGCATAATTTTTTAATTCCTCCATCAATTCGTCGGATGGAATGGGGGTCTTTTTCATATTATCCGGAACCCCTATCGGTCTGAACTTTATAAGCTTATATCGTATATTGGGATTCAATTTTGCAATCAATCTGCCTGTTTCAACCACATTGCAACCGTTGTCAAGGAGTCCGGGAACGATTACAGTCCTTATCTCATATAATTTGTCCAGCTCCGCCAGATATTTGACATTCTTCAGAACAATACTGTTGGACATGCCTGTCAGCATTCTATGCTCCTCCTCATCAAGGGACTTTATGTCAAGCATTACCTTGTCCATAGAATTTGTAAGCATTTTCTCTTTTGAAAAATCAATACTGCCATTAGTATCCACATAGGCTGTTAGTCCTGACTTGTGTACCTCCAGAAACAGCTCGGCAAGAAACTCCTTTTGTAAAGTGCACTCGCCCCCTGAAGCAGTAATACCTGAAATAAACGGCCTTACTTTGTCAATAGTCTTCATTATTTCTGCTATTGTCATATAAACTGCCTTGGGACTACTTTTGCTGCAGCATTCTGCAAGACAGGCATCACAACCTGTACAGCATGTGGAATCCCATATCACCTTGCCGTTTCTGGTACCTAATGCACCTGCGGGACATGCGGATAAACACAGTCCACAGTCGGAACACCGGTTTATTGTCTCAGGATTATGGCAATACGCACAGTTGAAATTGCAGCCTTGAAAGAATACTACCGTACGGTTTCCGGGACCGTCTACAGAACTGAAAGGCAGTATTCTATTCACAAGTGCCTCACTCATCATGTCTGACCTTTCTTTCCAATATTCTTGAATTCCGTACAGCTCCCAGCCCTAATGCAACCGTATCATGCAGTGCCTGCTCACCCTTCTCCAGCCTTTCAATATCTGACTTTTTTACAAGATATCCGGTTATTCTTATCAGATCACTGTCTGATGCATAAAAGGAGATATATCTTAAGCCTGCAGAAAACCCGCCTTTTATTATATCCAGCAAATAATCCGGATTATTTTTTACAGTTTCATCAAAGCTGAACACATCTCCAATACCTGATGGAAAGTATTTATGGAAAGGTGCGCTTTGTATCAGATGCTCGTGTAACAGAGGCTCTTCCCCTATAGGAATACGGCAGCCCGGACTGATTCCCAGATCAGTATCTATTCCCACTTGCGCATGCAGTAGAAAATGGTTGCCTGCTGCTTTACAATATTGATTGCTGTGCTCTGATACCAGCAGGTGCATTTTCTCAATTATACTATGTCCAAGTGCATTAGCCTCTTCACTGTGTCCGAATTTATCCTTCTGCTCCTGTGCTCCAAGCAGATGATTTACACATTCCGCAAGACCTACCAGCCCAAACATGGCAGAGAACCTGTCCTTGTACAGCAAGCCTTCTTTTACCAAAAAACTGTTTTCAAAGAATCCGCTATCCTCCATGATGAATTTTATCCTCCGGTCCATGAATTCAGCCATTTTGGAAACAGCCCCGGGAAGTACTTCATTCAGAAAATGCTCTGTATTAGCGGCCTTTGTGGCTAATCGTGCAAGCACAAGTCTTACAAGTGTGTAGCTTCCCCCACCTATAAGCAGACCGTTATAGCAGCTAGCTATTGAGTAATTCCCTCCAAGATCCTTCACAAACATTTCATGGTTTGCAAAGCTGGGCTTTGCAGAAACAAGTGCAGTGCGTACCGCTTCCAATGCAAATTCATCAGGGGTCAGCCTGCTGTATTTGATTGTCAGATTTGGTACAGCATCCTGAAGCTCCCTTTCAGCCTTCAATATAAGCCTCCCTGCTTTTGTCGGCATAGGGCCAATGTTGGCATGACAGAATGAATCAGTAATTGTACGGTCCAAATTCATAAGGAATAACCTTATAGCCTTATATGCCTCTTCTTCATCCTTTATATAAGGCTCCAATAAAGTATCAAGATTCCCCACATATACAGGCATTGTAGTAATAGAAGGTACATGTCTGTATAATATCAGCAGATTGTTGGTGGCTTCCCAAATATCATTGGCAGGCTTAAGCCTCAGGAATTCGCTGCCTTGCTTCATGAACCTTTCATAGTCAGGTACTATATAGCGGGGTCTGTATGGTGCATTCCCCTCATTCAAATCGCATATTATACCTTCCTGCATGTATTCCTGCACTTCCTCCGAAACATGAAGCACATCCAGGGTATTCTCTGCTGCCCGCGCCAGACTCACCAGCTTCTGTTCATAGGTCAGGGTACTGTCTTTGATAATATTCAAAACATCACTCATAATAACACCTTCCATAATATTTACGTTTTAGTTTTGCTATAATTAGATTATACCATTCCAGATAGCAAAATGTGAATTCCGAAAAAACACCGCATTTGAAATGCGGTGTTCGATAATAATTGTATATTAGAATTTGAATTTTGCAATGCCTCTTTGCATCTCTTCCGCAAGCTTTGCCAATTCTTCACTGGCTTCTGCAATTTGCTCCATTGATGCTGTCTGCTCTTCCACCGAAGCCGACGCTTCCTCTGTACCCGCTGCATTCTCTTCCGAGAGGGCGGACAGGCTCTGGATTACATCAATTATTTCATCCTTCTTTAAATTCATTGCTTCCCCTGTCTTATTCAGCATGCTTATAGCGTCTTTTGTCTTTTCTATTGCTTCTGAAATACCTTCGAATTTGGTTTTTGTCACTTCTACTCCCTTAGTCTGCGCTTCGGTTAGAGCCGCTGCCCCTTGCATCGTAGTGACTGCACTATTGGTTTTATCTGTCAGCTCTATTACAATTCCTTCAATTTCTTTAGTAAATCTGTTAGAGTCCTCCGCCAGCTTTCGTATTTCATCAGCAACAACAGCAAAGCCTCTTCCTGCCTCACCTGCTCTTGCTGCTTCTATTGCTGCATTAAGAGAAAGAAGATTCGTCTGTCCCGCTATGCTTCGTATCATCTGGCTTGCATTCTCTATTTTTTTAGCACTGTCGCTGGTATTAAGCACTACATTGTAAATTTCCTTTGAAGCTTTATTGCTTGCCTCAGTTTTTTCCACAAGCTCATTGAGGGTCTGGAAGCCTTCCTCTTTAAGCCGTACTACCTCATCAGCGGCTTTATTCAGCACCTGTCGTTGGAGCTCTTCTTCAGCAATCATATTCCCAATTTCATTGACCTTCACTGAACCGATCTCAGTATCCCGTGCCTGGTCGCCGGCACCCTTCGCCATTTCTTCGATAGTCCTGGCAACCTCTTCGGCAGCTGTTGCCGCCTGCTGGCTTGTAGCCGTCAGCTCCTCAGAGGAAGAAGCCACATGCTGAGAAGCATTTGATATCCCCTTGACAAAGCTCCTGAGGCTATCGGTGACAAGCTGAAAGGAATTTGCCAGAACGCCCAATTCATCCTTTCTTTTCTTCAAAGCTGCAGGCACATCCTGTGTAATATCCAATTCAGCTATTTTCTTGGCAAATAAGCTGGTATCCACAATTGGTTTTGATATATATACGCTAATTATAAATGTTACAGCAATTCCAGCCAATATTGCAACCGCCGAAATAATCAGCATCCATATATTCAATTCGGCTACATGCTCGAGCAATTCATCTTGCTGCATCGCTACTGCAACACTCCATTCAGTGCCGGAAATCGGTGCATATGCCATCATTCGCATACTGCCTTCAAAAAAATAGCTGGATACACCGGTCTCACCCTTTGCCATTTTATTACTCATTATATCTGCAAGCTCTTTAAGCTCCGGCTTGTCCTTGGCATCCTCCACAGGGCTATACTGATTCAGCACATGCTCGGCATTCGGATGTGCCATAACCACCCCGCTTTTGTTCACAACGTATGTGTAGCCCGTATCCCCTGTCTTTATCTGGTTGGTGATATTTGAGAGTGCTGTTCCGTCAGTGACCCCATATACTGCACCTGTTATTTTACCATCTCTGATGATTGGTACGGCTACAATTATGGAAGGCTTGCCGGTAACTTTGCTTATCAGTACATCAGAAACATTTGATTTCCCGCTTATAGCCAGCTTGTAGTAAGCTCTGTCAGTAATATTTACTGAATCCCCTACCAGTCTCCTGGCATTTCCGTTCAAATCAATAATCGCGAAGGTCTCATAGCCGTTCCTTTCAGCCTCAGGCTGCAGAGTGGCTACCTTTTCCTCCCAGGTCGTATCATCAGTTACAATTTTCTGCGCCGCTATCGCTTCCATGAATATGATTTTCTGATCCATAAAGCTGCGTATGAGCATAGATGCTTCCTGAGAAGCAACTTGCAAAGTACGCTCTCCCTCCTGAATTACAGCTTCAGCTGCCTTTTTGCTTGCGGCAATCCCCATAACCGCACATATTATTATTAATACCGCACCAAAGTAGATGATCAATCTGGTTCTTATAGATTTCATGTGATCTCCTCCTTAATAATTGTATAGATCTCTAAAACAAACTTCCCATAGAATTCATGATCTTTACAATATTTTTTATGTAAATACATATTTCTACATATAATGACAAATTCCTTCATTTTTCGCATTTTTTTATTTTATGATATAAAAAACACACCGTACTATGTAAATACGGTGCGTCCACTGAAATGACTACTGCATTTTACTTATCCTCTCCAGATATGCCATAGATGGTCGTTCTGCCCCCTTGCAAGTACATCCAGACGGTTTGGCTGCCAGGATGCAACTGCCGGTGCTGAAGTCAATATACCGCCAAGATCCTCCCATTGACTCCACCCTGTGCCTGTATCTACTGTAATAGACCCAGTGTAAAGCGTATGATATCCCGCATGATTTGATTGATACGGGCATTTGGGACTCCATTCCTTCTCAGTATGGAGAATGCAAGCGCATTGGTTCTCTGCTCAATAGTTCCGGTATAGTTGTCTTCATTTCTCAGCACATATCTTACAGTATTCCTGAAGATATTGCGGGTGTCTGCACGCCTTACCCCATACCGCTGGAGCTCCGCGTAGTAATTATCAAACCTCCTGTTAATCAACGCCATTATGCGGTTGATGTCCTGCGGACCCTGCCTCATTCCCCCATAATCATCCTCGTCATATCCTCAGTAGTATTAATTATCTTCATCCTCTTCGTATATATCTTCGTATATATCTTCGTATATATCTTCACATAAATCTTCGTATTTATCTTCGTATAAATCTTCGTATATATCTTCACTTAAAAGATTATAATACTTTTTCCCACCTGCTTGATCGTGGAGCGGACAGGTATAGAACGGGTTAATAGGGCACATGTAAGGATTCTTTATATACTTCATCCCAGTCTCCTTCCTCATTAAACGAATCATTACATAATATGTAAATAAACCTTATTGTGTTATAAAAATTTCTGAATGAAGCTTCATAATATATAAATGATACATATTATGGAATTGTGTGTACTAATGGCTTCCTTATGTATATAAATCACCTGTATTCCTGGAGGGTCATTATGGATAACAAATTGTATAAGCGGTATATAAAAAACTTTGATGTCAATTTACTGGACTGCAAGCTCCTGGGCAAAGGGCATAACGGCATTGTATATCTTCTGCCTGAAGACAAGGTTATAAAGATATGCTATAAATCCAAAAACTGTAAAAAGGAATATGATATACTAAAAAGGATCAGTAAAAACAAATACTTCCCCAGGGCATACGGTATGATGGGAAATTACATGATACGGGATTATGTGGATGGAATCCCTCTGAACAAGCATATTAAGAAGCATGGCCTGGACAAGGAACTGGCAATAAAGCTTATGGGGCTTTTTGAAGAGTTTAAGAAATTGGGCTTTAAAAAACAGGATATCCGCTGTAAGGATATCCTGTTTCAACCCGGTGGAAGCCTGATGGTAATAGATCCCAAGAAGTTCTATTCTAAAAAAAGGAATTTCCCCAGGCATTTTTCAAAAGGACTATATAAGCTTGGAGTTCTTGATACCTTTATGGACACAGTGAAGGCAGAGAAGCCCAAGCTCTATAAACAGTGGTACAGCCAGATAAATGACTATATAAGTGAAAAGAAAATAGAGTATGATTAGTAGAAGAATGCGAAGCATTCTTCAGACTCGAGATACGGGATACGAGATTCGAGAAAAGCTCGGGTATTCCTTTCAAGCTAAGTAACGGGTAATCGC
>LOES01000192.1 GCA_001515955.1 Clostridia bacterium BRH_c25 | reverse complement strand
GGTGTTCTTGTTGGAGTAATCATATTTGGAATAACCCAATTCATCCTCCATCTCACCTTCCAGCATTCCCTGAAGAGTATCTCCTAGCAAATCTTTGAGCATTTCCTGAACATCCTGTGCGGTTTCTGGTCTGTAGTGCTCAAGTAATCCACTGATGAACGCCTTGCGTTCTGGAGTAAGCTTTCTTTGTCTTGCCATAAAAATATCCTCCTGAATTAATATTTATCTTAACATTAATCCAAGAGGATTCTCCACCGGTTTACACAAAATATTTTACACTACTACTTAGTATGCAAAAATTCATCATTTCTGTGTTAAAAAGCCTACTTTAAGTGAAAAGTGCATCTTAAATTAACCCCCAAAATTGAATTTAATCCTACACACATTCGGCATGTCCACCATACCGGAATTTACTTTTTCATTCAACTATGCTTTCATGCTTTCATCCCCCACTTGCAGAAGTAGGGGCATTACGTACTTATTTGATAAAAAGCTTCTCTCACAGCCTTGTGCAAGCTGGGATTCTTTTTGTAATAATCGAATTTGATGATAGTTATTTTTATTTTATCGTCTCATCTATTTTTTTAATGCAGCTCTTAATATATGCATCTTCCGCAGGTGCTCCATCATGCCATACCTTCTGAAACCGTTTATTTTCTCCAAAGTAACGTGCTTTCATAATAATTTCCGGACGATATTCAAAATGAAGTATATCAAAGTGTCCCCATTTTCCTCCCCAGATAAAGTTGTTCCTTTCAAACAGCTCTACGAGCTCAACAGGGTAAGAAGAAAGCCTTTTTTGCCCTTCTTTCCTGGATGCCCACTGCCAATAATCCCTTTTATCCAGTGCCAGATCTATGGCTATTGCATATGCATGGGGACTTAGACGGTTTGTACCTGCAATAACCCTATAATTATAGGTGCCTCTGCAGGGAAAAACACAGACCCTGATGTCATGTCTTTTTTCGGTCAGAGGAACAAGCTCCCGCATAACATTTTTCAAAGCTTCTGCTGCTTGATTGTTTTCATTAAATCGAAAGACTTTGTTTCCTACTTTAACATTTACAAGATTATCATCAATCTCCTGCTTGGATCCTCCATATACCTCGTCCAGAAGGCTGTATACCCTGGCGCGTCCCGGGTCCTTATTTTCTTCCATAAGCTTTTCTATGGATGTTATAGGATAAGCTTGTTCCATCATATCCTGCAAATCAGGATAAGCTATTTTATCTTCGATGCTCTTTGATTTTTTATCATCGTATAGAATCTTCTTCCCGGATTCTATTACTATATATACCTGCCCTTCTGATTGCTCTACCTTTGATATATGCTTGGGATATGCCATCATCAAGCATAAAAGATCCTGCTTCATTGTAATATCGTAGGGTGATAATTCCGGTTTAATAAAAGCAGAGCTTTGCAGCGGGCTGGCTATTTTATATGCATAAGCAATGATTATGCATAGCATTAAAATTGAAGCTTTGACTTTTTTTATATTTCTCACCTCTTCAGTTAACAGCTTTGCTGCAACGATATCGGTCCAGCCTTTTGTTTAGATGAATTATATATCCTGTCGCCTTATATACTCCCCAATAGTTATAAATAACCATAAGGAATATATTTGATAATTATAATTTTCTTACATTAATGCCCAAGCTATATGATGTACATAACAGCTTAAGGATTATCAACATAGACAGTGCCCCGAACAAGGGATAAAAGAAGCTTACAAGGCCTTTGAACTCCATGAAAGCCAAGGGCAGGCAGCAGATTATAGTGATAAAACAGGTCTGCACATATGACATATGTCTGTTTCCACTTAGCCTTTTGGCTATACTGAAGGCATTTGACACTGCAGTTGAAAATATCTCACACCATATACAGATGGTCATGGCATTTTTAATAAAATTTCCAAGACCTGCGGTAATATAGCTCATAGGTATAGAATATTCGAACACCTGAGGGCTTTTAAGAGTGAGGCTTATGTTGAGCATCACAGATATAAGCATAAGCCCCATAGCCCCGAAGAAGACTCCCATCTTCAGGACAGAAGTGCTTTTCACTCTCTCAGGTATGGCAGTCAGGATGCCTATAGTGAGGAAGGTATTGTAGCAGCAGTAAAACAGGAAGAAGGTCAAGGGTTTAAAATAGCTCCCTTCGTAATTTCCCGAAAGCTTTGAGCTGATACTTCCAATATCACCTTTTATGATAGTTGCTGCAAGTACTGCCACTATAACAGAAAAAAGTATAGGAACTATAATAGAATTGATCCTTAGTATTCCGGTCAGAGATTGAAGTATAACGACCAGTGTCAACACCGCCATAACGGTTATTCCCCAAGCTCTTGGGAGGCCCAGGCTCTCTTGAAAAAGTGCTCCGCTGCCCGAAAACATGATGGAGGTTCCGATAAGCAGAAAAGCAGTTACAAGAATGTCATACACAAATCCTATTTTATGCCCTGCCGCACGATACATAAAATCCTTGTAGTTATATGTGTTGTAGCAGGCTGCAGTCTTTATAACAGCAGCAGTCAGGATATAGAAGACCCCTCCCGACAATATTAGGGTCAGCATCCCTATCCTTCCAAAGCAAGTGAAGAACTGCATGATTTCCTGACCGGAGGCAAATCCTGCACCAACTACTGTGCCTATAAACACTGCACCAATCTGAAGCGAAAGCTTTATATTTCTCATAGTATACAATCCCCTTTTATGGAATGATTATATCTATACTTATTTAAGCTTTTGTTGTCCTATGAAAAAAAAAGGAATTACTTGTGCATTTATTGAATAAATAGTTATGCTTATATTGATATATTTATGGAAAAGAGGTTGATTTAAATGTGTACAAGCTTTGCAACATTTTTCGGAAAGCCCTTATATGGCATGAACTTTGATTTTCAGGATAGAAAAATACAATTCAGGATCGAAACTAATCAAGATATTTCTATACTGTTGATTAGCTTCGCAGAAAAAGATGAGTATTTATATATTGCAGGTATGAACAATAATGGAGTGTTTTTTAATTTTCAAATCGAGGAGCCAATAACAGAAAGAGCCATCTTAGAATCCAAGAATACTATTAATATAGGCACCTTGTTTGAAGAGACAATGAACTCCGCAAAAGATTTGGACGGTATCCACAGAATAATTCAGAACAATAGAATTACTGTGGAGGGACCCTTAACCCTTCATAGTTTATTGGCTGACAAGAAAGGAAATGCACTCGTCCTGGAAACTGATGGCTATAAAAATCATATGTGCAAAAGTTCTAAAGACTTTATCGTTATGACCAATTTCCCAAATAGAGATTTGGCAAATAAGCCATTTCAGGAGATAGGTGGAGCTGGATTGGATCGCTACAAGCTGGTATACGACTATATTCAAGATAATAAACAAACCTTTGATCTGCAGCATGCCTTTGAAATACTAAAAATGACCGCCCAGAATAAAGAACAATGCAAAACTTTATGTTCCATGGTCTTTACACCGGACACAAATGAAGTATATTTTTCACTGAATAATGATGGTAGTAGAATGTGGAAAATTTCCATAGAAAATTTGACCCTTGTAACATACAAGGGTTTTGAAGATATAGTCACATTAAGATTGGATAACAAAAATGGGATATTATCGTCGGAGCTGATCTTTTAGGTGTCTGATGTCTAAAAATACACGGGGACGGTTCTTCTGTCTGCATGCAGACAGAAGAACCGTCCCCGTGTATTTACCCTTTAGTATATATCTCCTCTTCTGTGTGTCAGAAGAGGAAGCTCTTTTCTTACTTTTTCAACATAATCAAGATCCAGTGTACCTATTTGAAAACCTTCTTTTTCATCCATTTGCACAATTACCTCTCCCCATGGGGAAACCATAATAGAGTTTCCATAGGAAATGTAACAGGAATCAACATCTCTTGAAGGCGCAATGCCAATAGTATACACTTGATTATCTACGGCTCTGCTTCTAAACATAACTTCCCAATGTGCCGGTCCTGTCGTCATATTAAATGCAGCAGGCACAATCAATACCTTTGCACCTTCATCCACCATAAGCCGTGATAATTCCGGGAAACGAAAATCATAGCAAATAGCCAATCCCATTTTCCCAAATTCAGTTTCAAATACAGTTACGGCATTCCCCGGTGTCAAGGTATCAGATTCTTTAAAACACTGTCCTCCCTCAACTGCTATATCAAATAAGTGCATTTTTCTATGCTTTCCTATTTTGCATCCATTCCGGTCAAACACATAAGAAGTATTAAATATTCTACCCTCATTATCTTTTTCCGGCATAGACCCTGCTACCAAATAGATTCCATATTTTTTCGCCAGATTTGAAAGTAAACGATAGCACTCCTCACCCTCTTCCTCTGCATAAACAGGAAAGTTAGAGGTTTTATACGGACAACAGAACATTTCCGGAAGCACTACCACATCTGCATTCTGCTCTGCTGCTTTTCGTACAAACTCAGAAGCATTCACAATATTTCTCAGTTTATCTTCTTCAACATGCATTTGAATCATTGCAACCCTTGGTTTGTTCATGAAATTTTCCTCCTATATATTTCGCGAAAAACATTTTATATTCTTAATTCTGATTTCGCGTAAATGTTTCCTTGATTGTTATTGAATTCGCACTTTGCCCAAGGGGAATACTTTTGTGCGTTCAATATAGCTATTGCAGCTTTCCAAATAATCAATACAAAAGGTCTGATATGGTAATTATACCACACCAGACCTTTTAATATTAACTGCCACTTACTATATAATTTTAATATTTCTTCCTCTTAGTATATGTAGTATGCAGCAGCTCATGGGATTTGTGTCCTAACGGTTTTCCAAGATACTCTTTATATATGCCTGTGATATAAGGGTTTTCATGGGATTTTCTAAGGGTCTTTCCTTCATCCTCTGCATATATTGCCGCTATTCTCTTTTTCCTTACTTCATCGTTAGTCATTCTTGGCTGTCCTCCGCCGCTTATGCAGCCACCGGGACAGCCCATTACTTCAATGAAGTGGTACGGGCTTTCCCCCTTGTGGATTTCGTCCATTAATATCGAAGCGCCCTTAAGTCCGCTTGTAGTGGCAACTTTTACAGTAATGCCATTTAAGAATCCCCACTCTGCCTTAGCATCCAGAATTGTAAATTCAGCAGTTTTTATTCTTTCCAGCCCTTGAATCGGTGCAACATGAAGCTTGTCAAAGGGCAATTCTCTTCCTGTTACAATTTCATACACTGTTCTGAGAG
>LOES01000191.1 GCA_001515955.1 Clostridia bacterium BRH_c25 | reverse complement strand
GTATATACCAGGGAGGCACAAACGGCGGACCAGTATATTGAAAAATTTGCCCGTAACAATCAGAAAAAATATAATATAGCGGTTGCAACCTCAGACGGTTTACAGCAGATTATTATAAGGGGAGCAGGATGTTCCTTGTTATCTGCCAGAGAGCTGAAGGAGGAAATTGAAAGTGCCAGTGAAAGAGTCATTCAGGTCTATCGGGAAAGACAAGCGGTAGATCTTAATTATCTTAAGGATACATTGCCTGTTGAAACCAAACAGCAGATCGATGAACTCTTTAGAGAAGAAAAAGAGAAGTAGGCGGCAGACACTAAAGATATCCGGTTATTTTACTTTTTACAGCAAAACAGTTTGAGCAAATAAAATCAACAATCTCATCCCTTGGGCAGCTTAATGATTATAATCTTCAGCTCAAATCCATCATCGAAGGTGAGCTGAAAGCATATCTGAGTGATCAGCGGTCAGCCAAAGATGTCGGAAAACTTATACAGAACCGTGTCAGTATCTATCTGAATGAGTAATGGGATGATGGGTGCCATATAACAAATAAGGTCTATGTAGTTTTTTGAGAACCCAAATATAAGGTATTATGATGCCACCGCACTTTCCCGCTTATTCAAAAACCACCAAGAAGCAAGATATAACATACTTCTTGGTGGTTCACTTATAGAAGCTAATGCTGCATTGGGTTAATATTTAATGAACTTAGCCCCGGGCACGCCACAGATGCTGCATTTATCGGGAACGGATTTTTCGATATTCCCACATACAGGACAGAGGTAGTAAAATATTTCTTCTGATTGATCGAGATTTTCCAAGGCTTCCTTATATAACCTGGCATGGACCTCCTCAGCCTTCATAGCAAAGGTAAATGTCATGACTGCCGCCTTGTTGCCTTCTTCTTCGGCAGTTTTCACAAAATCAGGATACATGTCTTGATATTCATGGGTTTCACCGATAACTGCGTCCTTTAGATTGTCAACAGTTGTTCCGGTTTTGCCTGCAACGTCAAAATGCTTGAGAGCATGCAAGGTTTCAGCATCGGAAGCCGCCTTGAACAGCTTGGCTGCGTTGACTTTTCCTTCTGCCGCCGCTTTCTTTGAGTAGGCCAGATATTTTCTGTTAGCCTGAGATTCTCCTGCAAAGGCTTCCATGAGGTTCTTAAGTGTTTTTTGTTCTTCCATTCATATTCCTCCATTTTTATTATTCATTAGTTATTGTGTAATTCTTCTTATTATTATATTATAGGTCAATTCTCTAATTTGTAAACATTTTCATAACCCTCCTGGAAATAGTGAAACAAATAAGGGGGGATGGTATAATGTAGAGGGGTAAGACAAACATAAAACATGCAGGGGGACTAATATGAATACAAATTTATTTCATGGTTTGGAAGGCGAAAACATTTGCTTCAAACCCTTGAGTACCAATGATGCCCAAGAAATACACAGCTATGCTTCAGATAAGAATGTTAAACGCTTTATTGGCTGGCCATTAATGAAAGCTTTGGAAGAAACCCATAATTATATTGAAGAAATGTTGAGACGTGAATCAGTGGGTACACATTTATATGCATCGATTATTCTTAAGTCAACTCAAGAAATAATAGGGACAGCCATGATTTTCAATTTTGACCACGAAGCGAAGCACGCAGAAATCGGTTATGTTTTTCACAGCAGGCATTGGGGCAAAGGTTATGGCACAGAAACTACTGCTATAATGAATGATTTTGCATTTGCCTCCCTTAACCTTCACAAGCTCCACGCACGTGTGGTGGATGCGAATATCGGTTCGGCCCGAGTGCTGGAAAAGAACGGTTTTGAGTTGGAAGGGCGATTGAAGGACTATTATTTCATAGATAATACATATTATGATTTGATGTTGTATGCTAAATTTCGGTCATAGTAGGGGGATAGATGTCAGGCTCCGAGGTTATTAAGTTATTATATTTGTTGATTTCAATAACCAAATAACCTGTGCACCTGACACCTGAATAGAAGTAAGAGTCTGGAATGTTAAAACTGAAAGCAAGGTTTCAGAGTATTTAGATGAAAATTGAAGTGTGCTTTATTTTCCCTCAGACTAAGAGTTTGGGGGATTTATGTTTATAGACTTAATTTCTTGCAATGCAACTTAACCACTGAATAATGTACCAGAGCTATAATTCGTTGAGAAATTGATATACTAAATTTATACTATGTATAAGGTGATGTAGAAGTATAGGGGAGGTGTTTCCTTTAAATTTCCTAGATCATGAATTTGAAGGAGGACATGACAATGTTTCATGTTAGAAGAAAAACGCTTTTGATATCAGGAATTATTGCAGGTCCATTATTTACACTTTCAAATGATGTACTAAATAAATTTAAAGGAAAAAATAAAGGGTTATAATGAAAGGTGGCTAGATAATGGATGCTATTCAAATAAGCAATTTGAAAAAAAATTATGGGAAGCATCTAGGTGTTGAAAATGTATCATTTTCGGTACAAGAAGGTGAAATATTCGGATTCGTCGGACCAAATGGAGCTGGAAAATCAACAACGATAAGAATGCTGCTAAATTTCATTTTTCCTAGTGGCGGCAATGCTACAATATGCGGTAAGGATGTCGTAAAAGAAAGTGAAGAGATTAAAAAATTCACAGGATATATTCCCAGTGATGTTAGATTTTACGGGGATATGACAATACGGGAATTAATTAGGGTGAGCAATGGATTTTACAGGGGTTCCCATGATGAGGAAGCAGAACGTCTGTGCACTGGCAGTAAAAC
Organism: Clostridia bacterium BRH_c25; assembly: GCA_001515955.1. The sequence goes on along the minus strand of LOES01000191.1, from coordinate 8,772 downwards.
CAAAAGTACTGATATTAGATGAGCCAACCAATGGACTAGATCCCATGATGCAGAAACGATTATTTACTGAACTAAAAAGTCAGTCTGCAAATGGAGTTGCCGTCCTTTTATCAAGCCATAATCTTGGAGAAGTACAGGAATATTGCCATAGGGTTGCGTTTATTAAGCAAGGTAAAATCCTTGCAGTAACAGATTTAAAGGAAATACGTCAACCTCAGAAAATAGTAACCATTTGGGGAGGCAAGGATATTACTCATCCTAACATGCAGCTATTGGAGCAAAAGGAAAATAAACGTGTCTTACGTTATCAAGGTGATAGTGCTTCGTTGCTTAAATTATTACACGAAGCCGATATGGAGGATTTTACCATTGAAAATGAAAGTCTGGAAGAACAGTTTATGGATCTTTATGGAAAGGTGGAATAGCAATGAATGTTTTTCGATTGGAGATAAAGAATACATGGAAAAGCACCTTGAAATGGGCAATTACTCTAAGTAGTATTACATTTATGCTCCTTTCATTTTTTCCTGCTATGCAGACGGAGTCTATGAAGGAACTTGCAGGAGCGAAAATGGAGGGTTTGGACCCATCATTACTGGAAGCACTTGGGTTAGCAGAACTCACGGATTTTACCGTTATAACAAACTTCTTTGGCTATGTCCTTCAATATATAACATTAGCGATCATGGTACTTGTCACACAATTAGCAGTGAATTCTCTTATTAAAGAGGAAACAGATGGAACCATTGAATTCTTATATAGCAAGTCAATTTCACGTGGTGAAATATTATTACAGAAAACACTTGCAAACATCTTTTCCTTTCTTTCTATACTTATTGTTCTTTGTATTATAACAGTCATTGGCTATCTCTCCTTCAACGATTATAATTTTGTTGAAAGTATTAAGGAAACCAGCATTTTATATGGTTCCATCCTATATATTGGCCTCGTTTTTATGGCAATAGGGGTGCTTCTATCCGCTTGGCTAAAAAGAAGTAAAGGTTCTTCTGGGATTGTAATTGCCATTGTATTTAGTACATTTATTTTAGGAATTATGGGTCTAGTAATAGATGATTTAAGTTTTTTATCTTATTTATCACCCATGGACTGGATTAAAACACAAAAATTAATGACAGAAGGGATTAGAAAGGAAGAATGGCTGGTTGGTATATTGGCCATTGTTATTTGCTATATAGTTGCACACGAGATTTATAAAAGAAAGGACTTGCGTTCCTAAAATAAACGAGCGGGATAGGTGCCAGGCTATAAGGTTATTAGGTTATTAGGCTATTCAAATATAATAACCTGTGCACCTGGTACCTATATACCTAATTTACTTCAAGAGTGTTTGTATTCTCCAATGCCCAGTATATCCTTCAAGGCTTTCTGGAGTACCTGGGAAAAGTTGATGCCCTTATTTTCAGCAAGTTTCTCGAGCCAATGGGGTAATGTTACATTTTTTCTGACATATTCGTTTTCTATTGCCTCTCTATAAATAGGCATGTGTACTTCAACCAGAACAATTGCTTGATTAGGCTCCAATCCAATCTTATTTATAGATGTAGGTTCGGGTATTGTATCATTATCTTCTTCCATCCATACAAGTGGAGTGCCATGGCTTCCTTTGCATTGTGAACGGCTTCATCGATATTAGCTGCACAAGGCAAACAACCGGGCAAATCCGGGAATATGATTGAAATTCCATCTTCTGCATAGTTCAATATTGCAGGATAAATATAACTATCTTTTTTCATGAGAAATATCTCCTTATTTTTATATTTTTTGTTTATAAGAGGAGCAGGAATTATTTGAATTTTATTCCTGCCTGCTTTTCTATGCAAGTATATTGTAATGCGTATTATGATGCGTGTAAATAAATTATTATATATAGATAAACTGCCGGTCTGAGGAAAGAAAAAAGAACGGTGTTTATTTGTCTGTATTGTGATAGAAAAGAGCCAATATTTTTGAATTATTTGGAGGGATATGGAAATATATATCGAATAATATATTCGAAGGATAGAGAAATGACAAATAGATGAAAGTAAGCAATGTGAGAATGCATATAACATATTTCAATTACATCTGTTTGATTTTTTCGGACAAATAACTGTTTTGTGGAAGAAGAAATTGCATGAGACAAGATTGTAACAGGTATAATGGCAAGGCAATAGAATAACAGCATTCGGATGTAGGGTATGTCTGAGGTTGTGTGAAAACGCATGAAGATAAAGTTACGACCATTAATACCTGAAATGCATATTCGTTTTATGTTGTGAAGCAATGATTATTTTTAAACAGTGAAGTTAGAAAATTTATATTTTGTTCAAGAGGTTATTGCATGGAAGATAAAATTATAGCTGATTTGAAAGAAAGCTATGGGATAACTTTTAATCAAATTACTCCGGTAACAGGTGGATTGCTGAATCAGAAATGGAAAGTTTCAACTGAAAAAGGCGAACTATTGGTCAAACAATACAGCTCTAAGCGGTTTCGCAGAGAAAGTATTGAGTTAATCGAGTCCAGTCTGCAGCGGCAGATTATCCTTGAAAAAAACAGCGTTCCCTGTCCGTTTCTCTGGCAGTGCGGAGACCGTGTAATTCGTTGGCTGGATGACAAAACAGCCTATATGGTCATGGATTTTTGCTCGGGAAAGACAGAAAACCCCGACACAATCACAATAACGCAAATGCGCAGTCTCGGAAGCACCTGCGCTGTAATGCACAGAGCGTTTTCACAATTACTGGAGCCTTCAGTCAAGAACCTACCCGTTTTTGGCGGTTATACGATGGATTTATCATGGGAAAACTTTAACTCCCGTATGACGAAATGCTCGCCAGACGCTCATGTTGAATACCGGAAAGCTTTGCTTGCGCTGGAGCCGATTTTGAAGCAGCTTAGCACCGAATTTTTTGATAAGTTTCCCAAAGGATTCACTCATGAGGATTTTCACTCCGGCAATATCCTGTTCGATGTGGATTGCATATCCGCTGTCGTTGATTTCGACCGTAATTGCTACAGCTATATTTGGCATGATATAGGAAGAGCGATACTGTCTTTTGCGTTGGAAGGCAATATAATGAACGTCGAAAAGGTATGCGCTTTCCTTGAAGGCTATTCACAGCATTCAGCGTTGACGTTACCTAATATAGCGGATGCTTTGCGGCTTTCGTGGTGCATTGAAATACCGTGGTGGATACAGCCGGAATTTTTTGGAGAATGTGATAAAACCCCAAAGCGTTTCAAAGATGAAATGCTTTGGCTGACGGAACACTGGTTTGAGATAGATTCAATATTATGTTCATAATAAGCATTGTTCGGTGCCTGACACCATGAAACTTACTAATTTGTAAACATTTTCATAATCCCTCTGAGAATAGTGTGACAAGTAAGGGGGGGATGGCATAATGCAGAGGGGTAACACAAACATAAAACATGCAGGGCGTTCCCACCCGGAGAGTCCATGGGACACTTTGCCGCGAAGCGGAAAGTATCAGAGTGGGTCATACACTTCAAGGAAGTATATGACCCACTCTGCCTCTGCTATCTCTGTTCTAGTGTTGACGAAACTAATTCAGAGATTTGCAGTAATATCTTAGCTGCTCATCATAAACATAGCCATTAGCCACTAGTACATGGTTGGATGCAAGGTTTTCCGTCTCGGGCTGAACAATAATCCGCTTGGCATTTTCCACAGTTTGAATGGTATCGGATAAAAGCTTGACAAGCGCTTTTCCATATCCTTTACCCAGATAGGCTTCATTGCCAATCAAATAATCAATAGAAAAAGTATCGCCCTGTGTGGTTACATCATACCAATCTTCCATATCCTTTGCATCATAGCAATCGTAATATTGACAAAAACCAATGGGCGTTTTGCAATCCATGACTATAAAATGGTGTATCCATGAATAAGCACCATGCCGTTCGTTAATTTCAACAAGCCATTCGTCTGCATCGTGATACCACTTTAAGATATAATCTTTGCTTAACCATGAGGTTAACAAATCAATATCTGTGTCATTGAGAGGACGAAGAATCAGTTCTTTGCTTTTCATTTTCAGACCTCCATTATAATAATTTACTGTTTTCATGTGGTTGGGCACCACTTCATATGGAGGTCCTCGAATCCTGCATAAAGATTAACATGGAGGACGGATACTATTCATACTGTCGCTCACCTCACTTAAATAAACAAAGCTTTTCGCTTTATTCACCATTATACACTCAAAACCATAATTTAACAATATTATTAAGGGAATTCAAGATGGATAGGTGCCAGACTCCAAAGTTATTTTCAAGAGTGTTTGTATTCTCCAATGCTCAGCATATCCTTCAAGGCTTTCTGAGGTATATACGGAACTTTGAAGAAGGTTCCGGAGAAGATTACCTAAAAATTCAAGATGAAGTATATAAGGATATGAGCGTGGATGAGATATTTGAACAAGCAAGTGATTCCTTGCACAGAGCAAACAAATAGATAAAAGAAAAGTACGCATCATGTTATATGTAAGCCGCCGGTCTAAGAAAAAAGAACGGCGGTTATTTGTTTGTATTGTGATTGAAAAGAGCCAATATTTTTGGATTATTTGGAGGGATATGGAAATATATATCGAATAATATACATGGAGGGTAGAGAAAAGAAAATAGATGAAGGATAAGATGAAACAAGCAATGTGAAAATGTATCTAATTGGTTTCATTCTCAGCTGTCCTGTTATTTTGGATAAGTAGCTGCCTTTAGAAAGTAGAAGTTACAGAATACAGGAATGTAATAGATAGAAAGAAAAAGGTATTGAATGATAGCGTTTGGATGTAGGGTATGTCTATAATGGGAAGCTGGAGGCAAATATCATGAAGTTTGAAATACTTTGTATGGATAACAAGGAGTCTGTAAAATCAAAGAAGTTGGAACGTTTGATATTAGCTTTTCAAGAAAATGATACCCTTTGGAGTGAAGAGATAAGTGTAGCCAAATGTTATGCCCATTGGTAAGACGACCCAATATTAAACTATGACACGAATAAAAATTTCAAAGGAGGCTCTTAAAAAGTGAATAACCGCATGAATATTCGCGAATCCAATGATACAGATCCCCTGAAAAAAAACGAACGTGATCGGTCTAATTTCGTCCGAGAATTGGTACAATCCCAACACAATAAACCAGTTCAAGCGTCCGCCACGCACATAGTGGCACCGCCTAAATGCATTGTGCAATTCTGGGATGACCTTGATCGATTACCCCTGGATGTTAAGGAGTGCATGGCATCATGGAAAATACTCGAACAGTCAGGATTCGAACTTCAGGTTTTTGACGAAAACTCAACGAGGGAATTTATACGAGTTCATTTGGGTTCAAGATATGAAAAAGCTTTTGACAAGTGCTATCATCCTTCTATGAAGTCAGATTATTTCCGTTACAGCTACATTTATATAATGGGTGGCTTTTATATTGACGCAGACGACGTCTATCACGGCGAGAGAATAGATAACCTCTTCATTGATGGAAGGTTGAAACTTCAACCGTTCTGCTACGACATTGTAACTGCTCAGATGGTTCCACCTTCAGTTTTTGTCAATATAGGGGCAGTCAACCTAAACTGGATTTATTACTTCAATACCACGCCTATGATAGCAGGTCCCAATCACCCTATAATAGAGCGTGTACTACGGAACGCGACGGAAGCCCTTGAACAGGAATTAAACGGCGAATTACCTGAAGTCCAAGCAACCACAGGCCCAGGTAATCTCACAAGGTCTATATTTGAGGTAATCAGCGAGGGAAGTTGCCCTGAGGAAACGATAGTGGTTGTGCACGATTGGGAGAAAATTTCTACGAGTAAATGGCCACTCAGTTATCGGAATGATAAGAGAAACTGGAGACTGTCAAATCAGCAAACCTATCGAGCGTCACGGGATACGGAGGAGGAGCAATGAACCTAACGCGCCCATCAATAGCAATAGTCAGAAATATTTTCCGATTCTGGTTGACTCTTCGTCGGTTGCTACCCAATCGAATGTGTAAAACATTTTCTGTTCAAAGTTCGAGTAAATTCCCCGCAATTGACAAAATCTATGTCATCAACCTTGATCGTGAACAGGCCCGCTGGTCTAAAATGAAGCAAGAGCTTAAGTACATTTTGGACTCATCGGGAGCTGAAATTCTAAAACTCACAGAGCGCTATAGTGCTGTCGATGCCAAACAATTCTCTCATGAGCGAGAGAAGGATGCCGAAATTGATCCGTTTTATACGCTTGGAGATCAACTTTTTGTAGAACCCCAACCCTTAGTTATCCCAACCCGTCTCGAGTTAAATACCCCAATTCGAATGAGTCGAGCGGAGATTGCAGTCGCCCAGTCACATATCAATGTTTGGAAGAAGGTTGCAGCAGGTAATAATGAGAACGTACTTATCCTAGAAGACGATACATGGTTTCATTCCAGTTTTGCCAAACAAATGGATCGGGCATGGACAGAAATTGTAGCAGAAAATAATGTGAAAGGCGGATTCGACGTTCTTTATGTGTCGTATCTTGAAGTGAAACACGGTGCTCCAAAAAGTTTCCTATCAAATAATTTATTCCGACCAGTGCGTGGACTCTGGCATATGTCCGGATATGTTCTATCGCGAAAAGGTGCAGAAAAGCTCCTTCGCCTGCTTCCTTGTCGTGGTCCTATCGACCTCTGGATAAATCATCATTTCGAAGTTTTAGATGTATTTGCGACAAAAAACTCTCTTATAAGCCAACGACGTGACATAACATCTTCAAATTCATATTCTATCCTTCCTGCACTCACTAAAATCGGTGCCATTAATAGCGAAGGAGCATCCTTATTCAATATTCGCCCAATTGAGCATCCAGTGTTTGCATTTGGTCCGGAAGGTTCCGGCCAAACATCGCTTGCGATGGCTTTGTCCATGCTAGGATACAGATGCTGCAGTGATTTTAATAATTTACCCGCTCCTGAGATGGAACGGCTTCTTGCAGGAAAAAAAGATCGGGTTTTTGACGCGTACGTAAACATTGGATCTTTGAAGGCAAAGGTCAAGATACTCCGAAGTCGTTACCCCAAGGCCAAGTTTATTATTACCGCTACAAACGATACTACTGTAGATCACGTAGTCCATAGTCTTGAGGAGGATCTTAATGGTGCCGATATCGTTGTACTTCACTTGAATGAACTAAATAAATGGCATGTCGTTTGCCAGCATCTTAGATGTGCTCCGCCTGCATGCTCTTACCCGGTACTGAAGGACCTCCGTCAAAGACCAATTCTTGCTGACATTCCTAAGCTAGATCATGTCAATAAATTCAAAATACCCAGACAAGATAATTCACCATGGCTAGTTGAATCTAGGAGTTGGTGGAAAGGTATTAATGTTGTCCAACAAAAAGATGAGCAGAGTGAAAATGAAATGTTAGTTAAGATCTCCGACCGTTTAGAACATCTTGACACCCGCCGCTGGCTATTGAGGAGTGATACTTTCACAGATAATTTAGCGTTATTTCGCCCGTCTAACATTGAGTTCCGTCCAGGAATCGGGGCAGTATTTTCAGTTAAAAAGGAATCACTTGGCGTTCGAGACTATTCCGCTGCATCCCTGTGCAGTCTTGATCAATATTTGTTCGGAAAATTCGAAGCAACCATTCAAGCCTCAAATGTGCCGGGTGTAGTCACTGGAATATTCTTACAGCGCAATTCACCGGGACAAGAAATAGATATCGAGATTGCGGGTAATCGATCAAATCGCCTTTTAGTCAATGTTTTCTATAACCCAGGTGACGAAGGAGCAAATTTTGATTACGGTTATAGAGGTGCGCCAACCTATATAGAACTTGGATTTGACGCATCTAAAGAATGCCATCGCTTCACAATTGAATGGAGTCCATGCGAGATCCTATGGTTAGTTGACGATAAGCTTGTACATAGACGTGGGATCTGGGATCCGACACCAATTCCGAATCTTCCAATGACATTCCATATCAACAGTTGGCTAACTCGTTCGATTCAACTTGCTGGGCGAATTAATGACGGACGGCTTCCTGCAATGACAATAGTAGGTGGCATCTCTTTGGAGGCAAATTCCGTTGTTGTTTCTTCCAGACCTGGTGAACAACAACAATTACAACTTAGGTAGAGAAATATTAATTCAAGCGAGGCAGAATAATGAAAATATTGTCATTCAATCCGGGCCATGATGGAGCATTCGCTTATATTGAGGATGCACATTTAATTACTTCCATTGAAGCCGAAAAACACTCTCGTTATCGTCACTCACCACTGTCCATTCCAGATATGTTTAGCATTCTCGGCGAACTCAAAGAAGTTCCTGATGTGATTTGTAGAGGTGGCTGGTGGACGGGTGATACGAATCAGTCTGAACAACGTCTTAATGCTGGATATCATGGTGTCAATTACAGTGACATAATCATTGGCCAACAACGTCTTTTAGGGAAGACTCTTAGATACTTCTCATCTTCTCACGAACGTTCACATCTTCTCTGTGCATTTGGCATGTCGAATTTACCCAAAGGCACACCTTGCTATGCATTGCTTTGGGAAGGGGTAATTGGTTCTTTTTACAAAATCGATGCTGCGTTAAATTTGATTAAGCTTGCCGATGTCATGCCCGAACCTGGACATCGTTATGCCCTTCTCTACGGTCTAGCAGATCCAACCTTTGACAAAAGCGTTGCCGAATTCTCAAGATTTTCTGACGCTGGAAAGCTCATGGCTTTGGCTTCATTTTCGAAGCGGTCCAAGCCGTCG